>JAQXFT010000145.1 GCA_029005335.1 Oscillospiraceae bacterium
CTATAATACAGATATATCATGTTGACTTTTATTATATCATATGCTTTTCTGTTTGTCAACTTATTTTTTCGGAGAAAATGGTCAGAGCAAGAGGCTGTGAATATGCTGAAAAACCAATATTATTTCAGCAGGATATTCAAATCATTTTCCGGCGTTGTAATTGGTGCAATCCCATAATTATCCACCAGAAACGCAAGCACATCCTTTGAAAGAAACGCAGGCAGTGACGGTCCCAGCCGGATATTTTTTATTCCAAGATGAAGCAGTGTAAGCAAAATACAAACTGCTTTCTGCTCATACCATGAAAGAACATAGGAAAGCGGAAGTTCATTTACTTCACAGTCAAAAGCTTCTGCAAGAGCTGTTGCCACCCTGATTGCACCGTATGCATCATTGCACTGCCCCATATCCATGAGCCGTGGAATCCCTCCGATTTCACCTGAATCAAGGTCGTTAAAACGATATTTTCCGCAGGCAAGAGTCAGCACTACTGTGTCTTTGGGTGTCTGCTTTACAAATTCAGTGTAGTAGTTTCTTCCTGCTTTTGCACCGTCGCAGCCCCCCACTAAGAAGAAATGGCGTATTGCTCCCGATTTCACGGCTTCAATGACTTTATCGGCATTTGACAGTATCGCATGGTGTCCGAAGCCTGTTGTTACCTGTTTTCCTCCGTTTATACCGGTAAATTCCATATCTTCGGCATATCCGCCCAGCTCCAGTGCCTTCTGAATAACCGGACTGAAATCCTTGTCCTCTCCGATATGGACAGTATCCGGAAATGCAACGGCTTCTGTTGTAAAAACTCTGTCAGCATAGCTTTTCTTCGGGGGCATAATACAGTTTGTGGTAAATAAAACCGGTGCGGGAATGTTGTCAAATTCCTTCTGCTGATTCTGCCATGCCGTACCAAAATTACCCTTGAGATGCGGATATTTTTTAAGCTTCGGATAAGCGTGGGCTGGAAGCATTTCACCATGAGTATAAATATTTATTCCCTTGTCCTTTGTCTGCTCCAGAAGAATATGCAGGTCTTTCAGGTCATGTCCCGAAACTACAATAAACGCTCCTTTTTCCACTTTAAGAGGAACTGTTACCGGCTCGGGATTTCCGTAAGTTTCAGTGTTTGCCCTGTCAAGCAAATCCATGCATTTCAGGTTGATTTCTCCCACTTTCATCACAACAGGAAGCAGTTCTTCCACTGTCAGGTCAAGACCGATTTTGAAAAGTCCCTCAATGAAGAAATGGTTCACCTCGTCATCTGTATAGCCCAGAACCATGGCATGATATGCATATGCCGACATACCCCTCAGCCCGAAAAGAATCAGCGATTTCAGAGAACGGATATTTTCGTCATCATTCCATAGCTCATTCATATTAAAATTCTCATCTTTTCTGCATACTGAAGCACAGTCTCCATTATTCTGAGAAAATCTCAATTTTTCCTGATTTACCATTTGTATCTGATGTTTAATTGATGTGTCATCAAAATTCACATTTGTAAGTGTTGTAAACAGCCCTTCAATAAAAAGCTTATAGGTATTGCTGTTTATCATGTGTTCTTTACCCTCAGCAGAACGTGCCAGACCAATAAGCATACCTGTCAGTTCGTCCTGTAATCTGGCTGTATCAGCTTTCTTTCCGCAGACACCGGCATTTCCTCTACAGCCTCCGCAGCTGGTCTGCTCACACTGAAAACAAAACATTTTATTTTCCATAATATTACTCCTTTAATCAATATTATTTTCCGTCTGCCATCACGACTTCACTACTATGACAGACAGTAACAAAATCATCAGTACTATTGCATTTTTCCTGTAACAACAAAATATCTGTTGTTTCTTGCTTGACCTTGTGATTTAATTATATTATAATCAAAGAAAAAAGTATGTTGAATTTTCAACAAACGGAGATTTATTATGAAGAAATATCTGGAAAATCTTAAAAATTGCAGGCTGTTTGAAAATATGTCCGATGATAATCTTCTGGCAATGCTTGGCTGTCTGGGTGCAAAGGTTTTGTCATTCACGAAAAATCAGTACATATTTACAGAAGGTGAAACAATATCACATATAGGGATAATGCTTTCGGGAACAGCACATATCATTCGTGTTGATTTTTACGGAAACAGAAGTATTGTTACAGTCATTGAACCTTCAGTGACTTTCGGGGAATCCTTTATCTGCTCTGAAACAAATTCCATTCCGGTAAATGTCGTTGCTGAAAAAGACTGCGAGATTATGCTTGTCGAATGCAAAAAAATTTTACACCCGTGTTGCAATGCCTGCGACTTTCACAGCAAAATGATTTTTAATCTTATAAAATCCATTTCTGAAAAAAATCTGCTCCTGAATCAGAAAATAGAAATAATATCCGGACGCTCAACAAGAGAAAAACTGATGAAATATCTGATAATACAAGCAAAAAATCATCACAGCAGAAGCTTTGAAATTCCATATGACAGACAGGAGCTTGCGGATTTCCTTGAGGTTGACAGAAGTGGGCTTTCTGCCGAAATCAGCAAGCTGAGAAAAGAAAATATAATTGAGTGCAGACGGAACTTTTTCAGATTGCTGTAAAAATATACTATTTCATAAAAAGTACCTCTGCTGATTTATGGCAGAGGTCTTTTTTGTTATCCAAATCACACGTTCAACGGTCAGCCGTCTGAACAGAGGGAGTGTATCTGAAATTTTTTCTATACCTAATTTGCATTTTCTATATACAGTTTTTGATTAAAAATCAGTAAACCCACAAAATTACGAAAGTATAAAAATGGCTATTTTAAGCCGTTTATAAAATAAAGTAACATCAGAATTACGCATTCAGCATGATTCGACACGATAGAATGTACATCTATTACTTATATCCATATATGTAAACCTTTTCAAAAAAACTTTTCTGTTACCAGTATTATCAAAAAATAACAAAATATTTTATTACTTCTAAATGTGTTTCTTAATTTGATTATAAATATTCAATCCCTTATTCTGACCATATTTTGAAGTTAAGTTTGTGTAAATCTGCTGCTTGCCATTCTTCACTCCGACGTTTTTCACAACTGTGGAAGCCACATATCCAACAATATCGCTTTTAAATCCCGCTTTACTTAACAACTGAATTATTCCATTATT
>JAQXFT010000146.1 GCA_029005335.1 Oscillospiraceae bacterium
GGAGGCTGTTGAGGTAAATCTCGGAAGCGGAGTAAAATTCAATGTAAGACTTATAGACTGTGTAGGATATATAGTTCCCAGTTCGCTGGGCTATATAGAAAATGACAACCCACGCATGGTAATGACATCATGGTTTGATGAAGAAATACCATTTAACATGGCTGCGGAAATCGGTACAAGAAAGGTGATTGCCGACCATTCCACAATAGGTCTTGTTGTGACTACGGACGGAAGCATATCAGATATTCCCCGTCAGGAGTATGAGGAGTGTGAGGAACGTGTAATACGTGAGCTTAAAGAACTGGGCAAACCCTTTGTAGTTATTATGAATTCCGCAAACCCTGAGAAAAAAGAAACTGCTGATATGTGCCGTAATCTCACAGACAAATATGACTGCAAGGTTATTCCGGTGAATTGTCTGGAGCTTAATGAAGATGACATAAAGCTTATTATGCGTGAGATTCTGTATTCATTCCCCGTAAGGGAAATAAATATTATAACAGCAAAGTGGATAAATTCGCTGGAAAAGGGTCACTGGCTGAGAAGCGATATTATGAATTGCATACGTGAAAGTGCAAAGGATATAAAGCTTGTGCGTGAGGCAGAGTATATGACTAAAGCTGTTATGGACTGTCCGCATATAGTTAAATCCGAGGTGAGCGAAATTGATTTGGGAAATGGAAGCGTTACGATAAGTGCGGAGATAGACAACAGTCTGTTTTATAAGATACTCGGGGAGGAAACCGGCATAGAGATAGAGAGCGAGAGCGATTTGTTTCCGGTGCTTCTGGAGCTTAACAGAATCAAGAATGAATACAAACGCTTTGAACCGGCACTTGCGGAATTAGAGGCGACAGGATATGGAATAGTTATGCCGGAAATGGAGGAGCTTTCTCTTGAAGAGCCTAAGATAATCAGGCAGGGCGGAAAATATGGCGTAAAGCTTAAAGCCTCTGCACCGTCAATACATCTTATGAAGGCTAATATAAATACAACAGTAAGTCCCATAGTAGGCACAGAGCGTCAGAGTGAGGAGCTTATACACTATCTTCTTGAGGGCTTTGAAGAAAATCCGACAAAAATATGGGAGAGCAATATATTCGGAAAATCACTTCATGAGCTTGTAAATGAGGGGCTTCACAATAAGCTTTACAAGATGCCCTCCGATGCACGCATGAAAATTCAGGAAACCCTTGAACGTGTTATCAATGAGGGCTGTAACGGTCTGATATGCTTTATATTGTAACATAATCCGGAAATCCGGAATACGGAATCATAATCTGAGAACAGATTTTTAATAGTTCTGTCAGATTTTTTACGTTCTGTATTCCGGATTTTTTTACATATTAATCATTGATTTTTTTTGAATACTATGATATAATAACAGCAATACTATTTTTTTAAGGGGGAAATCTTTTTATGAATTATAAAGAAGCTTTGGAAAAGCTTAGTGTATGCGGTCAGCAACACATTCTTGAATACTATGATGAGCTTTCCGATGATGAAAAAGAATGTCTTTTGTCTCAGGTGGAGAATCTTGATATGTCTTTGCTTAAATATTTTAACGAAAGAAATGTTTCCGGAAAAAGAGGAGATTTCAAACCTCTCGGAGCAGTCAGCATAAAAGAAGTAAGTGAAAGATATGATGAATTTTCCGGAGCTGGTCTTGATGCTATAAAAAACGGAAAGGTTGCAGCGGTACTTCTTGCGGGCGGTCAAGGTACAAGACTTGGATTTGAACACCCTAAGGGAATGTTCAATATCGGCATAGATAAAAATCTTTATATCTTTGAATGTCTTATGAATAACATAAAATCCGTTTCCGAAAAGGCAGAGGCTTTTATTCCGCTTTATATCATGACAAGCGAGACAAATAACAGTGAAACAATTGATTTCTTTGAAAAGCATAATTATTTCGGATACAATAAGGATTATGTCACATTCTTTGTACAGGATATGGCGTTTGCAGTAGATGATGCCGGAAAAATAATTCTTGAGGAAAAAGGAAAAATATTCCTTTCGCCCAACGGCAACGGAGGCTGGTTTTCATCAATAGCCAAAGCCGGACTTCTTAAAGAAATCAAGGATAAGGGAATCGAATGGATTAATGTATTTGCAGTAGATAATGTGCTTCAGAAAATTGCAGACCCTGCATTTATCGGAGCTGTGATATGCTCTGAATGCGAATCCGGCGGAAAAGTGGTAAGCAAGGTGTCTCCTGATGAAAAAGTAGGTGTGCTTTGCCTTGAGGACGAAAGACCGTCTATAGTGGAATACTATGAGATGACTGATGAAATGATTAACCGCCGTGAAGCCGACGGAAGCCTTTCATACAGATACGGCGTAATACTCAACTATCTTTTCAGAACGGACAGGCTTGAGAAAATCATGAATAATGAAATGCCGGTTCATATCGTAAAGAAAAAAGTAAATTGTCTGGACGGAAACGGCAATCCCGTAAACAGGGAGGTTTTCAAGTTTGAAACGCTTGTGCTTGATATGATTCATATGCAGGAGAGCTGTCTTTCATATGAGGTCGAAAGGAATCATGAGTTTGCACCGGTCAAGAATGCAGAGGGAGTCGATTCAGTTGATTCTGCAAGAAAGCTTCTTATCGAAAACGGAATAGAGATATAAATAAAACAGGCGGAGAAATCCGTCTTTTTTTCGGAGGATTTGAAAAAAATTATGAAGAAGGTACTTATATACCTGAAGAACTATAAAAAACAGCTTGTGCTGGGCCCTTTTTTCAAGCTTCTGGAGGCTGTGTTTGAGCTTATAGTTCCGGTAGTCATGGCTAAAATTATTGATGACGGCATAGGAAATAATGATACGGGATATATACTCAGAATGGGCGGTGTAATGGTTATACTTGGAATATGCGGACTTCTCTTTGCACTGATATGCCAGTATTTCGCATCACAGTGTGCATACGGCTTCGGTACGGATTTGAGAAAAGCACTTTATGAGCATATAAACAGCCTGTCCTACAGCAGTATAGACAGGCTTGGAACATCAACGCTTATAAACAGAATAACCAATGATACAAACTCCGTTCAGACCGGAGTGAATATGTTTATAAGACTTGCATTCAGAGCGCCTTTTCTTGTAATGGGAGCTATTATATCATCTATGCTTATAGACCTTAAGCTTTCGGTAGCATTTTTAATTATAACGCCCATAATATCGCTGATAATATATGCCGTAATGAGCAGGACTATTCCGCTCTATAAGAAAACTCAGCAGAAGCTTGACAGAACTGCAACCCTTACAAGAGAAAATCTTGAGGGTACAAGAGTAATCAGAGCTTTTTCACGTCAGAATGATGAAATCAAAAATTTCAATGAAGCCTGCAATGATTTGTCTGATAACGCAATACTTGCCGGAAAAATATCATCAATACTTAATCCTGTGACATTCATGGTCATGAATCTCGGAATAGTAGCTATAATATATTTCGGCGGAATACGTGTTGACGGCGGAAGTATAACTCAGGGTGAGCTTACTGCATTTATAAACTATATGACGCAGATACTTCTTGCACTTGTAGTTCTTGCGAATCTTATAGTAACCTTTACAAAAGCCATAGCATCAGCCAACAGAATAAGTGATGTATTTGAATGTAAAAGCGATATTGTTTCCGGAGATTTAAAATCCATTGATGAAAGCTCTGAATATGCTGTTGAATTTGAAAATGTTTCATTCAGATATGACGGAGCAGGCGAAAATTCACTGGATAACATAAGCTTTAAGATACGTCGGGGCGGTATGCTTGGAATCATAGGCGGTACGGGTAGCGGTAAATCTACACTTGCATCACTTATTCCGGAATTTTATAATGCGGATTCCGGAAAAATAAAGCTTTTCGGTCAGGATATAAAGAGCTATGATAACGAGTATATAAGAAGGCTTGTCGGAATCGTTCCTCAGAAGGCTGTACTGTTTACCGGTACAGTACGTGAAAATATGAAGCTTGCAGATGAAAATGCTACGGACGAGGAAATCATAAAAGCTCTTAAAATCGCACAGGCATGGGAATTTGTTGAAAAGCTTCCGAGAAAGCTTGATACAGTAATTTCGCAGGGAGGAAAGAATCTCTCAGGCGGTCAGAAACAGCGTATCACAATTGCAAGAGCTTTTACAGGAAATCCGAAAATAGTTATTCTTGATGACAGTACAAGTGCATTGGATTATGCCACAGACCTTGCTTTCAGAAAAGCTGTTAAAGATAATCTCAGGGATACAACAGTAATAATGATTTCCCAGAGAGCCACATCTCTTAAAGATGCGGATAATATAATAGTAATGGACGATGGAAAAACAGCCGGTACAGGTACTCATGCTGAACTTCTTGAAAGCTGTGAGGTATACCGTGAAATATATAATTCTCAGCTGAGCAGTAAGGAGGGTGAATGAATATATGCTGAAAACTCTTAAACGTGTTATGTCGTATGCAAAGCCATACAGATATTACTTTATATTTACAATAATATTTGCCCTTGCCGGAGTATCTCTTTCGCTTGCCGTTCCTATATTTATAGGAAAAGCCGTTGACTATGCAAAGGGAGCGGGAACGGTTGAATTTGACGGTCTTATCAGAACCGCTTTATTTCTTGGAATAATCGTTCTTGCAAGTACGCTTTTTCAATGGTTCATGTCGCTCTGTACAAATAAGCTTGCATATCTTACAATCCGTGATATAAGGTGCGATATATTTGCAAAGCTGGAGAGAGTTCCTGTTAAATTTATCGACAGCAAAACTAAAGGTGAGCTTACAAGCCGTGTAATCAATGATATTGAAATAATTTCTGACGGACTTCTTCAGGGATTCACACAGCTTTTCAGCGGTGTTGTAACTATACTCGGAACGATAATATTCATGATGATTATAAATATAAAAATCAGCCTTTTTGTAATAATCCTGACACCTTTATCATTTATTGTCGCCTCAAGGATAACAAAACTAACTCACGATACTTTCGTTAAGCAGTCGGAATTAAGGGGCGAAATGGTAAGCCTTACTGAAGAAATGGCAGGAAATCAGAAGCTTGTAAAAGCTTTTGTATATGAAAAACGTGCGGAGGAAAGATTCAATAAAATCAACCGTGAGTTCGGAAAAGTCGGAGCTAAGGCAACTTTTTATTCCTCCCTTACGAATCCTACTACAAGATTTGTAAACGGTCTTATATATACAACAGTCGGAATTACAGGTGCTTTGAGTGCATTGGGTTCAGTCGGATTTATAGGCGTTATTTCAGTCGGAGAGCTTACGAGCTTTCTTGCATATGCAAATCAGTATACAAAGCCTTTCAACGAAATTTCGGGAGTAGTTGCAGAGCTTCAGAATGCTGTATCATCAGCAGAGAGAGTATTTGCAGTCCTTGATGAACAGGAAGTTCCGGACGATTCCGGAAAGGAAGTTCTTGAGCAGTGCGACGGAAGCCTTAGCTTTGAAGATGTTAAATTTTCATATGTTCCGGAAGTACCGCTTATAGAAAATTTCAGTCTTGATGTAAAGAGCGGTCAGAAGATTGCAATAGCAGGCCCTACGGGTTGCGGAAAGACTACTATAATAAATCTGCTTCTGCGTTTTTATGATATCCAGAGCGGAAAAATTACAATTTCGGGCAGAAGTGTCAGTGATATTACAAGAGACAGCCTCCGCCGTACTTTCGGCATGGTTCTTCAGGAGACATGGATTTTTACAGGTACAGTACGTGAGAATATAGCATACGGAAAGCCTGATGCATCAATTGATGAGATTATAAAGGCATCTAAAGCAGTATATGCCCATAATTTTATAAAGAGACTTCCAAATGGATACGATACTGTTATAAGTGATAACAGCGGACTTTCACAGGGTCAGAAGCAGTTGCTCTGTATAGCAAGAATTATGCTTATGAATCCTCCGTTGCTTATACTCGATGAGGCTACAAGCAGTATCGACCTGAGAACTGAACAGCAGATACAGAGGGCTTTTGAAAAGCTTATGAAAGGAAAAACAAGCTTTATTATTGCACACCGCCTTTCAACTATAAGAAATGCTGATGTCATACTTGTAATGAAAAGCGGTCATATACTCGAGCAGGGCAGTCATGAACAGCTTATAGAAAAGGGCGGATTCTATGCTGAACTCTATAACAGTCAGTTTGCTGAAGCCTGACTGCGGATATAGTGGAACAGATATTGCTGGGCTATTCCCTCATAAGGGTGAGTGTATTCAGGAAAGCCTTCGGGATAGTAATTTTCAAGAACACGCTTAATCCAGACATCTATCGGAAATGCATCTGTGCGGTACATTCCGAAAAGCAGAACACATTCCGAAACCTTTTTCCCTACACCTTTGATTGTTATAAGCTTTTGGCGTGCTTCATCAAGGGGAAGTAACTTTATTTCACTCAGATTTATTTCCCCTGATGATACTTTCTGAGAGGCATCAATAATATATTTAGCACGGAATCCGCTTTTAAGATAATCTATACTTTCGGGAGTTTCTGCGGAAAGCTCCTCAGCCGACGGAAAATATCCGTAATGACTGCAAAGGCGGTCTATAATAAGCTTTATTCTGGGAATATTATTATTCTGTGATATTATAAATGATATAAGTGATTCCCATGGGTTCTGTCTGAGAAGTCTTATTCCACCCGCAAATTCACAGGCTTTTTTCAGAGTCTCATCACGGGAGAATATTCTTTTAAGCTCTCCGTAATCGGTATTAAGGTCGAAGTAATCCGCCCAGATGTTAAGAAAATCTGATTCACTTGTATCATGGAATATAAAAATATTGCCCTTCTGGGATATTTTAAGATTTTTATTCAGGAAGAATCCGGTATATGTGCAGTCATATTCGGATTCTGTCTTTTTCCACCTGAATGCCTGACCGCAGTCAAGAGTTTCATCAAGGCTGAAATCGTTCTGACAAAGTATGATATTATTTTTTTCTGAATGATATTTCATATTAAACACCTCTTGATTTTTTACTTAAATTATACTAAAATATATAATATAAAGCAAGAGTAAGGAGAGATTTTTTTTGAAAAAATTTTTGGGAATCTTTTTGATTATGTGCATTATTGCAGGGTGTTCCGAAACACAATCCGATAGCAGTTATATGATTTATACGGATATTACAGAACCGCAGACAACAGCAGAAATAATTACAGAGGTTGTTATCACAAAGCCCTCAGAGGAAAAGCTTTTGTCTTCGTCCGGAAAGAATTATATATATGATAATGCAAAGATTCTTTTGCAGGAGGAGCTGACAGAATGCAATAATTATGTAAGCTGGATAAATTCAAAGCTTATGCTTAATACGGCAGTCGTAACAACGAATAATCTTGAAAAGCTTTCTCCCGAACAGTATGCCGAAAAGTGTTATGATGATATATTTCAGGGAATGGGAAGCGGTATTATACTGCTGATAAATAATGATACAAACAGGGATTATATTTATAAGCACGGCACTCCTCGTCTTTACATAGAGGAACAGGCTGAAAAGGACTCATTTTTCTATGCAACAAAGAGTATAGTTTCCGGTGACTATGAATCCGGAATACTGGAGCTTCTTTCACTTGCGGAGGCTTGCCCGAAACATATTTTCGACAACGGTCAGATTTTTACTTATGAACAGATAGTCCACATCGAAAGCACTCTTGCAATGCGTTCAGATATAAATGCTTTTATAGTGACAACAAATAATATCACTGATAAAAGCAATGCTGAACTGGCAAAGGAGTTTTATGAACGCTATTCTGAGGACGGTCAGAAATGTAAAATGCTTTTTATTGATAAAGAGCTTGATGAAATAGTTGTTACAGGCGATTCAGGAGAAAAGGCTTCAGATAAGATGAATCAGCTTATTAAACAAAAGGATTATTACGGAGTGGTAAAGGAGTATTTAAAAACTATCGGAATAGATACTATACAATAATTTTTTATGTATTATGCATAAAAAACGTTTTTGAAAATATTCTGGTTTGTAGAAATTTGCGACAGGCTATTGAATAATTGTATGCGATATGCTATAATTTATATGATAATATTACGGAGGTTTCCTGCTATGACTGCAAAAGATGAGTTTATTAAAATTTATACTGAAAATATTAAACGTCCGGGAGCTGATAAGCTTCTTGAATATCTTAAATCAAATTCAAGTGATTTCTTTACAGCTCCGTCAAGCACAAGATTTCACGGTGCATATGAGGGAGGTCTCGTTGAACACAGTATCAACGTGTATCACTGCCTTGTCGATTATCTCAGCCGTAACCGTGCAAAGGAGCTTTACCAGATGGACTACAGCCCCGAATCTGTTGCAATCGTCTCGCTTCTGCACGATTTGTGCAAAATAAATTTTTATGTGGTGGATTACAGAAATGCTAAAAACGATAAAGGAGTGTGGGAAAAAGTTCCCTATTACCGTATAGAGGATACTATGCCTTATGGTCATGGCGAAAAATCCGTTTATATAATATCAAGCTATATGAAGCTCAGCCGTGAGGAATCCTTTGCTATAAGATATCATATGGGATTTTCCGGAATTGAGGATAAAAACTCAATAGGCAGAGCTTTTGAAATGTTTCCGCTTGCCTTTGCCGTAAGCGTTGCCGATATGGAGGCAACTTATTTCCTTGAGGGAAGTGAAAACTGATTATATATTTTTACTGGAGGTCTTTTAATTTATGTACTGGTACGATGATGCTATTATCTATCACATCTATCCGCTGGGTTTCTGCGGAGCTCCCAAATATAACGATGGCGGAGAGGTTCAATACCGCCTTGACAAGGTTCTGGACTGGATTGAGCATTTCAAGAAAATGAATGTTAATGCTGTCTATTTCGGACCTGTATTTGAATCCGTTGAGCATGGCTATGATACTACTGACTACAAAACTATTGACAGACGACTCGGAGATAATAATTCCTTCAGACATATCTGTGAGGAGCTTCACAAGAACGGAATAAAGGTTATTCTTGACGGCGTTTTCAATCATGTCGGAAGAAAATTTCCTCAGTTCGTTGACGTTCAGAAAAACGGACAGAATTCCGGATACTGTGGCTGGTTTCAGAATCTGAACTTCGGAGGACAGAGTCCCTGCGGAGATAACTTCTGGTATGAGGGCTGGAACGGTCACTATAACCTTGTAAAGCTTAATCTCAAAAATGTAGGTGTATGCGACCACCTTATTGACGCTATAAACTACTGGATTGAAGAATTTAAAATCGACGGTATACGTTTTGATGCTGCTGACTGTATTGAATTTGAATTCTTTAAGAGAATCAGAAGCTTCTGTAAGGGTAAAAAGCCTGATTTCTGGCTCATGGGCGAGATTATCCACGGCGATTATAAAAGATGGGCTAATCCCGAAATGCTTGATAGCGTTACAAACTATGAATGTTATAAGGGTCTCTGGTCATCTCACAATGACAAAAATTACTTTGAGATAGATTATTCAATAAACAGACAGTCCGGAAACGGTGGTATATATAAGGGAATAAATCTCTATACTTTCGTTGATAATCATGATGTAAACCGTCTTGCAAGCACTCTTAAAACTCCGGAGCATATTAAAAATGTTTATACACTCCTCTATGCAATGCCGGGTATTCCCTCTATATATTACGGAAGCGAATTTGGTGTCAGGGGCATAAAGGAAAATAATTCCGATGACGGTCTCAGACCATGCCTCGACCTCAATAGTATTCCGGACAGAAATGATGACCTGTACAATCATATTGTAAAGCTCGGAAGAATTTACCGTGCATATCCCGCACTCAGAACAGGCACATATCAGACCGTTATTGTAAGAAATCAGCAGTTAATCTTCAAAAAGGAACTCAATGGTCAGACTGTATATGTTGCACTCAATCTTGAGGATAAGGAGTTTGACCTCAGTTTCAATACAAATCTTCCTGCACTCGTTGACGTTATAAGCGGTACTCCTGTTCAGGTAAACAACGGAAACGCATATATTAAAATGCCGGCATTTTCTTCAATGATTATCGTTACTGACGATATCGTAAATAATACAGAGCCTGAAGCTCCTCAGAATGAAGCTGTTCCGGAAGACAAGGATACTGAAATAGTAACAGGCGGAAAATATCGTCATTACAAGGGCGGAGAATATGAGATAATCTCACTGGCTCGCCACAGCGAAACCCTTGAGGAACTTGTAATCTATAAGTCACTTGCTACCGGAGATATCTGGGCAAGACCCAAGTCAATCTTCATCGGAAAAGCCGGAGATGTAAGACGTTTCGTCCTCATAAAATAATTATGAATAATTTCTGATTTGCTGAACATAATATATTCACAGGGTAATTTATATCCTGAATGTACGAAAGCGAAAGGTGATTTTATTATGAGCAATCAGAATAATCAGAA
>JAQXFT010000147.1 GCA_029005335.1 Oscillospiraceae bacterium
CTTTAATTCCGGTTTCTCAGGGAGGTTGTCATAATGATTAATAAGGTTATTTTAATGGGCAGACTTACTGCTGACCCTAATTTCAGTCAGACCCAGAGCGGTACAGCTTACTGCCGTTTTACTGTAGCTGTTGACAGAAATTTTGCCGACAAGACTACCGGTGAAAGACAGGCTGATTTTATTACCTGCGTTGCATGGAGACAGACTGCTGAATTTATAAACAAATACTTCTCAAAAGGAAGAATGATTTGCGTTGAAGGCGGTATCCGTACAGGAAGTTATAATGACAGGGTTCACCCCGAGATAAAGCATTATACAACTGAAATTCAGGTTGAAAATGCTTACTTCACAGGCGAAAAAGTTATGAATAATACGGATTCAAATTCATCATACAGTTCCAATAACGGATATTCAGTTCCGCAGAACAATGCACCTGTTCAGAATAATAATAATTCCGCTCCGGCAAAAGATAACAGTATGTCAGCAGGCAATCTCAGCGATTTTGAAGAAGTACTGGGCGAAAATGATTTGCCGTTCTGAGAGAAATTACCAAGCTTTATATTTTTAGAAACGGAGATGTAAGTCATGGAAAAGGAGAGAAATCCCCGTGCAGCAAAGAGACCCCGCAAGAAGGTTTGTATGTTCTTTTCCGACAGAGTTGAAAAGATTGATTATAAAGACCTTGCTAAGCTCAAAAAGTGCATGACTGACAGAGCTAAGATTCTGCCCAGACGTGTTACAGGTACTTGTGCATATCATCAGCGTGAGCTTACTGCTGCTATCAAGAGAGCAAGATATATTGCATTGCTTCCTTATGTAAGCGACTGATAATATTTAAAACTATAAAAAAAGGGGAGGCTCAGACCTCCCTTTTGTTGTTTTGTGAACCGCATTTTTACGGCATCATTTTAAAAAAATGCGGTTCTTTTAAAAATCAGTCTGTCATCGAAATTGCCGTGTGACGCTGGTCTCTGAACAGAAACGATATACACCACACCGCTGAAATTGCAACAAGTATATATACGGTTCTGCTGAGAACAGTTCCTGCACCGCCAAAAAGCCATGCAACAAGGTCAAATCCGAAAATTCCGACTAATCCCCAGTTCAATCCGCCTATTATAAGCAGGATTAAAGCGAGCTTATCCCACATGGATAACACCTCTTTTTTTCAGTGGCTGAGTCAACATTTTTTCCTTGTACGGAAAAGATGTTCTGAGAGTATTATTGACAGACTGCACAAATATATTCCGGAGGAAGTGAGAAAATTTATGGAAAAGTTTCTGATAGTTTTAAGTATGGTAATCCTGCTTCTGCTGGTTCTCTTTTTTGCGG
Organism: Oscillospiraceae bacterium; assembly: GCA_029005335.1. Taxonomy (GTDB): domain Bacteria; phylum Bacillota; class Clostridia; order Oscillospirales; family Ruminococcaceae; genus Ruminococcus. The sequence goes on from JAQXFT010000147.1 coordinate 1,333, forward strand.
ATTATTTCAGCGATAACAATAAAAAAGGCAGAAACGCTGAACGGAAAACCTATGAATGTCTGAAAAAAATTGCAGATAAAAAGAAATACCGCATTATGAATAATGTATATCTTCCGCTTTATGACAAGACAAGCGAAATTGACCATATACTTATAGGAAATTTCGGAGTATGTGCTGTTGAAACCAAGGGAATCTCCGGAACTGTCAGCGGTAAGGGTGAACAGCTTACACATACAATCGGAAAACAAAAGTATAAATTCTACAATCCCCAGTATCAGAATAAAACCCACGTTAAAAATATTGAATATCATCTTAAAAAAGGAAAATTCAATAACGTTCCCGTATATTCAATAGTAGTATTTACCGCTGATGATGTGGAGCTTAAATCTCCTGTCGGTATATACCTTAAAGACCTTGAAAAAGAAGTAAGAAAAATTCCGGCTTCAAAATGTGATACTGATAAAATATATAATTATATCAATTTCATAAGAATAAAAAATCCATTTAAAAAATTCATGCACAGATTCAGATGAATTTTTTATAAAAAATCCTTGACAAAAATCAGAAAAAATGATATAGTAATATAGTAAGTGTACAATTGTATTTCGCAGACGGACATCTTGATTATGAAAAGGGTGTATTTTTTATGAATGACAATTCAAAGTTTATAGTCGTTGATTCCGCAGTACTGCCCGATGTTTTTAAAAAAGTGCTGGAGGTAAAAAAGCTTATGGCTAATAAGGGGGCTAAGAGCTTTGCTTCGGCGTGCAAGCGTATAGGTATATCAAGAAGTGCCTATTATAAATATAAGGACAGTGTTTTTTCATACGAGGAAATGCTTGTTGAGCGTATTATGAATATATATGTTCTGCTGAAAGATGAACCGGGAGTGCTTTCAAGATTGCTTTCCTTTCTCCACAGCCTGAACGCAAATATACTGACTGTCAATCAGAATATTCCGGTTGACGGAGTAGCCTCCGTAAATATATCCCTGAAGCTTCAGGGAAATTCGGATTTGGATGTCGCAACGCTTGACAGAATTTCAGAAGATGACGGAGTCGTGGAAATAAAAATTCTGTCTGCAAAATAATATTTCTTTATGAAAGGATTTAATTGATTATGTCAAAGTTTGCTGTTTTAGGTCATGGAGTTGTAGGCTCAGGAGTAGTAGAGCTTTTCTATAAAAATAAAGAGAGTATCGAAAAAAAAGCCGGCTCTGAAATGGACGTCAAGTATATACTTGATTTGAGGGATTTTCCCGATTCTCCGTATGCTGATAAATTTACAAAGGATTTCAATGTAATTCTGAATGATGATGAAGTAACTGCTGTTGCAGAATGTATGGGCGGTGTTGAACCGGCTTTCACATTTATACGTCAGTGCCTTGAAAAGGGAAAGAGCGTTGCTACATCAAATAAGGAGCTTGTTGCGGAAAAAGGTGATATACTTCTCAGACTTGCAAAGGAACATAACTGTAATTTCTTCTTTGAGGCAAGCGTCGGCGGAGCTATTCCGATTATAAGACCGCTTCACAAGTGCCTTGCCGGAAATAAGATTACAGCCGTTGCAGGTATTCTTAACGGAACAACTAATTTTATACTCACTAAGATGATTGACGAAAAAATGAGCTTTGATGAGGCTCTTGCACTTGCCCAGAAGCTCGGATATGCTGAGAGGAATCCTGATGCTGATGTAAAGGGATTTGATGCCTGCCGTAAAATCTGCATTATATCATCTCTTGTATTCGGAAAGCACGTTTATCCTAAGAGCGTCTATACTCAGGGAATCGAAAATGTAAGCCTCAAAGATGTGGATACAGCAAATTCTCTCGGATATGCCGTAAAGCTTATAGCTTCTGTCAAGGAGCATGAGAACGGAAAAATTATGCCTGCTGTAATGCCTATGCTTGTATCTCATGAAAGCTTGATTTCTCATGTAAATGACGTATTCAATGCCTGCCTTGTAAACGGTGACGGATTCGATAAGATTCTGTTCTACGGCAGAGGTGCAGGAAAATTCCCGACTGCAAGTGCTGTACTGGGAGATGTTATCGACTGCGTTAAGCATAAAATTACTGTATTCTCACAGTCGTGGGAATCCTCTGATGACGACAGCTTTATTGATTCTATCGACAATTTCAAGTCAAAATGGTATGTCAGAACGGATTCTGATACTGATATGTCAGCATACAACATTGAGGATAAAATTGAATGTGACGGTGAAGCATCATATATAATCTCAGAGGTTACATTTGCTGAAGCAAAAAAAATCAATGCAAAGGCACTTCTTGCAATACTTGACTGATTTTTTTTCAACAGTTAATATATACAGAGATAATCCGGTTCAGCTGAAAATAAATATTGCTGAACTGCTGAATTAATTTAAACCGGATAGCCTTACAAGGTTATCCGGTTTTTTTATTATGTAGTCATTGAAATAAAGAATCCGTAATAAAATAGAACAAGACTATAATTACGGAGGCTGAAAGATGATTTTCAGAAACAGAATTATAAAAGATACAGCGATACTTACTGTCATGCAGCTGATACTTGATACAGCATCACTTCTTCTGAATGTTACAATAACAAAACGTCTTGGAAGCTCTGCAATGGGAATAGTATCTCTTACGGGTTCGTTTATGGTGCTTGCGGGAATGGTATCAAACGGCAATGCGTTTTTATGTACGAGCCGGCTTGTGTCCGAGGAGAGGGGAAAGGATAAAGGAAATCCTGACAGAGTGCTGAAATATGCGTTTATGATGTGTACTGTACTGAGCATAACAACAGCATTGATATTATTCCTGTTCGGAGAAAAGATAAGCATTGAATTTTTCCACACTGTGAATATGGTAAAGCCCTTATGGTTTATGGCATTATCCCTGCCGGTCGGAGCATTTTCGGCGTGCTTCAAAGGATATTTCAATGCTATGCGGAAAGTAAGTCTGACAGCACGTGCAGATGTAATGGAATTTGTTGTGAAGTCTGTAGTAATTACCGGTCTTGTGTTTACTCTTGTAAATCCCAATGATGCACAGGTATGCGAGCTTATGACAGCCGGAATAGTATGCGGAAACCTTACCTCACTGATATATTTTCTTATAATATTTTTAAGGCGTAAAAGAGAGTATTCGGGAAAAGCTTCAATAGGCTTCAGGAAATATATCCGGTATGCAGTGCCGATAATGCTGGGAAGCTGTATGACTTCTGCACTCAGCAGTACAAATGATGCACTTATTCCATTTACTCTGAAACAGTATGGAAATTCATTTTCGGAGGCATTAAGCCAGTTCGGAATATTTGAGGCTATAGTAATTCCTGCATTGTTTTTTCCGTCAGTGATATTATGCTCACTTTCCGGAATAGTCGTTACGGAATCCGCAAGAGAGAACGCCTCGGGGAATAAAGAGAGGATAATAAGCATTACCGAAAAGCTGATTGAAGGTACTTTATTGTTTTCAATTCCCGTATCAGCGGTAATGATGAGATTCGGAAAGGAAATAGGTGTATTAATGGGCGGAGGAGAGCTTGCCGGAAAAATTATTACAATAATAGCTCCGGTAGTGCCTTTTATATATCTGGAAATAATTCTTGAAGCACTGATTAAAGGGCTGGGATTGCAGGGATTTTCTTCTCTCAACTATATAGCAGAATATGCTGTCAGAATATCGGCAGTGCTTGTATTTGTACCTCATTTCGGATTTTATGGGATAGTAATATCCTACTATGCAAGTAATATAATAGGAAATACATCAAGATTAATAAAGATTCTCAGGCATACAGGTGCAGGAGTAAACATATTCAGATATATTTTTCTTCCGGTGCTTTGTGTGTTTCTGACTATGGAAGCATCTGAGCTTATAATGCGTACATTCAGATTTTACGGAACGTCATTAATACAGTTAATTATATTTACTTTGGTGTGGCTCGCAGGATATATTTTTATGGTTTATGGCTGGAATATTCAAAAACGTTGTGCATAATATACAAATAAGAATATCGGTTATTGTCTCTAATATAGAAATTTTATAAATCTGTTGCAAAATTCTATTAAAAATGCTACAATATTGAAGTAAGTAAATATCTGCACTTATTAAAATTTTACATATATATTAAGGAGATTTCACTATGAAAGATTACAGCACCGAAAAAATAAGAAATATTGCAATCGCCGGACATAACGGCTCCGGAAAGACAATGCTTACAGAAGCAATTCTCTATAAAACGGGAGCTTCTGAAAGATTCGGAAAGACCTCCGACGGTACTTCCGTATGCGACTATGACAGCGAGGAAATCAAGAGAAAAATTTCCATAAATACCGCTCTTGCATCATGTGAGTATAACGGAATAAAAATCAATATGCTTGATACTCCCGGACTTTTCGATTTTGCAGGCGAAATGATTGAAGGTGTGCGTGCGTCCGACAGCGTTCTTATTACCGTATCAGCAAAATCCGGTGTAAAAGTAGGAACTCAGAAAGCCTATGATGAAGCTATAAAGCAGGGAAAATCAAAAATGTTTGTTGTCACTAAAATTGATGACAAGGAGGCAAATTTCTTTAACGTCCTGACACAGCTTAAAACCGTTTTCGGCCCTACTGTATGCCCTGTTGTTGTCCCCGTGATTAAGGACAGACAGATTGTCTCATATGTGAACCTGATTGAAATGAAATCCTATAAATACGACGAAAACGGAAACGCTGTTGAAACTGAAATGCCTACAGCAGAAATATCCGAAAAAATGGAATACCGTATTGACGGACTTATCGGTGCAATAAGTGAAGCTGTCGCAGAAACCTCTGAAGAACTTATGGAAAAATTCTTTGAGGGCGAACCCTTTACCCAGAAAGAGCTTATAGACGGTATTCATGACGGTATGAACAGAGGAATTATTACTCCTGTAGTATGTGCTTCAGCCTCTACATTTGCCGGAATTGATATGCTCTTAAAGGAGCTTGAACTACTCGTTCCATATCCTGATGAAGTATATCCGGCGGAAGCATTTGTCAGCAAGGACGAAATCAAAGAAATTCCATGTACTAAAGATGCTCCGCTTTCCGCATTTGTATTCAAGACCGTTGCTGACCCGTTTGTAGGCAAGATGTCATATATAAGAGTAATGTCGGGTATTCTGAAATCAAATACCGAGGTTGTCAATACTACTACAGGCTATTCGGAAAAAATCGGCAAGCTCTATAACCTTTGCGGTAAGAAACAGACTGAGGTTGAATCTGCCGGAGCAGGTGACATCGTTGTAGCAGTCAAGATAAATGCGAAAACTTCTGATACTCTCACATCTGCCGAAAGAAAAATTGAATTTGGTGAAATGATATTCCCTCTGCCATGCTATTCAATGGCTGTGTATGCTTCCTCTCAGGGCGATGAAGCAAAAATATCAGCAGGTATGCAGAGACTTCTCGAAGAGGATAAAACACTCTCATATATACAGAATGAAGATACAAAGGAACAGATTCTGAGCGGTCTCGGAGAACAGCATCTCGAAATCGCAGCAGCCAAGCTGAAAGGAAAATTCGGTGTTGATATAGTTCTGAAAGTTCCGAAGATTGCATACAAGGAGACTATCAGAAAGAAAGTAAAGGTTGAAGGCAAGCATAAGAAACAGTCGGGCGGTCACGGTCAGTACGGTCACGTCTGGATTGAATTTGAACCCTGCATAAGCGATACACTGGTATTTGATGAAAAAGTATTCGGCGGAGCAGTCCCGAAGAATTACTTCCCCGCAGTTCAGAAGGGACTTGAGGAGAGCGTTAAAAAAGGCGTACTTGCAGGCTGTCCGGTAGTGGGACTTAAAGCTATACTTGTTGACGGCTCATATCACCCTGTTGATTCCTCAGAAATGGCATTCAAGACGGCTGCATCTATCGCATATAAGGAAGGTATGCGTCAGGCTGACCCCGTGCTTCTTGAACCGTTCTCAGAGCTTAAAGTAATTATACCTGATGATAATACGGGCGACGTTATGGGCGAGCTTAATAAGAGACGTGGAAGAGTTCTGGGCATGGAGCCGGTATCACATGGCTTTACACAGATTCAGGCGGAAGTGCCGGACAGAGAAATGCATGATTTCGCAATGTATCTCCGTCAGACAACACGTGGTATGGGAAGCTTTTCACTTAGTTTTGTAAGATATGAACATCTTCCGGCAAATCTTGTTTCAGAAGTAATCACATCAGTGAGCGGAGACTAATCAGATATATTCCGGACGGAAAAATAATTTCTGTCCGGAATTTTTATGCATTATATACATAATATTCCTTTAAATATCACATTTTATTGTTGAAAAAATCGAATCTGAAAAATTTCAGAAAAACCCTTGACATTTCTGAAAACCCGTGATATAATATAATAGTCGTCAGGAGAGATGACAAAAAGCAAAGCGTTGATAGACAAATGGGAGCATAGCTCAGCTGGGAGAGCATCTGCCTTACAAGCAGAGGGTCATAGGTTCGAGCCCTATTGTTCCCACTATCAAAATGGCCCGGTAGCTCAGTTGGTTAGAGCGCCGCCCTGTCACGGCGGAGGTCGTGAGTTCGAGCCTCATCCGGGTCGCTTTTATAATGCGGATTTAGCTCATCTGGTAGAGCGCCACCTTGCCAAGGTGGAGGTAGCGAG
>JAQXFT010000148.1 GCA_029005335.1 Oscillospiraceae bacterium
AAAGCTCATAAGACTATTATATAACATAATTTTTAAAAAAGGAAATATAAAAGCTGTATATCAATATTCTTTTATCGATATACAGCTTACTGATTGAAAATAAATATTAAAAAGCGGAGTGTCCGAAGAATCTTATGAATAATGAAGCAGATTGTATATTATGAAATGCTTTGAAATATAGTCTGTTGTCAAAGAATAAAAGTGTTATCATAAGTATAAGCCGGCTTTTATATATATAAATATATATGAGATATATAATTATATATATTCCGCAAAAGCCACACTGTTCTTGGCGGAATAGAGCTTATCAGCAAATTTTCTGTCCAGCTCGGAGAATCTGTAACCGTTCTGAAAAATGAGAATATCCCTGCATTTTGATGAAAGCTGAGTACATCTTCTGTGAATAAGCCCGAATCTTTTCAGCATATAATCCGGTACAGGCGAAGTCCACATAAAGGCATCGGGTATTCTGCAAAGAAGCTCAAACTGACTGTCTCTTTCATGGAGAACGATTCTTTTCGGAGAAATATTTTTCTGGCTTATGCCGTTTATATATGGCACATACATATCATCATGAATAATTTCAATAAGCCCTGCAAGCTTTTCGGAAGAAATATCGGAATCCTCAGCAACCGGATTTTTTTCTGACATAATGAGAAGATGTTCAAAAGTCCATACCGGTTCACTGCCAAGATTCTTATCTCTCAGAAAGTCGAGAAAATAGTTTTCATATTCAAGCGGATAATGCAGAATCCCGAGATTATATTTTCCGTCGGCAACGGAATTAGCTATATCAACAGAATTCATGCGTTCGACGTTTATATTTATATCCTGAGAAAAATCAAGTCCTGCTATGAAATCGGATATGCATAGTGATATATAACTGCTTCCCGGAACGGCAATACTGAAGCTCTGACAGATTCTGTTTCTTGAAATTTTAAGGGATTCCATTTTTTCAATCTGTATAAGAATTTTCTTTGCATATTCAAGAAATTCCTTACCCTTTGCAGTAGGAAAGACTCCCTTTGAAGTTCTCTCAAAAATATTTATTTCAAGTGTATCTTCGAGTTCCTTTATAGCCTTGCTGAGATTAGGCTGAGCCATATAGAGATTAGAAGCAGCTTTTGTTATAGAGTGTGTTTTTTCCACTTCGACAGCATATTTAAAATATAATGTATTCATAAAAATCATACCTTTGATATGTTAATATTTATATATCATTATATCTTTTTTCCGTCCTTTTGTCAAGTATAAAAAAACCGTCTGCTTTTTTCAAAGTCAGACGGTATAGAAAAATCAGTGCTTCTGAAGTGATGAAACCTGTATTCTGTTCAAGGCTCTTTTAAGTTTAAGTTCAGCACGGGACATTTCGGAATCAGTCTTAGCCTGTTTAATCTTATTCAGAGCGTCTTCCCTGGAGCGGTTAGCCCATATGGTATCGATATCCTCGCCCCATTCAGCAGCAGTAGTTATAATTCTTGTAATATTTTCGTAAGACACTTTAAGGAATCCGCCGGCAATAGCGGCATATTTTACTTCACCGCCGGCGAGATTAATTTTAAGGACTCCGGGCGGAAGATTAGCCACATAATTTTCATGACCTGCTAAAATTCCGACATCTCCCTCAGTAGTTCTTACAATGACCTGTTCAGCCTCGCCGTCAAAAAGAATTTTATCAGGCGTAATAACTTTGAATTTAAAGGTTCTCATTACTGCACACCCTTTGCTTTTTCGACAGCTTCATCAATAGTGCCGACAAAAAGGAAAGCTGATTCGGGCAGGTCGTCGTGCTTGCCCTCAATGATTTCCTTGAATCCCCTTATAGTTTCCTTAATCGGCACATACTTTCCTTTCATGCCGGTAAACTGTTCAGCGACTGAGAAGGGCTGGGATAAGAATCTCTGAATTTTTCTTGCTCTTGAGACGGTGAGCTTATCCTCGTCAGAAAGCTCGTCCATACCCATAATAGCAATAATATCCTGAAGCTCAGTATATCTCTGAAGTATATTCTGAACAGCTCTGGCAGTCTCATAGTGTTCCTGACCGACTATTTCCGGAGTAAGTATTCTTGAATTACTTTCAAGAGGGTCTACTGCCGGATAGATTCCGAGTGATGAAATCTGTCTTGAAAGAACAGTGGTAGCATCAAGATGTGCAAAGGTTGTGGCAGGAGCAGGGTCTGTAAGGTCATCAGCCGGAACATATACCGCCTGAACTGATGTTATTGAGCCTTTTTTTGTAGAAGTGATTCTTTCCTGCAATGCTCCCATTTCGGTAGCAAGGGTAGGCTGATATCCTACTGCGGAAGGCATACGACCGAGAAGTGCTGATACTTCCGAGCCAGCCTGAGTAAATCTGAATATGTTGTCTATGAAGAGAAGAACGTCCTGTCCCTCAACATCTCTGAAATATTCTGCCATAGTAAGACCCGAAAGTCCTACTCTCATTCTTGCTCCGGGGGGTTCGTTCATCTGACCGTAAACAAGTACGGTTTTATCAATAACTCCGCTTTCCTGCATTTCGTTATAGAGGTCGTTGCCCTCACGTGTACGCTCTCCTACACCGGTAAATACTGAGATACCGCCGTGCTGATTTGCGACGTTATTTATAAGCTCCTGAATAAGAACGGTCTTTCCTACACCTGCACCGCCGAAAAGTCCTATCTTACCGCCTTTAAGATACGGGGCGATAAGGTCTATAACTTTGATTCCTGTTTCAAGAACCTCACTTGATGCTGTCTGCTCCTCATAGCTTGGAGCTTCACGGTGAATAGCCCATCTGTCTTTAGTATCCGGAGCAGGCTTGTCATCTATAGCTTCTCCGAGAAGATTAAATACACGTCCGAGAGTTTCCTTTCCCACGGGAACTGTTATAGGCGAGCCGGTATCGACAGCGTCCATACCTCTTACAAGTCCATCGGTACTGCTCATAGCTATACAGCGTACTACATCATCGCCTATATGCTGTGCGACTTCTACTATAAGCCTCTGTGAGCCGTTATTTATCTCGATAGCATTAAGAAGCTTAGGCAGACTGTCCTTAGGGAATCTTATGTCGACAACCGCACCTATAATCTGTACGATTTTTCCGATATTCTGCATTAACATCCTCCTTGATTATTCCTGAGCCTCAGCACCGCCGACAATCTCAGTAATTTCCTGAGTAATAGCGGACTGTCTTGCCCTGTTATATATAAGTGAAAGATTATCTATCATTTCCTCGGCATTGTCGGAGGCATTTTCCATAGCATTTCGTCTTGAAGCCTGTTCGGAGGCAAATGAGCATACAACCGCACCATAAATAAGACCTGCTATATATTTCGGAACAAGCGAATTGAAAACTTCTCCTGCCGAAGGTTCATAGCGTGTAACTGATTTCGGAGAATCGCCTGATATTTTATCAAGCGGAATAACGCTTATATATCTTGCCTCCTGAACCAGCGGAGAAATATAATCCGTAAAGACGATTTCGACTCTGCCTATAGATTTATGCTTGTTATATGAATCTGTTATAATTTCCGAAATATCCATAGCTTCATATATAGTCATAGTCTCGCCTATGTTCTCATAGCTTCTGAGAATTTTGAAATTACGCTTTGAAAAGAACTCCGAAGCTTTTTTACCGATGGGAATTAAAACGGTATTTCCGCCATTCTGTTCCATACGGCTGAGGGCGAGCTTTATCACATTGGAGTTATAGCCTCCGGCGAGACCTCTGTCGCCGGCGATAACAATCATAAGTGTAGTATCGGATTCATTACCTCTGACGTATACTGAATTAAAAAATCTGTCCTCAGAGGCAATCTCGCACATAGTCTCATATACCGTATTGAAAAACGGCATGGCAGTATCAGCCTTTTCCTTGGCTTTTCTGAATTTGGACGAAGATACAAGCTGCATAGCCTTGGTAATCTGCATAGTGCTTTCAATGCTCTTGATACGGCGTTTTATATCTTTCATATTGCCTGAAGCCATACCGAATCACCTCACTGCTTTTTGTCCGACATATATTTTCCGGCAAAATTACTCAGAGCTTCCTTCAGCTTTTCTTCAGTTTCCGGTGAAAGCTGTCCGGAGCTTCTTATAGCTTCCGTAATCTCAGGGTAAGAAGTATCTATATATGCAAACAGCTCATTCTGATAATCCTGAATCAGATTTACCGGAATATCCCTGAGATAGTTATTTACAACCGCATAAATTATAATAACCTGATTCTCAACGGCAACAGGCTTGTTTCTGTCCTGTTTAAGGACTTCAACGATACGCTCTCCCTGAGCGAGTCTCTCCTTTGTATCCTTATCCAAATCCGAGCCGAACTGTGAGAAGGACTGCAATTCACGGTACTGGGAATACATAAGCTTCAGAGAGCCTGAAACCTTTTTCATAGCTTTAATCTGAGCTGCACTTCCTACACGTGATACAGAGATTCCGGGGTTGACAGCAGGTCTTATACCTGCATTGAAAAGGTCTGTTTCAAGGAATATCTGACCGTCCGTAATTGAAATTACGTTTGTAGGGATATATGCTGAAACATCTCCCGCCTGAGTTTCAATAATCGGAAGTGCCGTAAGAGAGCCTCCTCCGTAATTTTCGTTGAGGGAGCAGGCACGCTCAAGAAGTCTTGAGTGAAGATAGAATACATCTCCGGGGAAAGCCTCACGTCCCGGCGGTCTTTTAAGGAGAAGCGAAAGTGTTCTGTAAGCGACAGCGTGCTTTGACAAATCGTCATAAACGCAGAGTACGTCCTGACCTTTTTCAAGGAAATATTCTCCTATTGTACAGCCTGAATACGGAGCTATATATTGCAGAGGTGCAAGCTCAGAAGCCGTAGCGGATACAACTATTGAGTAGTCCATAGCTCCGGCTTTGGTAAGAGTTTCAACGACATTGGCAACAGTAGAACGTTTCTGACCTATTGCAACATAGATACATATAATATTCTGACCTTTCTGATTGATTATTGTATCGAGTGCAATGGCAGTTTTACCGGTCTGGCGGTCGCCGATAATAAGTTCACGCTGACCTCTGCCGATAGGAATCATAGAATCTATGGCTTTGATACCGGTCTGCAAAGGCTTGTGAACGGATTTTCTTGTAATAATTCCGGACGCAATTTTTTCAATCGGAGCGGTAAGGGAGGTTCTTATAGGACCTTTTCCGTCAATAGGTCTTCCGAGGGCATCTACAACACGTCCAATCATTTCCTCTCCGACCGGTACAGATACAATCTGTCCTGTACGCTTGACGGTTGAACCCTCTTTTATATCCGTATCAGAGCCGAGCATAACAGCTCCGACGAAATTCTGTTCAAGGTTAAGAGCCATACCCTTGACGCCGTTTTCAAATTCGAGAAGCTCGCCGGACATACAGTTTTCTATGCCATGGATATTGGCGATACCGTCGCCGACAGTCATAACAGTACCGACGTCGGAAAGCTCCAGCTTATTCTGATAGTGTTTAATCTGTTCCTTGATGATACCGCTGATTTCTTCCGGGCGTAAATTCAATATAATACACCTTCTTTAAATATTATTGCTTTTAATTTCTTTTGATATAGAGCTTATTCTTGAGGCGATACTGTTATCAATAAGTGTGTCGCCATAAGAAAGCCTTACACCGCCTATGAGGGACGAATCAATATTTTCAACAAGCTTTATGCGTTTTCCGAGCTTATTCTGAAGCTTCACAATAAGCCTGTTCCTTTCGGATTCGCTGAGGGGAACGCTTGTTGTAACCGAAACCTCCTCAATATTGTTGTGCCTGTTGTAGAGCTTTCTGAAATCAGCACCTATTCCGGCAATATATCCTATACGGTTTTTTTCGGTAAGCAGACAAAGAAAATTCATAAGTATTCCCTCATCATTGCCGAAAACCTTTTTAAGCGAATCAAGCTTTTCCTCTGTGCTGATATCCGGAAGGGAAAGCAGATTGAGAAAATCGGGATTCTTGCTGAAAATATCAGTAACTGAAATCAGGTCAAGGGAAACGTCCTCAAGGCAGTCAGTTTCGCAGGCAAGCTCAAAGAGTGCCTCTGCATAAACTGATGAAACTTCAGGTTCAATCATTATTTTCACCTACATTTTCGATAAACTCATCGATAAAGCGTCTCTGGTCATCACTGTTTATTTCCTTGCTTATAACCTTTTCAGCAACGAGTACCGCAAGGTCTGAAACTTCATCTCTCACGGAGGCACGTGCATTGGCTTTTTCACGTTCGATTTCGGAATTAGCCTTTCTGATAATCATATCCGCATTGTTTTTAGCCTCGGATATAATTTCCTCTGAACGCCTGTTGGCGGTATCGGAGGCATTTTTGATTATCTTAGCGGATTCCTCTCTTGCGTTGCCTATAAGGTCATTATATTTCCTTTCTGATTCTCTGGCATTTTCGAGAGCCTCATCAGCTCTTGAATAAGTCTCCTCAACGTCATGCTTACGCTGTTCCATAATATCGTTGACGGGCTTGAAAAGAAAATGTTTTATTACAAGAAAGAGTATAAGGGTATTTGCAAGGTTGAAAATTATTGAACCCGGGTCAATAGTCAGAAAGTCAAGATTCAAAACATTTCACTCCCGTAATCAAAGCATATCGATGAACGGATTTATAAACAGAAGTATAAGAGCTACAACGAAGCCGTAGATACCGGTAGACTCGGCAACGGCACAGCCGATAAACATAGTCTTTGTAACCTTGCCTGAGGATTCAGGCTGTCTGCCGATACTTTCGCAGGCCTTACCTACTGCATAGCCTTCACCTATACCAGGGCCTATACCTGCTATCATAGCAAGTCCTGCACCTATTGCTGATGCTGCGAGTACAATTGCTTTTGCGAGTTCCATAATAAATACCTCCAAAAAATTTAAAAAATCAGTCTGTTTCTGCTGCACTTGCGATATAAATCATAGTGAGCATAACGAAAATGAATGCCTGCATAAATCCTGAAAACAGGTCAAAATAAGCCGACAGAACCGCTGGAATACCAATACTGAAAAGCGGGAACGGCAGTCCGATTGCAGAGGATACACCGGTAAGTGCGAAATAAATCAGGCTTGATATAATCATACCGCCTGCGACGTTTCCGAAATGACGGAAGCCCATGGATATAGGTGTTGAAACTTCACTTACAATATTCATGGGAAGCATAACAGGGAACGGAGAACAGAAGCTTTTAAGGTAACCTAAAAAGCCGTTGGTTCTGATTTTGGTATACTGAATCATTATAAAAGTAACCAGAGCCCAGCTGAATGTAACATTGAAATCACCTGTCATAGGTCTCAGACCGAAAAGGCTGAGAAAGCTTCCGCATATTGAGAAAATAAAGATTGTAGCGACATAGGGCGTAAGGCTTCTGAACTTTTTTCCCATAGTATCGTCAAGCAGGTTGTGGAAGGTATTTACAATCCATTCCGCAACAATCTGACGCTTTTTAGTCGGAACTTTTTCCATATGTGCTGTCATGAATCTGAATACGCATGCAAGAACAGCAATAAGAACCCAGCCCAGAACTATGGTTTCAGTGATATTGATTGTTACTCCGAAAACTTCAAAGCTCGTCAGGACTCCGGGACCTTTAACGTCTATTTCCGTAGTTCCCCTGAAAAAATCAGAAATTTTCAAAAAATCATTTACCTCCTTTAACTATAGAGTGCAAAGTGTAAATCACTTTGGGGTAAAAAAGCGGAAGAACAGCTCCGACTGTATTAATCCAATCAAACCGGAATGAAATTACTACTGCAGTGCAAGCAATCAGAGACCGCAGAAGATAGCCTCCCATCATAGGATTTTTTCCCCTTCCGCCGGAAGCTGCAATTCTGGAAACCGACCTGTTCAGAAGCCAGAGATTTACAAAAAGTGCTGTATTTCCGACAGCGAGACCTGTGAGAAAGCATATGTTTATACCTATAAATAATACAGATATTCCATAAGCTATAAGGTCAAGGGACAACGACCAGAGCAGAATAAATTTCAGTTCACGTTTAAAATTAAAGCTGTTCATATTTTTTACCTGTTCAATAAAATTATCCTCATGATTTACAGAATACATTATAGCACAGCCACCGGAAAAAGGAAATATTTTTCCGCAAAAATTATTTTTTAAATATTTCCTGATGATGAAATCTTTTTTTATAAAGAAAAAATCCGGATAAAATTTAAGATTATTTCAAGAATAATTTAAGATTATTTTAAGGCTTGCATAATATAATCTGAAGCATAGGGTAAACGATTGGAATATTAATACAATCATATTTATATTATAACCCGATTTCAGAAAAAGTCAAGTATCTGCATAAAGAAAAAAACAGTCAGAATCATGCAGATGCACAAATTTTAAAAAAAAAAGTAAAAAGGAGTTTTTTATCATGAAAAAATTAACAGCCGTTCTCACATCAGTATTCATGCTTACAGCTTCAATGCCGGTAGTGCCTTTAAACTATGCTTCAGCAGCAGATACTTCCACAACAGAGGAGGTAACAGAAACATATACAATTACTCTTTCAGATTCAGGAATAACAACTACTGCCGGAGCAGATATTGCTTCTGTCAGCGACAATGTAATAACAATCACTCAGCCGGGCATATTTGAAGTATCAGGCGAGATGTCAGAAGGTCAGATAGTTGTAAATGTTGACAAAACATCATATCCTGACGGCGTCGTTGAGCTTGACCTTGTCGGAGTAAATCTTTCAAATACATCAGATTCCCCTATCTATGTGGCATCAATCGGAGACGAATGTCAGATAGTTGCAAAAAAAGGCTATGAAAATACCATTTCAGACGGTACAAGCTATACAAATGCTGACGGAAAAATGGGGGCAATATATTCCTGCGATGACCTTAAAATAAAAGGTTCGGGAACTCTCACTGTAAACGGAAACTGCGAGGACGGTATCGTATCTAAAAACGACCTCAAAATATACAATGGTACTGTTATAGTAAATGCTGTTGATGATGCCATAAGAGGAAAGGACAGCGTTACAATCGGTGATGCAAAGGATACAGCATTTGACAAGCTCAACATTACTGTAAAATCAACGAGCGGTGACGGATTCAAATCAACTGAAACAGATACAACCACTGGAAAAGGCTACATCACAGTAAACGGCGGAACTCTTGATATAACTGCATATTCAGACGGTTTCCACGCATCACAGCTCCTTAACATAAACGGAGGAGATATAAACATTGAAACAACTTGTCCTGCAAATTCATCATCAGGCGGTAATACCGGCTGGGGCGGTGGCGGATTCCCCGGCGGTTCAACTTCAACAAGTACTGATATAAGTGCAAAGGGTCTCAAAGCCGGCTGTACTGATGATACTACA
>JAQXFT010000149.1 GCA_029005335.1 Oscillospiraceae bacterium
GTCGCATACAAGCTCGGATTTGAACATATTGTTTTTAATTTCAAGGATAAATTCAGGGAATGTGTTATGAATCCTTTCGCTGAATGTTACCTCTCCGGAGGCACTCCAAACCCATGTATTGAATGCAACAGGCATATAAAATTTGATAAAATGCTGTTACGTGCAAAGGAACTCGATTTTGACTATATAGCAACAGGTCACTATGCCGTTATAGATTTTGATGAAAATTCCGGAAGATATTTGTTAAAGCGTTCAAAAGACAGGTCAAAAGACCAGACATATGTATTATATTCCCTCACACAGGGACAGCTTAAGCATACACTTTTTCCACTTGGAAACTTAACTAAAAATGAAGTACGTGAAATTGCAGACAATTACGGACTTGTTAATTCTCATAAGCCCGACAGTCAGGATATTTGCTTTGTGCCTGACGGTGACTATTCATCATTTATAAGAAAATTCAAGAATATAAACATTCCTGAAGGCGATTTCATAAGCACTGACGGAAAAATTCTCGGAAAGCATAAGGGAATTATAAACTACACAATAGGTCAGCGTAAAGGTCTGGGAATATCTCTCGGCAAGCCTGCATATGTAGTAAAAAAAGATATTCAGAAAAATCAGGTAATTATAGGCAGTGAATCCGATTTGTATACAAATTCACTCGATGCGTGTGACGTTAATTTAATCCCGTTTGATACTCTCGAAAAGCCCTTGCAGATTACTGCAAAAACAAGATACAGTCAGACCGAACAGAAAGCAGTTCTTTCATACAAGGGTGACGGAATATATCATGTTGAATTTGAAAATCCGCAGAGAGCTGTCACAAAAGGTCAGGCAGTTGTATTTTATGACGGCGATATTGTTGTGGGAGGCGGTACTATAATATGACGGATTACTCTATGGAAAAGCTTACTGACAATATATTTGTATGTGCAAGTTCCGAACACCGTTTCGGAACTGATGCATTTCTCCTCACATACTTTTCAAACTACCGCATGAAAGACAAAGTATGCGATTTGGGTACGGGTTGCGGAATTATCCCTATGATTATGCAGAAAAAAAATCCCCCTCAGATTACTTATGCCGTAGACATTCAGGAAAGTGCCATTGAACAGCTGAAAAAAGGTATTGAAGCCAGTAACGTTAAAAATATCATACCAATAGTTGCCGATTTGAAAGTCCTGTGGGATAATGCTCCGAAAGGTCAGCTTGATTTGGTTATATGCAATCCGCCGTATAAGGCTACAAATGCCGGAATCGAAAGCAGTATCACTGCCCAGAAAATCGCACGCCATGAAATTATGTGCAATATTGATGATGTATGCCGTTCAGCATCAAAGCTTTTAAAATTCGGCGGAAGGCTCTGTATGTGCAACCGTCCCGAACGTCTTGCAGATGTCATAACTGCCATGAAATCAAACAATATCGAGCCTAAACGCATACGCTTTGTTGCCAACAATCCCGAGCAGTCTCCGTGGCTTTTCCTGATAGAGGGAAAAAAAGGTTCTAAGCCCTTTCTTAAAATAGACCCCCCTCTTTATATGAAAAGCAATGAGCTGAAAGAAATTTATAATATCGGAAAAGAGTGTGAATAATGGGTACTTTATATGTAATAGGAACTCCTATCGGAAATATGGAGGATATAACGCTCCGACAGCTTGAAACCTTCAAAAAAGTAGATTTCATATGTGCAGAGGATACAAGAGTAACACTTAAACTTCTCTCAAGATACGATATTCACAAGCCCCTTGTAAGCTATCACGAACACAGTGGCAGAGAAGTTGCAGACCGCATAACCGAAAGAATCCTGAACGGTGAAAATGCCGGTATCGTTACAGATGCAGGTATGCCATGCATATCTGACCCCGGAGAAAATCTTGTCAGAATCTGCTATGAAAAAAATATTGATGTAAAGGTAGTACCGGGAGCAAGTGCCGTTGTATCAGCTCTCGCCATATCAGGACTGAATACTTCGAGATTCACTTTTGAGGGCTTTTTATCTGTTACAAAAAAACAGCGTTTCGAGCATCTGGAATCTCTCAGGGACGAAAAGCGTACCATGATTTTCTATGAAGCTCCGCACAAGCTGATTTCAACTCTTAAAGATATGCTTGAATATTTCGGTGACAGAAAAATTTCGCTCTGCCGTGAGCTTACAAAGGTTTATGAGGAAGTCCTCAGAATGACAATATCGGAAGCTGTTGAATATTATTCCGTAAAATCTCCCAAGGGCGAATATGTTCTTGTAATCGAAGGCAAGCAAAATTCCGAATCCGATAGCATAAGCATTGAAAACGCTTTAAAACAGGTCGAAAATCTTGTTGAAGCCGGTGAAAAGCCTGTTAATGCCTGCAAAGCCATAGCCAGAGAATACGGTCTCAGAAAAAGTGATTTATATTCAGCTTTCTGCAAATCAAATCAGGAGGATTCTTCAGATGAATGAACGCCTTAAAAAGCAAATCGATTTTATTACCGAAATCGAT
>JAQXFT010000150.1 GCA_029005335.1 Oscillospiraceae bacterium
AGGTCTTCCGCTTATGATTGCCATAGTTTCCGCACAGAATATGGGAAAAATGCTCAAGGAAAATGTCCTTGTCAGAAAAATTTCAGGTATCGAAACTGCCGGAAGTCTTAACATTCTTTTCAGCGACAAAACAGGTACTATAACCAAAGGTCAGCTCGAAGCCGTTACCTTTGTTGACGGTCAGGGAAATGACTTCAGAACCTTTGACGAAGTCGGTGGCGAACTCGGAAAGCTCCTCTATATGAGTGTAAGATATAATACAAGTGCAGTCCTCAGCGGTGACAAGGTTGTCGGCGGTAATGCTACTGAACGTGCATTGCTCGGATTCCTCAAGGGAAAATCAGTTGATGCAAATGTAAATGTTGCCGACAGTATCCCCTTTAACAGCAGCAACAAATATTCAGCCTCCACAGTTACAGGAGACTATAATATATCCCTTATCAAGGGCGCTCCTGAAAAAATTATCAGCAGATGTAAATTCTGCTACGACAAGAACGGAAAGAAAATTCCGTTTAAGGCAGAGGGTTCAGCGGTATCAGCAAAAATTGATGAGCTTGCAAGCCGTGCAATAAGAGTCCTTGCCCTTGCTGAATGTGACGGAAAAATTTCTGATGATGCACTCCCCGACGGCGACTGGACTCTTGTCGGAATTATAGGTATCCGTGACGAAGTAAGACCCGAATCAATTGATGCTATCGCACAGGTTCACAAAGCCGGTGTACAGGTTGTTATGATTACCGGTGACAGAAAGGATACCGCTACTGCAATTGCAAAAGAAGCCGGACTTCTTAAGAATGAAAGCGATATTATCCTTACTTCTGATGAACTGGCTAAGCTTTCTGATGATGAGCTTAAAGCAAAGCTTCCGGATATACGTGTAGTTGCACGTGCTTTGCCAAGCGACAAGAGCCGTTTCGTACGTGTGGCACAGGAGCTTAATCTCGTTGTAGGTATGACAGGCGACGGCGTTAACGATTCACCTGCACTTAAAAGAGCTGATGTCGGATTCGCTATTGGCGGAGGTACTGAAGTCGCTAAGGAAGCAAGCGAAATCGTTATCATGGACGACAATTTCAAGTCTATCGAAAAAGCTATACTCTATGGACGTACTATATTTAACAGTATCAGAAAGTTCATAGTATTCCAGCTTACTATAAACGTTGCAGCAGTTCTGATTTCATTCATATCACCTCTGCTCGGAATCGCAAATCCTCTTTCAATCACTCAGATTCTCTGGGTAAACCTCGTTATGGATACTCTGGCAGCTCTTGCATTCGGAGGAGAGCCTGCTCTTGAACGCTATATGAATGAAGCCCCGAAAAGACGAGACGAACATATTGTCAGCGGAAATATGTGGAGCGAAATTATTACCGGCTCTGTATGGACTTTCGCAATGAGCCTTATATTCATTCTGACATCATTTGCATCAGGCTTCTTCAGACCTGATGAAAATAATAAATATCTGCTTACCGGATATTTTGCATTCTTTATTATTACTTCCGTATTCAACGCATTCAATGCAAGAACAGAAAAGCTCAATCTTTTCGACAATCTCGGTAAAAACAAGGGATTCCTCAAGGTTATGGGACTTATTACTGTTGTACAGATAATCATGACCTACTGCGGAGGAGTTATCCTCAGCTGCTATGGACTCAATGTCAAGGAGTGGCTGTTTGTTATTGTTTCTGCATTTCTGATTGTCCCCGTTGACTTAATCAGAAAAGCTATAATTAAATCATCAAAATAATTTCTAAGGAGGAAATTTATCATGGCAATAAGCTTAAAAAAGGGTCAGAAGGTTGACCTTACAAAAACAAATCCCGGACTTTCCAAAATTCTCATAGGTCTCGGCTGGGATACCAACAAATATGATGGCGGTTCTGCATTCGACCTCGATGCTGCTGCATTTATGCTCGGTGAGGACGGAAAAGCAAAAAGTGAAGCTGACTTCATCTTCTACGGAAATCTCAAGCACGCTTCTGAATCCGTTGAACACCTCGGCGATAACCTTACCGGTGAGGGCGACGGCGACGACGAAGAGATTAAAATCGACCTTTCAAAAGTTCCCGCTGACGTTGCAAAAATTGATTTCACTGTAACTATATATGATGCTGATACAAGAAATCAGAATTTCGGACAGGTTTCAAATGCGTTTATCCGTATAGTTGACGAAGCTAATAACACTGAGCTTATCAGATATGACCTCGGAGAGGATTTCTCAATCGAAACAGCTGTTGTAGTTGCAGAGCTTTACCGTCATAACGGTGAATGGAAGTTCAACGCTATCGGAAGCGGATTCTCAGGCGGTCTTTCAGCACTCTGTGCAAACTTCGGAATTGATGCTGAATAATCCGGAGAAAACAAAATGAATTATAATGCTATAGGAACACGTGAAAACATCAGGATAATGGACACGAGCGAAAATAAAGGAATGAAAGTTGATATTCTTGAATATCAGAAGCTCCTCGGAGGAAAAAGTCCTCACAATGCTCAGATGATGTATTTCATGGAAAAACAGAATATGAAAGCCCGTCAGCCTGTTATCTATCTGAATAACGATTCCGTAAAGGTTGAACCCGGTGCTATGAGCTATTTTCAGGGAAATCTTGAAATGGTCTCCGGTGTCACTGTAAAAAACGCTCTCGGAAGAATGTTTACCGGAGCTGTAACCGGAGAATCAGTGGCACAGCCGGAGTATAAAGGTCCCGGAATGATAGTACTTGAACCAAGCTTTAAACACTTTATGGTAATGGAGCTTCAGGCAGGCGAGGAAATCATAGTAGATAAGGGTATGTTCTTTGCAGCTCAGGGCAGTATGACCGTAAGTGCATATATGCAGAAAAATATTACATCTGCCGTTGCCGGCGGAGAAGGTATCTTTCAGCAGTCCATAAAAGGTCCCGGACTCTGTATACTTGAATGTGCAGTGCCTATGTGCGAAATCGATATTATAGAGCTTAATAATGATGTTCTTAAAGTGGACGGCAACTTTGCTGTACTCCGTACAGGCGGAATCAATTTTACCGTTGAACGCTCCGCTAAAACTCTTATTGGCTCTGCCGTATCGGGAGAAGGTCTTGTAAACGTATACAGAGGTACAGGGCAGGTATGGCTCGCTCCTACAATAAAGATATACAATTCTCTTTTATAATTAAGATATAGTGAAAGAAGTGATATAAAATGGCTGTTAATCTTCAGAAAGGTCAGAAGGTCGAACTCCGTAAGGAAAACGGCGGTGAACTTAAAAGCGTTATAGTAGGTCTGGGATGGGACGAGGCTAAACGTAAAAAGGGTCTCTTTGCTCCGAAGCCTCAGGCGATAGACTGTGATGCCTCAGCATTTGTATGCTCCGGAGGAAGACTCTGCGATTCAAAGGATATTGTCTATTTCGGCAATCTCACTCACAAAACAAGAGCTGTACGCCATATGGGTGATAACCTTACCGGTGCCGGAGAAGGCGATGATGAGCAGATTATGGTTGACCTTACAGCTCTCCCTGCAAATTATGACAAAATCGTGTTTGTTGTAAATATATATCAGGCTATGCAGAGACATCAGCATTTCGGTATGATAGAAAATGCCTTTATAAGAATCTGCGATTCGGATACCGGCAAGGAGCTTTGCAGATATAATCTGTCCGAAAATTATGATGCTATGACTGCTATGATTTTCGGCGAAATCTATCGTTACAACGGAACATGGAAATTCAGTGCGATAGGTCAGCCGACTACAGATAATGATATATCTTCTCTTGCAAGAAGATATCAGTAAAAGGAGGTTTTTAAAATGGGTGTTAATCTTTCAAAAGGTCAGCGTGTAAGCCTCGACAAAAATCTGACTATGGCTATGATTGGTCTTGGCTGGGATGTCAAGCAGTTCGACGGCGGAGCAGATTTCGACCTTGACGCTTCCGCATTTCTTCTCGGTGCTAATGGCAAGGTAAGAAGCGATGCAGACTTTATCTTCTACAACAATCTTGAAAGCGTTGACCATTCTGTAAAGCATATGGGAGATAACCTTACCGGTGAAGGTGAGGGCGATGATGAAGTCATCATTATCGATTTCACAAAAGTTCCCGCTGATGTTCAGAAAATCGCTATTACTGTTACTATATATGACGCTCAGTCAAGAGGTCAGAATTTCGGACAGGTTTCAAATGCCTATGTACGTGTTGCACGTATGGCAAATGAAAACGATATGAACGGTTCAGAAGTTCTCAGATTCGACCTCGGCGAGGAATTTTCAATTGAAACAGCCGTTGTTGTATGTGAAATCTATCGCCACAACGGTGACTGGAAATTCAATGCAGTAGGCTCAGGATATCAGGGCGGACTTGCAGCTCTCGGACGTGCATACGGTGTAAACGTAGGCTGATAAGTCTTAAATTAAAATTATAATCACAAAGGGGAGTCTTTTTCCGTAAGATTCCCCTGAATTTTTAAGAAAGGGGTTTTTATATCATGAATCTTCAGAGGGGTTTCAGAGATAAGCTTGAAAAATATTTCGATATAAATCAGGATATCGATATAACAATGAATACTTTCGGCAGTTCTGTTTATGATTACTGCTGTTTTGGGGTTGACAGTGCAAACAAGCTTTCCGATGACAGATATATGGTTTTTTATAATCAGACTTCATCTCCTGACGGTGAAATCAGATTGAATGGTTCTTCGGGATTCAGAGTTTCACTGAGAAGTCTGCCTTTGACTGTTAACAAGCTTGTATTTACAGTAAGCATTGACGGCAACGGAACTATGGGAAATATTTCTTCACATTCTCTCAAGGTATCACAGAATAATAATTCTGCTCTTGAGCTTAATCTTTCCGGAACTGATTTTCATTCCGAAAAGGCTATTATATCTATAGAGATTTACAGAAAGGATACATGGCGGATTGCAGTAATTGCAGGCGGATTTAACGGCGGACTTAAAGATTTGCTTAAATTCTATGGCGGTACGGAAATATCTGCTCCGAAGCCTGCACCTGTTCCGAAGCCTGCTCCCAGACCTGCTTCCACACCTGCTCCCGAACCGGTAAGGCTTAAAAAAGTAGAGCTTAAAAAGGGACAGAAAGTGAATCTTCAGAAATCAGGAAGCTCTCTCGGAGAAATTCTTATAAATCTCAACTGGAGTCAGCCTTCAAAGAAATCATTCTTTTTTCTTGGTTCAAATGCTATTGACCTCGACCTCGGCTGTCTTTACGAAATGAAAAACGGAAAAAAAGGCTGTGTTCAGGCTCTGGGAAATGCTTTCGGAAGTCTTGACAGATTTCCCTTTATAGCTCTTGACGGCGACGACCGTACCGGTGCAAATTCGGCTGGTGAAAATCTGAGAATAAACGGAAAAATGATTTCCCAGATTAAAAGAATACTTATATATACTTTTATATATGAGGGTGTTGCAAACTGGAAACAGGCTGATGGTGTTGTAACTGTAAAATGTCCCGGAAGCCCTGATATTATCGTAAAAATGGACGAATACGGCTCAAATCTGAAAACCTGTGCAATTGCACTTCTGGAAAATCAGAACGATGAGACATTCAGCGTTGAAAAGGTTGTAAGATTTTTTAGCAATCAGGAACCCATGGACAGAGCTTTCGGCTGGAATATGCAATGGTCTGTCGGCAGGAAATAATATGGAAAAATTTAATAAATCCTTTGAATCAGGGGAATATGAAGGTACTTTAATAATAGACAAGTCCGGAACAGTTGAATGTAATAATTCAACTTTCTGGGCTTATAACAAGAATGTTGTAAAAATAAAGGCATCGGGAGTTATTCTGAAAAATGCCAGAATTGAGCTTCTCAGCGGAAATGCCTGTGCAATTGATACCGACTTCCCCGACCTTATACTTGAAAATGTTGAAGTAAAGGGAAATATAAAGGGACTTCCCTCCGAACCTGAAATCTGGTCAGTACCCTCTTTGATTTCTCTTGGAGAATTTGCTTCCGACTGCGAAAATATATTCTGTATCAATATAGATGTTCCCGTTGAATGTCATATTGAAAATACTCTCTATGGCGTTGAAATATCACCGTTAAATCTGAAAAAGGGTGCAAATTCCTTAAGAATTGCTATATCTCCTATGAGAAGCAATACTATTCTCTATGGTGAAATATTCATAAAGTCAGCTGTAAAAAGACGTATATATATAAACGGAAAGGCTGTCGGAAATGCTCCGCAAATAAAGCAGTCGAATATTCCCGCACTCAGAAAGGGACAGCGTATCTGCATTGATGAATATTATCATAATAATCTCCGGTTTGTATTTGAAAAAAAATCAGTGCGGAAAAATATGGATATTGACAGCTATGCTTTTTGTCTCGGAGAAAACGGAAAGGCTTATTGTGATGAAGACTTGATATTTTTCGGAAATATATGTTCAAAGGATAATGCCGTAAAGACAGGCGGTGACAGTCAGTCCCCCGAGGTTTTTGTATCTCTTTCAAAACTTGACAGCAGATATTCTAAAATTGCCGTATGCTTTGCAATATATGGTGATGACAGCCTCCTGAATTTTTCACTTGTAGATTCTCCGGCTGTCAGAATTTTCAGCGGTGAGGAGGAAATATACAAATTCAGTCTTGATTCACTTAATATAGAAAAAACCGTAGTTGCAATAGAGCTTTACCGGTATAAGAATCAGTGGAAAATGAATTGTATCGGGTCAGGCTACAGAGATGGTCTGAAAAAGCTCTGTGAAAGCTATGGAATAGAAGTTGACAGCTAAAAGAAAGGATTTTTTTTAATGACACAAAATTTTTCAGAATCTGATTTTCTTCCATATAAATTATCAGGTTTGCTGTATGCTCCGGCAATAAATATAAGTGTTGCTGAAAAAATTATAAATAACAAGTTTCCTCAGCTAACATCAATGGCTTTCTGTCTTGAGGATTCTATTATGGACGATGCTCTGCATGATGCGGAAAAAGCTCTTGTAAAAACTCTTGAATTTATACGCAGAAATACTTCTCAGGGTCAGGAGCTTCCGCTTCTTTTTGTCAGAATCCGAACCCCTCAGCATATGGAATATATCCACAATCTTCTTGGAGAAAATGAAGAAGTGCTGACAGGATATATTCTTCCGAAATTTGACTTGTCAAATGCTAAAAAATATCGTCAGCTTATAGTAAAATTCAATCAGAACCGTGAAAAGCCACTGTATATTATGCCCATTCTCGAAAGTCAGATGATTGCATATAAATCCACACGCCTTAATATTCTTCTTGCCGTAAAGGAAATTATCAACGAAATAAAAGATTATGTTCTTAATATCCGTGTAGGCGGAAACGACTTCAGCAATATTTACGGATTAAGACGCTCTGTAAATCAGACTATCTATGATATAGGAGTTATAAGAGATATTCTTGTTGATATACTCAATGTTTTTGCCTCTGATTATGTTGTGTCAGGTGCAGTCTGGGAATACTTCGGAAGCAATCCGAATGATGAATGGGCTGAGGGGCTGAGGCGTGAGCTTGCTCTTGACCGTCTTAATGGATTTGTAGGAAAAACTGCTGTTCACCCGTCACAGATACCTGTAATATACGAAAGTATGAAGGTCTCGGAAAGTGATTACAATGATGCTGTTCAGATTCTCAACTGGCAACCGGACAGTCTCGGGGTAAGCAAGAGCAATGATGGTTCACGTATGAATGAAGTCAAATGTCATTCCAAATGGGCAAGGCGTATAAAAATCATGGGCGATATATATGGCATAAGGGAGCAGTAAAAAGCTGTGAAAATATAAAATGTGGAGGTACAGCATGAAATACACATCTGAAAAAATACTCAGAATTGCCAAAAGATACAACAACGCAAAAAGAAGCTATCTTCTTGTAAATCCATTGCAGGCGAAGCATATTTCAGTCAATCCGAGTGAAGCTCTCAGAATGATGGATTCCCTTGGAGAATATCTTGCGGACAAATATCCTGAAAACAAACTTGTTATTGGATTCGCTGAAACAGCAACGGCTATTGGTGCGGAAGTATGTGCCTGCTTCAGTGCGGAATGCAATTATATTCACACTACACGTGAGGATATTCAGGATTTTATTCCTTTTTCGGAGGAACACAGCCATGCCGTTGAACAGAAGCTCTGTTCCGCAAAGCTAACGGAATATCTGTCAGATACTCCGTCTGTAATATTTATAGATGATGAAATTTCTACCGGAAAAACACTGATAAATATTATAAACAATCTCCGTGAAAGATTTCCCGAGCTTAATCAGAAAGAAATTATCTGTGCTTCCATTATAAACAGGGTATCTGATGAAAACATGAAAAATCTTGAAAATGCCGGCATTAAATGCGAATATCTCCTGAAGCTTCCTGAGGAAGATTATGAATCACAGATAAAAAATATCAGGGTATCAGAAGCCGTCAGGCTTATAGATACTCCTGCAAATGACTGTCCGATAATAAATATATCTCCCATTCCCGACCCCCGGAAAGGTGTTAATATAGATAAATATTATAGTAAATGTCTTTTGACGGCAAAGGAAATATATCAGAAGGTTCTTGCTGACAATCAGATTGAAGAAGTTTCAGGAGATATTCTTATTCTCGGTACAGAAGAATTTATGTATCCTGCATTGATATGTGCGGAATGGATAAGGCGGAGATACTGGAAGAATACTTTCTGTCATGCCACAACAAGAAGTCCCATAGGAATCTGCCGTGATAAGAATTATCCGATACAGGAGGGATTTAAAATTCCCAGCTTCTATGATGTTCACCGTGAAACTTATGTATATAATCTACGCCGTTATGACTGCGTTGTAATTTTTACTGACAGCAGAAATATTAATCAGAAAGCTGTAAATGCTCTCGTTAGTGCTCTTAAAAGATACGAATGCGAAAAAATTTTTATTGTAAAGGGGGAATCTGTCGATGAAAACCTCATATCTTGATAAAGATGTAACTATTCTTTTAAAGGATATTACCGGACTTGTAGAACCGCTTCCGACGAAAGAACGTGAGAGGCTTATTCAGAGCGGTGTGCATTATTCCGAAATGCTTCCTCTTGAATACGAACCCTCAGAAAAATATCTTAAAGCCTATTATGATGCACTCTCACGCTATGCTGAAATTACCGCAAAAGCAGTTGGTTCAGTATCGGAAAAAATATATTCCGAAAAGGGAAGCAATATTACACTTGTATCGCTTGCCCGTGCCGGTACTCCTGTAGGAATTTTAATAAAAAGATTTCTGGAGGCAAAATATAAAATCTCCGTACCGCACTATACAATTTCTATCATAAGGGGAAAGGGCATCGATAAAAATGCTGTAAACTATATACTTGAAAGACATTCTCCGGAATCAATTCAATTCGTTGACGGCTGGACGGGAAAAGGTGCTATTCAGCGTCAGCTTGATGAAGCTATGCTTGATTATCCTGAACTCGATTCAAAGCTTGCCGTACTCTCAGACCCTGCAAACGTTGCAGGAAAATGCGGTACTCATGAAGATTTTCTTATAGCAAGCTCATGCCTTAATTCTACGGTATCGGGACTTATAAGCCGAACCTTCTGCCGTTCGGATATAATAAAGCCTGATGATTTTCACGGTGCTGTATACTACGGCGAACTAAAGGACAAGGATTTGACGTATCAGTTTATAGAAAGCGTTGAAAGATATTTTGATTTCAAAAATAATTCTGTTCCGGAGGACAGCAACTCAGGTCTTACAGGACTTGATGAGGTCAGGGAGATAGCAGAAAAATTCTCAGTAAGCGATATAAATTTAATAAAGCCCAGTATCGGAGAGGCTACAAGGGTACTTTTAAGACGAGTACCATATAAAATGCTTGTGCATAGTCTTGATGATTATGAACATCTGGGACATATATACCAGCTTGCCGAGGAGAAAGGAGTCAGAACCGAGATTTATCCGCTTAAAAGATATAAGGCATGCGGAATTATAAAAAATCTCGCTGATAACTGATTATGAAAAAAATTTTACTTGCCTGCGATTTGGATAATACCCTTATTCATTCCCACCGCCATAAAGCTGAGGGTGATATATGTATTGAAATGCTTAACGATAAACAGCAGAGCTTTATTACTCCGCATACACGTGAGCTTCTGAAAAATATACCTGATAATATTAAGCTTCTTCCGGTGACAACACGTTCTGCAGAGCAGTATCTGCGTATTCAGTGGGAAAATCCGCCGGAATATGCCCTTGTTGCAAACGGAACTATTCTTCTTAAAAACGATATTCCTTTTTGTAAAGAGGATATAAGCGAATATCTTCCGGAAATAGAAGCTCTGAAAAGCAGAATAAATCCTGATGACTTTCTGAAAATAAAGTTTGTTGACAATATGTATCTTTTCGCATATTGTGATGAAAATTCTGATGTAAAAGTTCTTGCCGAAAAGTATTCAGCCATGACTTCCCTGAATACGCAGTATTCCGGAAGAAAAATATATTTCTTTCCTCCGCCTGCCAATAAGGGTAAAGCTGTCAGAAAGTTTGCTGAAAAGTACAATTCTGATTTTATAATATCTGCCGGAGACAGCTCCATTGATATCCCCATGCTTGAAATATCCGATATTGCTTTGATTCCAGATAAAAATATATCACTTAAAAATCCGGATATCCGGATATGTCCCGACAATATGATTTTTTCTGATTTTATTCTTGATACGATACTTTCTCTTTAACGGATTTCAGCAGGCTTTCTGAATCAGAAAAATTAATTTTATAATCTGTATGCAGTGCGTTTTCATGGCATACCGTTAAAATATAGTTTTCATACTGCCTTGTAAAGAAATAATTTTTAAGCTCGGGCGAGAGAACATTAAAGGAACTGAGTGATTTTGAAAGACCAGTTCCCAGCATTTTAAGATATGATTCTTTGGCTGTCCAGATTCTGTAAAAAGTATTTTCGGGATTCTCTGATTTCAATATGTAATTGTATTCTTCCGAAGTAAAAAAACGTTCCGCCACTCTGAGGCGGAGCTTTTTTATATATTCAGTATCTATTCCTACAGCTTTATCAGAAAGCACAAAAGCTATCAGATTTCCGGAATGAGATACTGAAAAATGATACCCTGCATTTTCCATATATGGTTTTCCATGTGGATTGTAACTGAATTTTATATTCTCATATGCTGTATCTGTATAGTCCGAAATTTCCTTACGCATTTCAATTTCTGCAAAGAATGAAAGTATTCTGTCCTTTTCCGGTTTGATACGGTCGATTCTTTCACGGCGTTCCGCAGAAATAAGCTCCGGATATTTATTGTATATTTTCTCTGCACTGTTAAAATCTATTTTTATTATATTAATCTGATTCATAGACAAATCCCTCCTTATTATATATCATACAGCTGATTTTATATTTTGTCAAATATTAAAATAATTATTTAATCAATAAAAAAATAATGACAAATCTGAGTTTATGTGCTATAATAATATATAAAAATAATTTTTTGCTGAGGTTATAAAATTATGTCCTATGTTAAAAAAACTGATAACAGTAAGCATATCAGAAAATTGAAATTCTATATGATTCTTGGCTATGCTCTTATAATTATTATTGTAGCTGTATTCATATCTGTCTTTTCAATCAATAAAACAGATGAGGTTTTAAAATCAAAAGTAAGCTCCATGACCTCTATGCTTAATGTCCAGATGAAGCTTAATATAAACAGCTATCTGAAAAAAATGGAAACTACAAGCACTCTTGTATTTTCATCTGAGGAAGTCTATAAATATGATGCTACGAATCCTGATAATGATGAATATGAAGCCATAAATACTGAAAAAATTATATCCGACAAGCTGTTTGAGCTTTGCATAATGGAAAATTTCGTTGATTTCGGCGTGGTATATTCAAATAATCATATTGTCGGAAAGGTTACAAACGGTACTATCAAGCTTTTCGGAGATAATCTTTACAGTGATTTGTCAGCTATGATTAACAGAAACCGTACTCATGACGGCTGGTATACCGGATATAAAAATGACTATACCAGAATTTATTATGTAAAGCGTGTCAATGATAATGCAGTTCTTGTTACATCATTCTATACAACTGAGCTTGAAAGCGTCTTTGAACACCCCGGAGGCATGGACGATATAACTGTCCGGCTGACAGAAAACAACAATATAATAATCTATTCATCTGAGGACGGAGAACTCGGAAAGCCTGTACCTGATAACATCATGAATAAAATCGGAAATCAGACCTCTGCCGGACTTATAGATGATGATTTTCTTATTACTATAAATGAATGCGGTGATAACTGGTATGTTATATGCTCTGTTCCTACCGGAATTATTCTGGACGAAAAAAATGAAATCCAGATTTACATACTTGCTGTGAGTATTTTAATTTCTTTAATTGCTATAATTCTTGGTACGTTTCTTTCATTCAGAATTGCAAATCCCGTGAACAGGATTGTCAATAATCTTGATACAAAGGCTCATCTGGATTTGCTTACCGGAATACTTAACAAGCGTTCATTTGAAGAATTTACCGAAAATACTGTAAAACAGCTTCCGGAAACTCAGCACCATGCGTTGATACTCCTTGACGTTGATAATTTCAAGGGAGTAAATGATACACTTGGTCACGCATACGGGGACAAGGTGCTTGCCGGAATCGGAAAAATTCTCAGGGAAACTTTCAATGAAAATGATTTCGTCGGAAGACTCGGCGGTGATGAATTCTGCGTATTCCTGAGTATTCCCCTGCCTAATCAGAATGACCATATAAAGCTTATTGAATCAAAATGCAGTCAGCTCTGTCAGACCTTTCACAATAACTATACCGGTGATGACAATAATTATAAAATATCCGCAAGTATAGGAGTTGCCGTATTTCCTGAGCATGGTGCAAGCTTTTCAAAGCTCTATGAATGTGCCGACAAAGCTCTTTATGAATCCAAACACAAGGGTAAGGATACGTATACCATTTTCAGATATGATATGAAAGGAGACAATATAAAGTTATGAAACTAAAAAAACTCCTTGTTTTTCCGATAATTTTCTCTGTGCTTTTAAGCGGGTGCGGAAATGAGCTTATTGTAACATCTCAGGCAGAGCAGGTGGAAATATCGCTTTCATGGTGGGGGAATGACCCACGCCATGAATATACCCTTAAAGCTGTTGAGGAATTTGAAAAGCTTCACCCTGATATTCATGTAACCTGCAGTTACGGTGAATGGTCGGGATATCAGGCGAGAAATACTGTACGTATGGTTTCGGATACCGAAGCCGATGTTATGCAGATAAACTATGCATGGATTCAGGAGTATTCTCCGGACGGCGAACAGTTTTATGATATAAGCAAGCTTGCTGAATATGTAGACCTTTCGAATTTCTCTCAGGAGGCTCTTAATTCCGGTATGCAGAATGGAAAGCTTAATGCACTTCCGATTGCCCTTAATGCTATGACTGTCTATATCAACAAAACTGTATATGACAAATACGGTCTTGATGTTCCGGAAACATGGGACGACCTCTTTAATTCTGCCCGAAAAATGAACGGAGAAGTATTTCCGATATCTATGACATCAAAGGCTGCATGGTTCTATATTGTAGCTTATGCGGAACAGATAACAGGAAAAAAATTTATGAATTATGATGGCTCTATAAATTTCGATGAAAATGATGTCTCCTTAATGCTTGATTTTTATAAGAAGCTTATCAATGAAAAGGTTATGCCTCAGGTTGAATATTTTGAACGCCTTAATATGGATACAGGAGAATATGCAGGCTGTGTTACATGGCTCAGTGACGCTTCAAGCTACTGCGACAATGCAGTAAAAAATGGATTTGAAATAGTAATCGCTGACTATACTGCCGACAATGAGGATAATATCGGTTCAGGCTGGTATACAAAGCCTGCTACTATGTTTGCGGTAAGCAAAAATACCGAATATCCGAAAGAATCCGCTATGCTTCTTGATTTTCTTCTGAACAGTGATGAAAATGCTGAGCTTCAGAGAATAGAAAAGGGAATACCTATAAGTGATTCTGCAAGAAAATATCTCGAAAACAACAATTTGCTTGTCGGACTTCAATATGATGCTTTTCTGAAAATGAGCGAATATGAAAGTGAACTCTCGGTACTCAGTCCGTATTTTGAAAATTCCGATATGATTGATGCTTTTATTGAGGCTTGCAATATGGTATTGTATGAAAGAAGCAGTACTTCAGATGCTTCAAAAAAATTTCTCGAAGACTGCAAAGAAATACTTTTATAATCTGAAACGGGAGGGCAATGCCCTCCTGATACAGGCTTTGAATAAGTTAAATCTGTAAAATTTTACTTCAGGGTGTTGACTTTTTTTCAGGCTTGTGATATAATGTTCTTATGCCGAAGTGGCGGAATGGCAGACGCAGCAGACTCAAAATCTGCCGTGAGCAATCACGTACGGGTTCAAGTCCCGTCTTCGGCACTTTATTTATATAAGCCACGCATTACAGAAGGTTTGCTGTTTTGCGTGGCTTATATTATACTAAAGGGGATTGAAAATATGAAAAAGCTGATACCATATGCACTTTTGCTTTCAATTATGCTGTCTTTAACAGCTTGCGGAGATGCTGAAACAAGTCCGGATATTTCTGAACGTATGGCTTCATCGCAGACAGAGGAAATTGTTACTGAGATAACAACAGAAAAATTAACTACAAAGGCTGCTACCACAACTACAACCACCACTATAGAGACAACAACAACTACAATTACAACAATAACTACTACAGCAGAGCTTACAACAACTACAATTGAAACTACTACTGAACCTGTAACAGAAGCTCCTACAGAAGCTCCGACTGAGCCTGAGCCTGAACCCGAGCCAGAAACAAAACCTGTTCACGAGCCAGAACCTGAACCGGATTCCGAAGCCGGAACAGTACATTTTATTATAAATACTGAAAGCCAATGCGTACATACTAAAGAAACGTGCAGAGCTGCACAGAAAATACTTGCTGAAAATTATGATACAATAGATATCTGTGAAGATGAAATTGCAGATTATGCATATCAATACTGGGCGTGCGGTATATGTGCAAAAGAATACAGCGATTTACTTCCGAAATTTGAATAATATTTCTATACTGTAGAAAAAGTTCATTTTCAGATAATCGGGTGAGCAAGGCTCGCCTATGTGACAGCATAAGAATTTATTTGTAGGGTCGACCACTGGTCGACCGTTATTTTTTCGGGAAAAATTTCGTAGAACTATTGACAACCATAAATTGATATGATATAATGTATATATCGTATATATACAATTTTACAGGAGTGCTTCAATGGATATTATAATCACAAATTCATCAGGTGAACCGATATACCAGCAGATTTATTCTCAGATAAAAAATATGATTCTTACAGGTGCATTGAAAGAGGGGGACGCCCTTCCTTCAATGAGAACACTTGCCCAGCATATGAGAATAAGCATTATAACTACAAAACGTGCATACGAAGAACTGGAGCGAGACGGATTTATAGAATCCTATACGGGAAAGGGCAGTTTTGTAAAAGCACAGAATACGGAGCTTTTTCGTGAACAGAATCTCCGTGAGGCTGAAAGCCTTATTGCACAGGCATGCGAAAAAGCTAAAATATGCGGGATAGGACTTGATGAACTTCAGGAAATTCTTAAAATAATTTACGGGGGCGGAAATACAGATGAATGATTTTGAAAATGCAATCGAGATAAAAAATCTCACAAAGAAATATGACGGCTTTACGCTGGACAACGTATCCTTTAATGTACCAAAGGGCAGTATAATGGGATTTATCGGACAGAACGGAGCGGGAAAAACTACAACAATCAAAGCACTTTTAGACATAATAAAGCCGGATTCGGGAAGTATAAATATTCTCGGAATGGAAAACAATCATCAGAACAAGATTGAAATAAAAAAGCATATATCCGCAATATTTGATGAAATACCTTTTGATGATGCCTTTAATGCAAGGCAGGTCGGATTTATCATGAGTGAGATATATTCCGAATGGGATAATGCAAAATACAAGGAATATCTTGAACGCTTTGAACTTCCGGAAAAACGTAAAATAGGGCAGTTCTCAAAGGGAATGAAAATGAAGCTTCAGATAGCGTCAGCACTTTCGCACAATGCAAAACTGCTGATTATGGACGAGGCAACAACGGGACTTGACCCTGTTGTCAGAAACGAAATACTTGACATATTCCTTGAATATCTTCAGGACGAAAACAACAGTATTCTGATGTCATCACATATTACTTCCGACCTTGAAAAAATTGCCGACAGCGTTACATTCATAGACCACGGAAATATACTTCTCACAGGCTATAAGGACGATATACTTGAAAATCATGGTGTGATAAAATGCAGTAAATCTGATTATGCCGGAATTGAAAAATCAGATATTATAAGCACTCGACTTACAGATTTCGGAGCAGAAGTCATGACAGATAAAAAATCCGAATGCATGAAAAAATACAGCGGTCTTGTAATGGATAATACAACTCTTGAAGAAATTATGCTTTTTTATGTCAACCGTAAAAAAGGAGAGTGGCAGTGATGAAAGGTCTTATATACCGTGAATTATATCTCTCAAAAAAATCATATATAGCAGGTTTTGTAACTTTTCTGATGATTTTTCTGATTGGACTTCTTTTCCGTCTCAGCACTGAATACGGAAATCTTGCAAGTCTTGAGGGAGATGCATTCCGGAGTGTTGATATAATTACATATTATGAATCATTGTATGTTCCGCCGGCAGTAATGTTTTTTGCAATGATGGCTGAACACGGAATAATCATTGCAGACTTCAAATCAAAATGGAATATTTTTTCTTATACTCTCCCCATAAGCGAGAAAAAAACTGCCTTTGTAAAGTATCTTATACTTGTGTGTTCAATGCTTGCAGGACTTATATTCAGTATATTAAATGCATTGATTATATGCGGTATCAGCGAAAGACCTTTTACATTCGGAATTGTCAAGAACATATTGATAATTATGACTTGCATACTGATAAATCAGTCAATAAATATACCTTTGCTTATGAAATTAAGGTCAAAAGCTAAAAGCGATATAGTTTTTACAATTGCATTTGCGATGCTGTTATTTGCGTTTTCAAAATTTATTAAGGAAATTTTTACAAAAATTTTTTCGGAATTTTCTGATATTGAAAATATGAGCGAAGCTGAAGTATGGGAACTGATAGGAAAGTTTGTTCAAAAAATAGTTGATTTCCGTGACAAAGTATTTCTTTTCGTACCAATAGCAATCATAGCAGTAATTTCAGCGGGATATTATGCGTCCGTAAGAATACTTAAAGGGAGGGAAAAGTAATGGCAGGATTAATATATAAGGAGTGGATTCTGAACAGAAAAACGATTCTGATACTTTCAGCAACAATTGTTTTTATGTCATTTGTATTTGTATTTATGCCTATGACAGATGATTCAGTTGTAAGCCCTGATGATATGTCATTTTCTATGATACTGATATTGCTGTATGTAATTATATTCTTTTTTGTCGGAATGTTTCAGCCGAATATTTTTGCTGTTGATGAGACTAAAAAATGGGCTTGCTTTGTGACATCAACTCCGGAGATGTCAGAGGGGCAAATCGGAGCAAAATATATATTCGGAATGTTTATGTCTTTCGGAGCAGTTATGTGGTGTGATATTCTGAATAATATAGTTTCCTTCATTTATGGAAGCAATACTATTACAATAGTACTTCAGCTACCTGTCATAATGCTTTTCGTGCAGTTTTTCCTTAGGTCATTTGAATATCCCTTTATGGTGAGATTCGGGAGCAAGTTCGGAGCAGTATATAAATCGGGAGTATTCTTTCTGTTTATATTTATTCTGCTTGTGTATTTCCTTTTCGGAGATTTATCGCTTTTCGATTCGGCAGACAAATTTTATGAAAAAATGCTGAATATTTTAAGCGGTAAGGGACTTTCGGATAATATGTTTCTTTTACTGTGCTGTATGCCCTTGCTGTCAATGATACTGTATTATCTCTCTTACAGAATTTCCTGCAGAATGTATCTGAAAGGAGCTGATAACTTTGACAGATAAGAAAAAAGATATTTTAAGAATAATAATATTTATAGTGCTTGCAAATCTGCCAATGTTTATAGGAGGAATACTTTTTGAATCGGAAAGCAAAGCGTATTCCCTTATGTCATATATAGCACTATATTCTCCGGCAATAGCACATATAATCACAAGAATTATCACAAAGGATAAAGCCCCCATGTATTTAAGAATAAATTTCAAGGGCAATAAAAAATATTATCTTATGGGAATAATATATGCACTTATAACATCAGTGCTTGAGATTGTGGCAGTTATGGCTGTTGCGTCGGGATATGAAATTACGCTGAATTTCGGGAAAAGGGAATTTGCATTTCTGTTATTTTTAATAGCCTTAGGAATAGTCGGATTTTATATACTTATCGGAGAGGAGTTTGGCTGGAGAGCATATCTCACCCCAAAGCTTGAAGGTCTTATGCCTGAGCCTCTTGCATTAATTGTGAGCGGAATTATATGGGGTATGTGGCACGCTGTTCCTATAAAAAACGGTCTTAATTTCGGCTTCGGATACTGGGGCGAACCGTATACAGGATTCTTAGTAATGTGTATCAGCTGTATATTTTACGGCAGTATGCTTACATATCTGTCTAAAAAGACAAAATCAATATATCCGGCTTCAATATGTCATTCATGTGTAGACGTAATAAGAACGATATCGGTTATAGTAGGAGATAATCCGGAATTTGCTGAAATACTGGAAAAAGATAGTTTTAAATATTGTGTGTTCGCAATGATTCCCGATATTCTTATAGGAGCAGTATTCTTTGTGATTCTGACATATGAATATATTTCAAATCGAAAAAAGAAAGCATAATTTTTAAGGGGGAAAAAATTTCCCCCTTACTGTTTATATAGAATAATTACTTGTCTTGCGGTTGATTATATCCTGAATAGTTATATTATCCACAACATTGCATATAGCCTTATAGATATTTTCCCACACGAAAAGTGTCTGACATTCATTTGCACGGGGACAATTATTGACTTCATCATCAAGACATGATACCGGAGCGAGACTTCCTTCTGTAAGGCGGAGAATCATTCCGACAGTATAGTAATCGGGAGAATTTACAAGCTTATAACCGCCCTGAGCTCCTCTTATGCTTTTGAGAAATCCTGCACGGCTCAGAATAATAACAATCTGTTCGAGATATTTAACGCTTATATTCTGACGTTCAGCAATTTCTTTAAGCGGAATAGGGTTTTCATTCTGATTCATGGCAATATCGCACATCAGACGGAGTGCATATCTGCCTTTTGTGGAAATTTTCATATTTTTCAATGCCTCCTATTATTCATATATGATAAATATATTATAGCATATATCAATCTGAAAGTCAAATATTTATTTGACTTTTTTTAATTGCAATTGTATAATAAATAATGGACATTTAAGAAAGCGGGGATAAATATTGAATTGCTTGAGTATAAGCTACAAAAATGCAGATATTGACATAAGAAAGAAGTTTGCATTTCCGGAAGATGTTCAGAAAGCCTTTTCAGAAAAACTTATATACTGCGGAAACGTTCAGGAATGTGTAATTCTCTGCACCTGCAACAGGACTGAAGTATATTTCTGCGGAAACAAAAATTCTGTCAGTGACGTTAAAAAGTTTTTATCTGAATATTCGGGAATATCTGAATCTGATTTTATCAGATATATAAGATTTTTCAGCAAAAAAAATGCTGTAAGTCATCTTTTCAGAGTTGCATGCGGTATAGAATCAATGGTGATAGGCGAGGACGAAATTCTCGGACAACTTAAAAAGGCATACAGTCTTGCGTATGAAAATAAAACAGTATCTCACAGATTAAATATAATTTTTCAGTCGGCAGTTACATGTGCAAAGAAAGTAAAAACTGATACGGAACTTTCAAAAACATCAGTTTCAACAGCTAC
>JAQXFT010000151.1 GCA_029005335.1 Oscillospiraceae bacterium
TCTGATGAAAATGACAAATCATCTATGAATAATATAAATTTAAGCGGATTCTTGCTTATGCTGTCAATTATATGCGGAATATCCCTTAACTGCTCCTTAGTTACTTCAATAAGACGTAATCCCTTTGAAGAATACTTATTCACAATAGCTTTTACTGTTGATGATTTACCTGTTCCGGCATCGCCGTATAGTAATACATTCTGTGCAGGCTTTCCCTCAAGAAGTGCAAGCGTATTGTTTATAACAGCATCTCTTTCACGCTTATATCCGATTAAATCACTAAGCTGTATTTCATCGGGATAGCGTACAGGAGTAACCTTGCTGTTTTTTATTATAAACATATTGTATTTTGAATACAGTCCGTATCCGCAGTAGTTTATATTTTCAATACGTTTCTGATATTCCGCAACAAAATCAGTTGCGGAATTTTTCCACCTTGGAAGGAATCCGTGATAATCTATTTCAGAACATATCTGTTCCGGAGTCAGATAAGCTACCTTCTGAATAACTTTAAGTTCATTCAATGCACATTCTGTCATAAGCGAATCAACATGCTTTTTTTCGGCATGACGTATAATATATGAATTTTCATCTTCGAGGACAAGTTCAAGCATAAAATCAGTAAGATTTTCAGATTTCTTATAAAGCTGGTAAACAAATTCGGAGTATGCTTTTATCTTTTCGCCCGTGTCTTCTCCGGAACATTCCGTGAGAAGTCTGACAAGAGCCTTTACTGTTTCATTTTTCAGAAGTCCCCTGAATATTACAAGGGAATCAAGCCCGAAACTGAACTCATTTAAATCGGTATTCATTTAATCAAGACTTCCTTTTTATCATGCAATTGATTATATTTCTTCAAGTATCTTATCTGTCATTTCAGTACAGCTAAGCGGAGTTATTCCGGAATCGCCCACAAGGTCAGCTGTTCTGTAACCCTTTTCAAGTACACTGTCAACAGCCTTTTCGATAGCGTCTGCTTCAGCCTGCAAATCGAATGAATAGCGGAGCATCATTCCGGCTGAAAGTATTGTTGCGATAGGATTGGCTTTATTCTGTCCTGCTATATCAGGTGCAGAGCCGTGAATAGGTTCATACATGCCACGCTTTGTTTCTCCGAGAGATGCCGAAGGCAACATTCCTATTGAACCTGTTATCTGTGAGGCCTCGTCAGAGAGTATATCACCGAACATATTTGAAGTTACTACAACGTCAAACTGCTGTGGATTTTTTACCAACTGCATAGCTCCGTTGTCAACAAGCATATCAGTGAGTGTAACTTCGGGGTAATCCTTAGCCATTTCGTGCATAATCTTTCTCCAGAGACGTGAAGTTTCAAGAACGTTAGCCTTGTCAATGCTTATAAGATTCTTATTTCTTTTCATAGCAGTTTCAAAAGCTACTTTTGCAATTCTCCTGATTTCCATTTCGCTGTATGCTTCTGTATCGTATGCTTCATTGCCGTATTTTCCGTCACGGTAGCCACGTTCTCCGAAATAAATACCGCCTGTAAGCTCACGGACTATAAGCAAATCAAAGCCCTTTGATACTATATCCTGTCTGAGCGGTGATGCCTCTTTAAGTGCAGGATAAAGCTTTGCGGGACGGAGATTTGTAAAGAGTCCGAGTGCGGAACGGATTCCGAGAAGTGCTTTTTCAGGTCTCTTGTCTCCGGAAAGATTATCCCACTTGTATCCGCCTACTGCTCCGAGAAGTACGCTGTCGCTTGCAAGACAGCCTTCAACAGTTTCTTTCGGGAGAGGTTCTCCGACTTCGTCAATAGCACAGCCACCTATAAGATATGGTGTGAAATTGAATTTGTGTCCGAATTTCTCTCCGATTTTTTCAAGTACCTTTACAGCACTGTCCACTATTTCAGGGCCTATGCCGTCACCTTTTAAAAGTGCAATATTGTATTCCATTTTTTTAAATCTCCTTAATGCCAAAAGTTTCGCTCAAGCCTTTTCAAAGGCTTGCAGGGGTTCGGGGACAGCGTCCCCGAAAAAAATTTACTTTATAATTCCCTCTGCGATAGAATTGATAAGTCCGCCGTTTTCGATAATCTTCTGAACAAATTCGGGGAATGGTGCTGTTTTGTATTCTTTCCCTGTAGTTTTATTATAAATTATACCGTTATCCATATCAGCTTCGATAACATCG
>JAQXFT010000152.1 GCA_029005335.1 Oscillospiraceae bacterium
CAGAGTATACTTATAGTCGGTCATATCGGAAAGCTTGTAAAACTCGGAGCAGGTATCATGAATACACATTCATC
This sequence comes from Oscillospiraceae bacterium, assembly GCA_029005335.1. Classification (GTDB taxonomy): domain Bacteria; phylum Bacillota; class Clostridia; order Oscillospirales; family Ruminococcaceae; genus Ruminococcus. The sequence goes on from JAQXFT010000152.1 coordinate 75, forward strand.
ACAGGCAGACGGAAGATTTGAAGTGCTTGTTACGTGCGGAGTTCTTGCCGGAGCAGATTCCGGAATACTGAAAAAGATTCCCGAATGTGTTACAACCGATGAAGCGATTGAAATATTCAGTAATGCCGGAATACTTGATAAAGTATCAGAAATTCTTATGAAAAAAATACAATATCATCTTAATGCAAAAGTAAAAAACAGTATTCCGATAGGTGCGGTACTGTTTTCAAACAAATACGGAATAATCGGTATGACTGAAAATGCGGAAAAAATTGCGGAGGAATATTATGGTTAATTTTGTAGGTGCAGGGTGCGGAGCATCTGATTTGATAACAGTCAGGGGTGCAAATCTTCTTAAACAGGCTGATGTTATTATATATGCAGGTTCGCTTGTAAATCCGGAGCTTTTAAGCTATGCAAAGCCCGATTGCGAAATATACAACAGTGCATACATGAATCTTGATGAAGTAATAGAAGTTATGCAAAAGGCTGAAAAATCGGGTAAAATGACTGTAAGGCTTCATACAGGTGACCCCTGCTTATACGGTGCAGTCCGTGAACAGTTTGACCGCCTTGATTCCCTCGGAATAGAATATAAAGTATGTCCCGGAGTAAGCTCATTCTGCGGAATGGCATCATCTCTTAAAGCTGAATATACACTTCCTGATGTTTCGCAGACTGTAATAATAACACGTATGGCGGGACGTACTCCCGTACCCGAATCCGAACAGATTTCAAAGCTTGCCGTACATGGTTCTACTATGATAATATTTCTGAGTATGGGTATGCTTGAGGAACTTTCAGACGAACTTATAAAAGGCGGTTACAGTCCGAGTACTCCGTCAGCAATAGTATACAAGGCTACATGGGACGATGAAAAAATTTTACGCTGTAAGTTATCGGAGCTTGCGAAAACTGCAAAGGCAAATAATATAACGAAAACCGCACTTATTGCAGTCGGAAACTTTTTAGGGGATAATTATTCTCTTTCCAAACTTTACGACAAAAATTTTGAAACGGAGTTCAGAAAATGCGGATTGCAGTAATATCGCTTACGGAAAACGGCAACAGAATATCAGATAAAATATCAGAAAAGCTTGACTGTGACAGATATTCATTCAAAAAATATCCGTCTGAAAACTCTGTGATTTTTGAAAGCTTGTCTGAAATAACAGGAGAGATATTCAGAAAATATGACGGCATAATTTTTGTGTGTGCCGTTGGAATTGCCGTCAGATGTATTGCACCGCATATAAAATCCAAACAGTGCGACCCTGCTGTGATTTCCATTGATGAAAACGGAAAATTTGCCGTTTCCGTACTGTCGGGGCATATCGGAGGAGCTAACCGCCTCGCTGAAATCGTATCTGATATAACAGGTTCAGTTGCTGTTGTAACTACTGCAACCGATACAGGAAAAAAATTCTCTCCTGACAGCTTTGCAAGGGCGAACGGTCTGCATATATGCAATATGAATACAGCTAAGCTTATTGCAGGTGAGATACTTAAGGGAAATAAAATCGGCTTTTACTGTGAATATCCGTATAAAAATATCCTCGATGAACTTATAGCAGACAGAAGTCTTAAATATGGTATCTGCATATCTGATGATAAAAAAAATATCTTTGAAAATACACTGAATCTGATTCCGAAAAAATTCGTCATAGGTACAGGCTGTAAGAGGAATCTTTCCCCTGATGTTTTTGAAGTATTTATTCTTGATATGCTGAAAAAAAATAATATCAATATAAATCTTGTTTACAGCATATCAACAATAGATATAAAACGAAACGAAAACGCTATAATAAAATTCAGCAGAAAATATAACATACCTCTGAATTTTTACAGTTCAGATGAGCTTATGAGTATTGAGGGAGAATTTTCGTGTTCTGATTTTGTTCTTAAAACAACCGGAACAGATAATGTATGCGAAAGATGTGCGGTAATGGGAGGAAATCGTCTGATATTAAAAAAACATTCGGGAAACGGCGTTACTTTCGCACTTGCGGAGCGTGAAATAAATATTGATTTTGAAAGGAGAATTTTATAATGCTGTATGTAGTGGGATTCGGTTCGGGAAGCCGTGAAAATATGACTCTCGAAGCCGAAAAAATTATCCTGAAAAGTGATATTATAGTTGGATATACAGCCTATACTGATATACTGAAAAAATACTTTCCCGACAAGGAATATTATTCGACAGGTATGCGTCAGGAACGTGAACGTGTAATATATGCCCTTGAAAATTCAAAGAAAAAAACGGTTTCTCTCGTATGCAGTGGTGATTCCTCTGTATATGGAATGGCAGGTCTTGCAATTGAACTCAGCATTAATTATCCTGATGTTGATATAGAAATAATTTCGGGAGTAACCTCGGCACTTTCGGGCGGAGCTGTACTTGGTTCACCTCTCGGACATGATTTTACTGTCATAAGCCTTTCCGATTTGCTTACACCGTGGGATAAAATTATAAGGCGTATAGAATACGCATCAATTTCGGATTGTGTAATAGTTATATATAATCCGTCATCTAAAAAGCGTGCTGATTATCTTTCGAGAGCGTGCGATATGATTATGATGTACAGAAATCCTGATACTGTATGCGGAACAGTCCGCAATATCGGACGTGAGGGACAGGAAAGCAGAATTTTAACGCTTTCCGAACTGAAAAATACTGCTGTTGATATGTTTACAACCGTATTTATAGGAAACAGTGAAACAAAGGTTATAAACGGCAGAATGGTTACACCGAGAGGATATAAAATAAATGAATAATATTTTAATTTTCGGAGGAACTACGGAAGGCAGGGAGCTTGCAAAATTTTGCAGTAATGAAAAAATTCCGGTAACCGTCAGTACAGCTACCGAATACGGAGCAGAACTTCTTTCCGGACTTGAATATATAAATTCAATATCCGGCAGACTTGACGAAAATCAGATTACTGATTATATACTTAAAAATAATATAAATCTTGTAATAGATGCCACTCACCCTTATGCAGTTGAAGCTACTGAAAACATAAAAAAAGCCTGTCAGAAATCTGATATAAAATATCTCCGTCTTATACGTGAGAGCGAGGAAATTTCGGGATTATCAATGAACAGTATTTCAGAAGTCGTTGAATATCTCAATCAGAGCGATAAGAACGCACTTATTACAACAGGAATAAAAAATCTTTCCGAATATACAAAGGTAATGCATTACCGTGAACGTCTTGCGGTAAGGGTAATTAATGCCGAAGATGCGTTGAATCTCGGATTTGAAAAAGTAATATCCGGTGACGGTCATTTCAGCGTTGAGGATAATATAAATCATATCCGGAAATATAATTCTGAAATACTTGTCACAAAGGAAAGCGGTAAATCGGGAGGCTATCCCGAAAAGGCAAAAGCCTGT
>JAQXFT010000153.1 GCA_029005335.1 Oscillospiraceae bacterium
GGTCGGGAGTCTGCTCAATAACGTCCTGTTTTGAAGGGAATGTTTTTCTGTACTCGCTGACTGCATTCATATAATCCCTGATAAATGCCTGTGGGTCATCGTCACTTGTATTTTCGCCGTGGTGAGATGCTTTCAGGGTAACTGTAGGTATGCCATGCTCATCAAATCCGATAAGATTGCGGTGAGAATGGATATGGGAAATATTACTGTCATGGTGATGGCTCATAGTTTTTTCTCCTTAAATTATATAATCAATATATTCATCTGTCTTGAGATTGAAAAGCTCAAATATTTTATCTCTTACATAAAGAAAATTTCTGCTTGTCCGGTTGCGGTAATTTTCAAGCGGAACTTTTACTATACTTTTTATTCTTCCGGGATTTGCCATCATAACAACTATTCTGTCCGCCAGAAATACGGCTTCTTCAATATCATGAGTGACAAAAATAATAGTTTTCTTCTCCTCACGGGAAATTTTAAGAATATCGTCCTGAAGCTTCATTCTGGTAATAGCGTCCAAAGCTCCGAAAGGCTCGTCCATGAATATAATATCAGGGTCAACGGCAAGTCCTCTTGCAATTGCAACTCTCTGCTGCTGACCTCCCGAGAGCTGACGGGGGTGACGCTTTTCAAATCCCTTTAATCCCACAAGGTCTATATATTTTTCAGCAATCTGCTTTCTTTCCTGTTTCGGAAGCTTTTCAGGTTCAAGACCGAGTTCCACATTCTTCTGAACATTCCGCCACGGAAGAAGCCCGTAATTCTGAAAAATCGTGATATTTCTTTCAGATGGTGCAGTTACTTCCTTATCATTGATTTTTACGCTTCCGCTGTTTACTTTTTCAAAGCCTGCCAGAGCATTAAGAAGTGTGCTTTTTCCACAGCCCGAAGGCCCCAGAAGGCAGATAAATTCGCCTTTTTCTATATCAAGTGAAACATTGTCAAGTACGGTTATTTCTCCGTCGTTCTGAGCATATTTTTTGCAGGCGTTTTTTACTTCAATATACGCCATTACTGCTGACCTCCCCATGCCTTTAATATATAACGTTCCAGAAGCTTCAGCAACCCGTCAAGAATAATTCCGATAACACCTATAACTATGATAGTTGCAAGAAGAATATCGGCACGGATATTATTTCTCGCATCAATAATCTGATATCCGAGACCCGACTGAGCTCCGACCATTTCGCCTGCAACAAGAAAAATCCATGATGTACCGATTGCAAGGTGGATTCCGTTTGCTATCTGAGGAAAAGCTGCCGGAAGAATTACCTTCCATGTGAGCTGAGGCTGCTTTATACCAAAATTCCTTGCAACCTTGAAATATACAGGGTCTATTCCGCTGACGGCTGAAACTGTCGATAACAGAACAGGAAAAAATGCTGCGATAAAGATAATAATTATGGCTGGCATATCTCCGATACCAAAAAGCAGAACAATAAACGGCATCCATGCTGTAGGAGAAATCGGTCGCAGAAGCTGTACAGCAGGATTTATGTATTTGAAAATACCCGGCAGTCTTCCCAGAATAAGTCCAAGAAATATTGCTGATATCACAGATGTTACATATCCTGATACAAAACGATACATACTTGTACCGATATTTTCAAGCAAAGAACCATTCTTTATCATTTCAATCAGTGCAAGCAGTGATTGATAGGGTGACGGAAAAAGTGCATCGCTGTAATCACTGACCATATATGCAATCTGCCATATTCCGATTAGTATGGCAATCGAAACAATAACATTTTTTAAAGATAATATCTTCTTCATTTAAAAATCTCCGCTTCCCTTAAAAATCATTCTTTACAAAATCGCTGTATGCAGGTGGATTGTCAGAAAGGCCATATTCCTTAACCTTTTCAGCAAGTGCATTATAGGTTTCTTCTGTAATATCAAGGTCATTATATGAAATCCACTGCAATGAAATATCAAGGACATCATCATTCTGTGTAAAATATTTCTTTGCAGTTGCTTTTGCGGTTTCCTTATCAAGATTATTTCCAGCCTTTTTATAGCTTTCAACAAAGAATTTTGCATCATCAGGGCGAGTTTCAATAAAATTATCCGTCAGAACAAGTCCGCAGCATATGGAATCCTCCCAGAGTTCCTCTGATGAATAAAGTACCTTTCCTGCATTGACTGCAACCCCCATAGCTCCGAAAGGTTCGGCAACACAATATCCGTCTATCTGACCGCTTGCAAGAGCAGAGGGCATTTCTGTAGGTGCAAGCTCCGTAACATTTATATCATCAATAGTCAGACCGCCCTTTGCCAGAGCATCATTAAGCAGAATATTATGCGAAGACTGTCTGTGAGGAATTGCAAAGGTTTTTCTCTTTAAGTCCGCAGGAGTGTTGATTTCATCTGAGACAACAATAACATTTCCGTCCCTGTGACCGAGTGCAACAGCTTTTATTCCGACTCCCTCCTGCTTTGACTTCATAGCAAGTTCTATAAGTACAGATGCACCGTCAACTTTTCCCGAATTTAAAGCGTCTAAAAGCTCCGACCATGACCCGAATTTTACAAGCTCAAGCTTTTTGCCGTCCTGATTCTGAAGCTCCTCTGCCTCTTCGAGTACAGCGAGAGAATGAGTTATAGGGAGATAGGCAATTTTAATTGTATCGTCGTCTTCGGCTTTGTCTCCGCAGGCTGTAAGCGAAACAACAGACATTACGCCGGCAAGCAACAGAGACAGAATCTTATTCTTTTTCATATCTTTAATCCTCTTTTATTTTTGTAAACATATTATTCATATCTGTCAGGTAGGGTATAAATCCAAAAAATTTATATGATTATACAACCGGAATATTCAGATTGTATAATCAAAATATTCTCTGTGATGTTCCAGTATATCCTGCAAGGAAATGCTGTCTACATACTGATTTATGGTATCATGTATACCCTCGAAAACATATATTACATTGTTATCTGAGTTGTAATCAAGTCCCTCCATTGGTATGAGTTCGCCGTCAGTGGCACGGAGAATTTCCCCGACCGTACAGGCATAAGCAGGTTTATTTAACTGATATCCGCCTTTGTTTCCTCTGTTTGCACGGATTATTCCGGGTTTTACCAGCATAGGAACAATCTGCTCCAGATATTTTTTTGAAATATTCTGACGTTCTGAGATGTCATTAAGCGAAATATACTTTTCATCATTATTTTCTGCCAAATCTATCAGCATTTTCAACGCATATTTTCCCCTTGCTGATATTCTCATAATAACCTTCCTTTTTTTAATACGTCTCCGGAAAAATTTTCCGGAGACGGTGTGAATTTTACTTTACGCTTTCAAATCCATGCTGTAAATCTGCAATAATATCGTCAATATGCTCTGTTCCGACAGAAAGACGGATAGTATTGGGTTTGATTCCCGCAGAAAGAAGTTCTTCTTCGTTCATCTGTGAGTGAGTTGTTGAAGCCGGGTGGATAACCAGTGACTTCACGTCCGCAACGTTTGCAAGAAGTGAGAATAATTCAAGGCTTTCCGTAAACTTCTTAGCTGTATCTGCATCGCCCTTTATCTCAAATGTAAAGATAGAAGCTGTACCATTCGGAAAATATCTGTCATAAAGTTCCTTAGCCTTACCGGTTGCAAGTGAAGGGTGATTTACCTTTTCAACCTGAGGGTGATTTTTCAGAAATTCAACGACTTTAAGAGCATTTTCAACATGGCGTTCCAGTCTGAGGGAAAGGGTTTCAAGTCCCTGAAGAAGCAGGAATGAATTGAAAGGAGAAATTGTTGCTCCCTGGTCTCTCATAAGAGTAGTGCGGAGCTTCATGATATATGCGATATTTCCGCATGCTTCAGTGAAAATAACACCGTGATATGAGGGATTCGGCTTTGAAAGTCCGGGGAATTTGTCATTCTGAGCCCAGTCAAATTTTCCTGAATCGATAACAACACCGCCCATTACAGTACCATGACCGCCGATAAACTTTGTTGCGGAATGTACTACAATATCAGCTCCATGCTCAATAGGTCTGAGATAGTAAGGTGTTGCAAAGGTATTGTCTACAATAAGCGGAATACCATGCTTGTGAGCAATTGCGGAAACAGCTTCAAGGTCGATGACATCGGAATTGGGATTGCCTAAGGTTTCTGCATAGAGAAGCTTTGTATTCGGCTGAATGGCTTTCTCAAAATTCTCAGGGTCGGAAGGGTCAACAAAGGTAGTTGTCAGCCCCTGTTCTTTAAGAGTGTTTGCAAAAAGATTATAAGTACCGCCATAGAGGTTGGTTGAAGATACAATATGGTCGCCTGCTGTAGCGATATTCTGAACAGCATATGAAATCGCAGCCGAACCGGAAGCCGTTGCAAGTGCAGCAGCTCCTCCCTCAAGAGCCGCTATTCTCTTCTCAAATACATCAGAAGTAGGGTTCATCAGTCTTGTATATATATTTCCGCCCTCAGTCAGTCCGAATCTTCCGGCAGCCTGAGCTGAATCCTTGAAAACATATGATGTTGTAGCGTAAATAGGTACAGCTCTTGCATCTGTAGCAGAATCCGGATTTTCCTGACCGACATGAAGCTGTAAAGTTTCAAATTTATAGTTACTCATAATAAATTCTCCTTGTATATATAAAGTATTATTCAAACATGGGTGTTGAAAGATAACGTTCGCCAGTATCGGGAAGAAGTGCGACTATTGTCTTTCCCTTGTTTTCGGGTCTTTTTGCGAGCTGAATGGCAGCCCATACGGAAGCACCTGATGAAATACCTACCAAAGCACCCTCTTTTCTTGCAATAGCCTTTCCGGTATCAAAAGCGTCCTGATTTTCAACAGTGATTATCTCATCATAAATATTTGTATCGAGAGTTTCGGGAATGAAGCCTGCACCTATTCCCTGAATCTTATGAGGTCCAGCCTTTCCCTCAGAGAGAACCGGAGAACCCTTTGGTTCAACAGCGACAATTTTAATATCCGGATTTTTGGATTTCAGATAAGCTCCGACACCGCTGAGAGTACCGCCCGTGCCGACACCTGCAACGAAAATATCTACTTTTCCGTCAGTATCCTCCCATATTTCAACACCTGTTGAATTGATATGAGCCTGAGGATTTGCAGGATTGCTGAACTGGGACGGAATAAAGCTGTCTGGAATTTCCTTTGCAAGCTCTTCCGCCTTGGCAATAGCACCCTGCATTCCCTTTGAACCTTCAGTAAGAACGAGTTCAGCACCATAAGCCTTCATGAGGTTTCTTCTTTCAATACTCATGCTTTCAGGCATAGCGATTATAAGACGGTAACCCTTTGCAGCTGCTACAGAAGCAAGACCGATTCCGGTATTTCCGCTTGTAGGTTCGATTATGACACTGTCTTTTTTCAGTAAGCCCTTTGCCTCAGCGTCATCAATCATAGCCTTAGCGATTCTGTCCTTTACCGAGCCTGCTGGATTGAAATATTCAAGCTTTGCAAGAATAGTAGCTTCGAGAGCGTTTTCACGTTCAATATTTTTAAGCTCCATAAGAGGAGTATTTCCGACCAGTTCTGTTATTGTATGATAAACTTTCATATTATTACCTCCGTTATACCACTTAATTGATTAATCCTATCGAATTGGTATGCATTGATTATACCACATATTTCCTCACTTGTCAATACAATCTGAAATAAAATAATGCCTGTTTTTATCAACAAATACCACTGCATATTATACATATCATACAAATGCATAAAAATTGCCCCCTGATTGCGGAATCAGGGGGGATTAATTATCATGAAACTGAAATTACAGTGTAATCCTTGTCCTCAACTGCCTTTCTGAGAACTTCATCAGGAGTATCTGAGCTGAGGGTCACAACAGCCGTACCCTTTTCATGGCTTACTTCAGCACTTTCAACAGACGGTATGGCTTCCAGAGCCTTTTTAACTGATGCTTCGCAGTGTCCGCACATCATACCTTCGATTTTTATAGTTTTCTGCATAGTAGAAACATTCCTTTCCGGTTTTAATTTATATTTTATTTTTTTATCCCCTGCGGGATTGTGAACATTAAAGAGGTTAAGCCTCAGTGCATTTGCAACAACACAGAAGCTTGAAAGACTCATAGCCATTGCACCAAACATGGGATTTAATTTCAGTCCCAGAATCGGAATCCAGAGTCCGCCGGCAAGCGGTATTCCGATTACATTATATATAAACGCCCAGAAAAGATTTTCATGAATATTCCTGAGAGTCTTCCGGCTGAGTCTGATTGCTGCCGGAACATCTGTAACACGGCTTTTCATGAGAACGATATTGGCGGAATCTATAGCTACATCAGTACCAGCACCTATTGCAATACCGATATCAGCTCCGGCAAGTGCAGGAGCATCATTGATTCCGTCTCCGACCATAGCAACCTTACCCTTTTTCTGAAGCTGTTTTATAACGCTTGCCTTTCCTTCGGGAAGAACTTCAGCAATAACTTCATCAACTCCGGCAAGCTTTCCGACAGCATTCGCAGTACGCTGATTATCTCCGGTAAGCATTACAACACGTATTCCCATATTCTGCAATTCTCTTACTGCCTGAGGAGCTTCCTCCTTAATTACATCTGCAACAGCTATAATACCTGTCAGCTTTTTATCCTTACAGAAGAAAAGCGGAGTTTTACCCTGTTCAGAGAGCTTTTCGGATAATCTGAAAATATTATCCGGAATATCCGTCAGACTGCTTATGAAACGGAAATTTCCTCCTGACAGAACCGAATCATTAAGCCTTGCAGTAAGACCATTTCCGGCAACTGCCATAAAATCTGAAACTTCCTCCGGTTCTATGCCAAGCTCACGGGCTTTTTTTATTACAGCACCTGCAAGAGGGTGTTCGCTTTTAATCTCGAGTGAAAATGCCATGGAGAGAAATTCATTCTCAGAAAATCCATTTACAGGCACTATATCAGTGACCTCCGGCTCACCTCTTGTCACAGTACCGGTTTTATCCAGAGCGACTATATTAACCTTTCCGGCTTCTTCGAGGGATTCGGCAGTTTTAAAAAGTATGCCGTTTTTTGCTCCCAGTCCATTTCCTACCATTATAGCTACCGGAGTAGCCAGTCCCAATGCACAGGGACAGCTTATTACAAGAACTGAAATTCCTCTTGCAAGGGCAAATCCGAAGCTCTCTCCCGAAAGAAGCCATATAATAACGTCAATAATAGCTATAGCCATAACTACAGGGACAAAAATTCCGGAGACCTTATCGGCAATCTTTGCAACAGGAGCTTTTGCTGATGATGCCTCACTGACCATTTTAATAATCTGAGACAAGGCGGTATCCTCTCCTACTTTAAGAGCCTTGCACTTTATAAATCCCGACTGGTTTATAGTGCCTGATGATACATAATCGCCCTCTGATTTGTCAGCAGGTATGCTTTCACCGGTTAAAGCTGATTCATTTACAGCACTTATTCCCTCAGTTACAATACCATCAACGGGAATATTTTCTCCGGGACGGACTACAAATATATCTCCCTTTCTGACTTCCTCCGTCGGAATTTTCAACTCCTTTCCGTCACGGATAACAGTAGCATTTTTCGGAGCAAGCTTCATAAGACTTTTCAGAGCATCAGTAGTTTTTCCCTTTGAATATGCCTCCAGAGTCTTTCCGACTGTGATAAGCGTTAAAATCATTGCTGATGATTCAAAATAAAATTCATGCATATAATGCATAACAGCCTGATTGTCACCCCTGACCTGAGCCGAAGTCATAGCAAAGAGAGCATAAAGACTGTATACAAATGAAGCTCCTGAGCCTAATGCAACAAGCGTATCCATATTTGGCGAGCCATGCAGAACGCTTCTGAATCCGCTTATAAAGAATTTGCGATTGATAAACATTATAATTATTGTAAGCAGAAGCTGTATTATTCCTATGGCAATATAATTTCCGTCAAAGAACGGCGGAAGATACCAGCCCCACATAGTGTAACCCATGGAAAAATACATCAGGATTATCAGGAATACGATTGAATATACAAGTCTTTTTTTCAGAACGGGAGTTTCCTTATCAGCGAGCATATCATCATAATCATCAGTTTTCGGATTGTTTTTCGGATAAGCACCGTAACCGGCTTTCTGAACGGCTGAAATTATACTTTCCGTCGAAGCTGTTCCCTCGACTGCCATGGAATTTGTAAGCAGATTTACAGAGCATGAGGTCACGCCCTTAACTGACGATACAGCCTTTTCTACTCTTGCACTGCATGAAGCACAGCTCATACCGGTTATATTATACTGTTCCATCAAAAATCACCTCTATTTCATAAGCTTCTGAAGAGTATCAACAAGCTCATCAATTACCTCGTCTTTACCATTTCGTATATCATCTGCAACGCAGGTACGTATATGATTTGCAAGGAGTTCCTTATTGAAGGAATTAAGAGCAGAATTTACTGCCGAAACCTGTATCAGAATGTCAGTACAGTAGGCATTGTTTTCAACCATACCCTTTATTCCTCTTATCTGCCCTTCAATTCGGTTAAGACGGTTTATAAGCTTTCTGTACTCATCATGAGAACGTTCCTTGGTTTTTTTACAACATTCACATTCTTTAAAATCTTTCACATTATCACCTCTGGTAGTATTATATACCCTATGGGGGTATTTGTCAACCCCTTTTTGATTTATTTTATTTTTAACCTGATAATATAAAATATACAAAAAAATCCGTCCCGGAATTGAGACGGATTACATATATGTATCATTATTGTTCTGAATAAGTTTCCGCAGGGACATCAGGTTCAGCAGTCTGAACGGGTTCAGGTTCGGGGACAGGCTCAGGCTCGGGAACTGGTTCAGGCTCGGGAACTGGTTCAGGCTCGGGAGTTGGTTCAGGTTCAGGAGTTGGTTCGGGTTCGGGAGTTGGTTCAGGCTCGGGTGTAACCGGAGAAGGAGGGTCTGTAATGACAGGAGGGTCTGTAATATCAGGCTCATCTGTTATATCCGGCACATAAGGCTGAGTATCCTCAGGAATATCGGGTTCATAGTAAGGCTCGTCCGTAACCTGAGGTTCAGGCTCAACAACAGGCGGATTTGTATATACAGGCTCATAGTTATTTACAGGCGGCTGGGTAACCACCGAATTATTATTTATAGTATTATTGTTGTTATTATTATATGAATTGCTGTAGTCGGATTCATCATATGAAGAGGTATGACCGGTATATACATAGACATCATTGGAATCAAATATTTTATCCGTATAGTGTACCTTGGAGGAATTATAGGATTTAGTGGTTGAGGGATTATTTTCCTTTTCTGAAGAAGCTGAAGCAGTTGTAACAGCAGATGACTTTCCAGAGCTTCCGTCCGGATTATTCATTCCTGCACGACCTAATCCTGATATTATCTTTTCAGAGGGTGTTATCGGGAACATTACGAAGAACAGTAATATAATAAAAGTCAGAGCGATAAATATACCGCATGATATGACAGTAAGTCGGGTAGACCTTGAAAAAGACTTGAATTTATACATCAGCTACACTCCCATAAATATATTCATAGATTGCTTTAACATTATTTTAATACAATCATCGACAAAAGTCAATAGAAAAGCCTACAAAAATTCCGATGGGAAATATTTACTGTTTAGTGATATATATCAAAAAAGGAAAATCAGGAGGGAAAATAAATCCCTCCTGATGAAATCAGTCACTGAAAAGAGGCGTTGAAAAATATCTCTCAGCGGTATCAGGCAAAACGGTTACAACAGTTTTACCCTTGCCGAGCTTCTTAGCCATGCGAAGAGCAGCCGCAACATTAGTTCCGCTGGATATACCGCACATAATACCTTCAAGTCTCGCCAAATCCTTTGCAGTATTTATGGCTTCATCATCAGAGACTATATATATATCATCATATATATTCATATTAAGATTCTCCGGAATAAGACCGTCACCTATACCCATCTGAAGATGAGTTCCGATATTTCCTCCGGCAAGGATAGCAGCATTTTCCGGTTCTACAGCCCATATCTCTATATTCGGATTATGAGCTTTCAGCACCTCTCCGATACCGCTTATAGTACCGCCCGTACCTATTCCGGAGCAGAATCCGTGAATTTCCCTTCCGACCTGTTCAAGGATTTCCACACCGGTGTGATATTTGTGTACTTTAGGGTTAGCGGGATTTTCAAACTGCTGGGGAACATATACATTGGGATTTTCAGCTTTAAGGCGGAGGGCAGTTCTGAGACATTCATCGATACAGTCGCCGATATTTCCGGAATCGTGAATGAGCATGACTTCAGCACCGTAATGCTTTACAAGCTTTCTGCGTTCTTCGCTTACAGAGTCAGGCATAATAATTATAGTTCTGTAGCCTCTGACAGCACCGACAAGGGCAAGCCCTATTCCCTGATTACCGCTTGTAGGTTCAACTATTATAGTATCCTTATTTATAAGCCCCTTTTTTTCTGCATCGCAAATCATATTGTAGGCGGTACGGGTTTTGATTGAACCGCCGACGTTGAGACCTTCAAATTTAACAAGAACATCGGCGGAATCTTCATCGACCATTCTGTTGAGCCTTATAATGGGAGTATGTCCGATTACATCAAGAATATTGTTATATATCATTCAGAAAAGCTCCTTATATAACAGCAAAAGCCTGTTCAAGGTCAGCAATTATATCGTCGACGTTTTCAAGCCCTACTGAAAGACGAATCATTCCGGGGTCGATACCGGCAGAAGCAAGCTGTTCTTCATTAAGCTGGCGGTGAGTAGCAGAGGCAGGATTAAGAACACAGGTTCTTATATCGGCAACATGAACCTCATTTGAAGCAAGCTTCAGAGTGTCCATAAATTTAACGGCAGTTTTTCTTCCGCCCTTTACTGAAAAGCTTATAACTCCGGCAGTACCGAGAGGGAGATATTTTTCAGCAAGCTTGTGATGAGGGTCGCTCTCCAGACCTGCATACTTTACAGAAATAACTTTTCCGGTAGATTCGATATATCTGGCAACTTTAAGAGCATTTTCGCAGTATCGGGGCATTCTTACAGCGAGAGTTTCAAGTCCGAGATTAAGGAGAAATGAACTGTTCGCAGCCGGATAGCAGCCGAAATCACGCATAAGCTGCATTCTTGCCTTAGTGATATACGGAGCAGAGGGATATTTTTCAGTATATATAATACCGTGATAGCTTTCATCAGGCTCAGTGAGACCGGAAAATTTACCTGATTTTTTCCAGTCAAATTTACCGCTGTCAACGATAACTCCGCCGACCTGAACGGCATGGCCGTCCATATATTTTGATGTTGAGTGTATAACAATATCAGCACCCCATTCAATAGGTCTGCAAAGATACGGGGTAGCGAAAGTATTGTCAATAATAAGGGGGATTCCCTCAGAGTGTGCAATATCCGCCCATTTTTCGATATCAAGGACAGTAAGAGCAGGATTTGCGATAGTTTCCCCGAAAATAAGCTTTGTATTGGGTTTTACAGCCTTTCTGATTTCCTCTTCGGAGGCATCGACGTCTACGAAAGTACACTCTATGCCCATTTTCCTGAATGTAAAGGCAAAAAGATTGAAAGTACCGCCATATATAGATGAGCTTGAAATAAAGTGGTCGCCGGCACTGCATATATTCAGTACAGCAAGCATAGTTGCCGCCTGACCGGAAGAAGTACACATAGCAGCGACTCCGCCCTCAAGAGCAGCAATTTTCTTTTCCACAGCATCAGTAGTGGGGTTTTCAAATCTGGAGTAAATCATACCAAGGGTTGGGTCATCAAAGACATCAGCAACAGCATCAGTTGAATTATACACATAGGTAGTACTCTGATATATTGGCATAACTCTTGGTTCGCCGTTTTTCGGAGAGTATCCCTCATGAAGAACTTGTGTTTCGATTTTCATTTTTCAAAAGAATCCTTTCATAAAAAGTTAATATTCAATTCCCCTGCGTGCTTTTATCCCCCTGCTGTAAGGGTGTCTGACAGCTTTAATTTCGCTTATATAATCAGCAATATCCATAAAGATTCCGGAAGGATTTCTTCCGGTAAGAACAAGCTCAGTATCAGGATTATTATTCATAATCAGTGAATCAGCAAGAACGGTATCAAGCAGAGCATAATTATATGCAGAGAAAAATTCATCAAGAATAATGACATCAGCTCCCGATGCAAAGGCATCGGAGAGCATTTTGTTATGACATTCTGTAATCATAGCCTTATCGGACTGCGACATATTTTTATAAAAGCCGTAATTTCTGTCACAGCTTCTGACGGTAATTTCCGGAACAGATTCAAGTATTTTCAGCTCTGAGGAGAAATTGCCTTTCATAAGCCTTGCGAAATATACTTTCATTCCCGCACCGGCAGAGCGTACGGCAAGACCGGTGGCGGAAGTGGTTTTACCTTTTCCGTCACCGCAGTATATATGAATCATAGTGATTATCAGACGGGAAGTGATTTGATGATTTGTGCGAGATACTGCTGAACAGCAAGCACATCACCTGATGTAATGCCGTCGCCGTGATTCTGAACGTCAGCGTTTACAAGTCCCTGAACCTCAAGATTATTATTTTTGGGGTCACCGACATATGAAGCCATACAAACGACATCAGCGATTTCAATCTTTCCGTCGCCGTTTGCATCTCCATAGACAATATCGGAGGCTGTTGCAGATGAGCTTACAGTAGTTACAGTAGTTTCCGTAGCTTTTGCAGTAGTAGTAACAGCGGAAGTAGCAGTAGTAGCAGGCTGAGTAGGCTTGACATTACCTCCGCTTACAATAGTACCTCCGTCGAGATTGCTTCCCTCTGTTGAGGCATATGAAGCATAAAATTCGCTGAGTGAAAGACCTGTGCCGTTGTTTCCGAGAGCCTTCTGGTGGTCAAGACCTATATATTTTCCTGTTTCCTGAGTCTGCCAGAGGGATTTTTCAAAGAGTGCATATTTATCCTCTTCCCATGTAATCTTGCTTCCGTCAGTGATTGAATACTGGAATCCTGCCCAGAGTCCGCCTGTATCGCCCGAATTTGTATTCAGACACCAGAAAGTATGATTGATATGATTTTCAATCATATAGTCACGGAGAAGCTCCATCCACTTCTGATTTTCAGCACCGTCCATATGACCGCCCCATTCACCGATAAGCTCGGGAGCGATGTCCTCGGCGTTGATATATGCCCATGTATCATACCAGTAATCATCTAAAAGAGTCTGTGTAGTAAAGTCTTTATCGAACCATGTCTGAGCGTAAACAGAAGGGCCGTAATCGTGAGGAGAATATACAATCTGACTTGTACCGTGTTCGGGCTTAATCGGATATTCCCTTGCACCACGGAAGTTACCGCCCCACCATGCACCGATATAAGGAGAATTGTCACGTCTGTCAGCGATACCCCAGTAATCTCCGGGCATAGCACCGCTGAGTGACTGTTCAACGCCTTCAATAAAAATAAGGGCATTGGGGTTTACTTCAAGAATAGCATCGGCACATTTTGTTGCGGCATAAGCCCAGTTGTTTTCATCGGTTGAGCCGTCCCACTTCGCAGCCTTTGCACCCTCCTGACCTTTTCCGTGCGGTTCGTTTTTGAGGTCATAGCCGATGAGAGTGTCATCATTCTTGTATTTGTCTGCAACCCATACAAGCGTATCTATCCATATGTCTGTTGTAATCATAGTACCGTCAGTAGCTTCCTTGCCGTACCACAGATTATAGTTATGACCTGAATTGTCAGTATGAGGGCTGTGAATATCGATAAATGCCTTTATACCATACTTTTTACATTTTCCGAGGATAACGTCAAAAATTTCCTCGCTGTTTTTGAGGGTTTTGCCGTCCGCTTCAAGGAAATCCTTATTAATATTGCCATATGTTCCGGCTTTGATTATACCGCCGTTGCCGTCATCTTTATCAACCGGAGGGTCATATGATGCCTGAACGCTTCCGACAGGGTTAGGAGTTTCGTTCATCCACGACAGAAGAAGCTCTGTTGAAATCGGGAAACGGATAACGTTAATACCTCTGTCAGCGACTTCTGAGAGCATATCGTCACAGTCCGCACTCCAGAGATAATGCGGAATAGCCTCTCCGCAGTTAAGTCCGAACCAGTTAGCACCGGTAAGCCATACTTCATTGCCGTCCTTGTCATAAAGTCTGCTTCCTACAGCGTGAAGCCAGTCATCATTGCAGTCGTCAACGGCATATGCAGAGCCTATACCTGACATCATTGATACAGCACCTGCTGATACAACAGCCGTAACAGTAAACAGTGAAACAAGCTTTTTTGTTATTTTAGAAAACTTCATAAAAAATCAAGTCCTTTCATTTTAAATTTATAAAAACCCCTCTTGGATTAATAATAACATTTTTTTATACAAAAGTCAATAATTTCCGGAAAAAGATTTTAAGCTTTCAGAAATCAGAAAAATATAAAAAAATATTGAAAATATATCCGGATTATGATATAATAAATAAAATAATTACTGCCGGAAAAGGCAGTTGAAGGATACGGGGGTATATATATATGATTTTCAGAAAAGCTTTAGCCTCACTTACGGCAGTTTCAATATGCATATCAGTTTTAAGTTTAAAAGTTTTTTCAGAAACGTTTCAGCCATCGCTTCTTGACATTTCGGAATTTACTGTTTCAGATGAAAATCTCGTTCATCTCGGGTCATCACATCTCAATGACGTTTCCGTGCTTTTCGATGAACAGGACAAAGTACCGGAATCTCCGCAGAATACAGAGGTAGGCAAGGAAGTTTTTGATTCTACAAATAAAAGTACAAACTGGAAACCAAATCAGCAGGCTGAATACGGTGACGATTCTTTTTATATAGACCTGAAAGCAAATTATATCATAACCGGTATATGTTATCTTGATACAAACGGAATCAATAACTGGAAAGTTGAAAGCGGAGAGCCTTTTAACTGGAATGAAATTCTTTCTTTTTCAACAGATTCATATATGTCCTGGCAGGGAAAAAATATTTCAGATACAGAGCCTACAAGATATTTAAGATTTTCAACGGGCAGTGGTGACAGTGGTATAAGTGAACTTGCAATTTACGGCTATAAGGTTTCGGAATTGTCTGATGAACAACGTGCAAAAACATCGGCAAAGCCGTCCGGTTCTGAAAAAACAAATCTTACCGCAGGAGGAAAAGTCGGTGTCAATGCATTTATCGATGACCCTATGACATCAATTTATGC
>JAQXFT010000154.1 GCA_029005335.1 Oscillospiraceae bacterium
TCATCAACAACGTTAGCGAAATTATAAGTCGGCATACCGTCAGTTTTAATAAGAATCTGGTCATCAAGAGTTGAATTGTCAACAGTAATATCGCCGTATACCTCATCATGGAAAGTAGTAGTTCCTTCCAGAGGCATTTTCTGACGGATTACATAAGGTATTCCTGCATCAAGCTTTTCCTGAATTTCTTCCTTTGAAAGGTTACGGCAGTGACGGTCATACATAGGGGCAATATGCGAGGCTTCCTGAATCTTCTTGAGTTCGTCAAGACGCTCCTTGTCACAGAAGCAGTAATATGCATGACCGCTTTCAACGAGCTGAAGTGCATAATCCTTGAACATACCCATTCTTTCCGACTGTATATAAGGGCCTACCGGTCCTCCGATATCAGGGCCTTCGTCCCATTTAAGACCTGTCATTTTAAGTGTATCATATATAACATCAACTGCACCGTCAACATATCTTTCACGGTCTGTATCCTCAATTCTGAGAATAAAATCACCGTTATTTTTCTTAGCTATTAAATAAGTATAAAGAGCTGTTCTGAGATTTCCGATATGCATATATCCCGTAGGGCTGGGGGCGAATCGGGTTCTTACTCTCTTTGTATCTGACATTTTAAAATCAATCCTTTCCGGCTATGGTTTTAATATATTTTATATCCTCTGCAATCTGAGCTTTAAGCTCATTCACAGAGGAGAATTTTTTTTCACTTCTGATAAAATTTTTAAGCCGAACTTCGGCACACATTCCGTAAAGATTTCCGGAATAGCCTAATATATGAGTTTCGGCAAGTGGTTTTATATTTTTTTCAACAGTAGGCTTTACGCCTATATTTGTTATGGAATTATAGCATACATTGTCTATAACAGTTTCGGAGCAGTAAACTCCCCTTTCAGGCACAAGCTGACCGCTGGCAAAATGCTGGTTTATAGTGGGAAAACTGATTGTCCGCCCTATTTTATTTCCCTCAGAAACGGTATTTTTTATAGTATAACAGAATCCAAGCTCTGAAAGCTCAGATATTTTTCCGTGTTTAAGAAGCTCTCTTATAAGTCCGGAGGATACAGGAGTATTTCCGGATTTTTCCGCAAGCTTTATTACTTCAACCTTAAAATTATATTTTTCACCGAGACTATACAGATTATTTACATTGCATGATGCATTTTTTCCGAACCGGAAATTCGCTCCGCATATAACTATTCCCGCATTCATTTTTTGAATGAGAATTTGTCTTGCAAAATCTTCTCCGTCAAGATTTTTCAGTGTATCAAAATCGGGTGATTCGATATAATCAAAGCCCATGCTTCTTATGATTTCGAGCTTGCGGATATTGGGATAAATATATTCAAATGGCTTTCCGTGCTTGAATTTTATTGATTCCGTATTAAAAGTAAATACTGCCGGTTTATATTCCGGATATGAAAGAGCCTTTCTGAGTATAAGTCTGTGACCCATGTGAATCCCGTCAAAAAGTCCGAGGGCAACTGCTGTTTTAGTGTCCATAAATAATCACCTCAGACAAGATTTTTATATACCTTCAGAATATTTCCTTCATGCTCAGCGAGGGCAAGACCTATAAATTTATTGTCAGAGCCATAGACTCTGTATTTATCATTCTGAGGAAGAATATTTCTGATTCTCTGCAAATCGAGCTTAACGCCGTTTTTATAGAGTTTTGTCTGATGTTCACCGAGATGTATTTCGGGATAGAGCATAAATGCACTGTCTATGGATATAAGCAGATTTTCGGTATTGCCGTTTTTTACTGCATTTTCGACTTCTTCAAAAGTAAAGCAGTCATCAAGATTAAATCCGCTTGTGCAGGTTCTGACAAGAGATGTCATAATACCTCCGCAACCGAGAGAATCGCCTATATCGTTTATAACAGTACGGATATAAGTACCCTTTGAGCAGATAATAAAAAGCGTTCCCGACTGTGTTTCCTCATCGAAACTTTCAAGCTTTATGCTGTCTATATGAATTTCACGCTCAGGACGTTCTATTTCAACACCTTGACGGGCAAGGTCATAGAGACGCTTTCCGTTTATCTGAACTGCTGAATACATAGGGGGAATCTGGAGTATATCTCCAATAAACTGCGGAATTATTTCAAGTATATCTTCACGGGATACTTTTTTATCATACTGCTGAACGGTTTTTCCTGTAATATCCTGGGTATCTGTTGTCATTCCGAATTTAAATTCCGCACGGTAGCTTTTTGAGTTATCCGGAAGAATATCGCATGCCTTTGTAGCATTTCCGACGAATACGGGAAGAACTCCCGTAGCCATAGGGTCAAGCGTTCCGGAATGACCAAGACGCTTTATTTTCAGTATTCCCCTTAATTTGGCGATTACGTCAAAGGAAGTAAATCCGGAGGGCTTATTCATGCAAAGTATTCCGTTCACAGCTCCATGCCCTTTCTGACAGCCTCAACGAGAATTTTCTTTATATCCTCAATATTTCCGTCCATGGCACAGCCTGATGCTTTTACATGACCTCCGCCTCCGAGAGTACGGCATATTTCCGATACATTCACATCACCTGTAGAACGCATTGAAATCTTATACGAATCCGGAGCTTTTTCCCTTATGGTAATTCCTACCTCAACGCCCTCAACCTTCAGGGGCAGAGATGCACAGCCGTCCAAATCACTGACATCAACTCCGAGACTTTCAAGAAGTTCATTAGTGATACATATCATAGTAACTTTTCCGTCAAGATAGTATTCCATAACGTTTATAACGGCACTTTCCATTTTAAGCATTCCGACAGATTTTATATCAAACATTTCACGGTTGATTTTAGCATAATTCAGCTTATGATTTCTCATAATATCGGCTACTGCCTCATGCGTTTCAGCACCTGCATTTTCAAATCTGAAACAGCCTGTATCAGTAGCGATTCCGGTATATAAGCACTGTGCGGTATAGTCTGAAATCTCTATACCCATAAAACGCACAAGCCTGTAAAGCAACTCGCACGCTGCGGAAGCCTTTGCATCAAGAAGAGTTTTTTCGGCATAGCCGGTATTGGAAATATGGTGGTCTATGCAGAGCTGTATTTTATCTCCATAGATTTCCTGATATTTTCCAAGAAGCTTTGTATCTGCAACATCAACTGATATGATAGTATCAGGAGTGAAGTCAGTATTATTTTCGACATCTGTAATGAAATCAAACTTTTTTGAAAAATTATCACAGCATAAAACTGCACTTTTTTTTCCCATGCTTCTGAGAATATCATTGAGTGCAAAGCCTGCACCGATACAATCGCCGTCGGGACTCTGATGTATCAGAATATACACATTATCGCAGTTTTTAAGAAAGGCTTCTGCTTCCCTTAATCCGATATTCAATAAAATCACCTCCGAAAATCAAAGTTCACTGAGCTTTCTGTTTATTTCAGCACCATATGCTATTGAATCATCAGCAATAAAATTAAGTTCCGGACATTTTCTCATTTTAAGCCTGTGGAAAAGTTCACGCTTTATAAAGCCCTCCGCACTTAAAAGACCTTTTACGGACTGTTTTGTCTTATCCATGCCGTCAAGACAGGAAACGTATATTTTACAGTATGACATATCACCCGAAAGCTCTGCTCTTACAACAGTAAGCATAGGAGCTATGCGGGGGTCTTTAAGTTCACGGAGTATCGCAGTCATTTCTCTTCTGATATCTTCCTCCATGCGGTTAAGTTTAAAATTCGGCATAAATTAATCCTTTCTTTCTTTAAGCCCTCATATTTCAAATCAGTCTTCTCTGTATTCCTCCATCATGAAAGCTTCAAAAATATCTCCTTCTTTGACATCGCTGAATTTTTCAAGGCTCATACCACATTCATAACCGGAAGCCACTTCCTTGGCATCGTCCTTGAATCTCTTGAGACTGCTTATTTTGTCCTCAGCGACTACTATTCCGTCACGGACTACCCTTATCTGACACTGTCTTGTAACCTTTCCGTCAAGCACATAACAGCCGGCAACCATTCCGACATTTGAAATCTTGTAAACCTGACGCACTTCGATTCTGCCGACGGATACTTCCCTGAATTTCGGAGCAAGCATACCCTTCATAGCAGTTTCGATTTCCTCAATGGCATCATAAATAATTCTGTAAAGTCTTATATCGACACCGTCTCTTGCAGCACTTTCAGCAGCCACAGGGTCAGGTCTTACATTGAATCCTACTATGATAGCATTAGAAGCACTTGCAAGCATTACATCGCCTTCGCTTACAGCACCTACACCGCCGTGAATAACTCTTACTCTTACCTCATCATTTGAGAGCTTTTCAAGCGACTGCTTTACAGCTTCCACAGAGCCCTGAACATCTGCTTTTACTATTATCGGAAGCTCTTTGATTTCTCCCTCTGCAATATGGCTGAAAAGGTTATCAAGAGTAACTCGTTTAACTGATTTGAACTGTTCTTCTTTAAGCTCATGCTTTCTCTGTTCGACAAGCTCCCTTGCAAGTCTTTCATCTTTAACGGCATCAAAGGTATCTCCGGCACTCGGAACATCAGCAAGACCGGTAATCTCTACCGGAACAGATGGGCCTGCACTCTTTACGGGCTTGCCCTTATCATTTGTCATTACACGCACTCTGCCCACTGAAGTACCGGCAATTATAATATCTCCTGTATGCAGTGTACCCTTCTGTACAAGAAGTGTGGCAATAGGGCCTCTGCCCTTGTCAAGACGTGCTTCAATTACAGTACCCTTTGCAGGTCGGTCGGGATTGGCTTTAAGCTCCTGAACCTCGGAAACAAGAATAATATTTTCAAGAAGTTCGTCAATACCCTCTCCTGTTTTTGCAGATACGGGAACGCATATTGTATCACCGCCCCAGTCCTCACATACAAGATTATGTTCAGTGAGTTCCTGTTTTACACGGTCGGCATTTGCACCCTCTTTATCCATTTTATTTATAGCTACTATAACCTGAATATCCGCAGCCTTTGCGTGGTTTATGGATTCGATTGTCTGAGGCATTATACCGTCATCGGCAGCTACTACAAGAATTGCAATATCCGTGATATTTGCACCTCTCGCACGCATTGAGGTAAAAGCTTCGTGTCCGGGGGTATCAAGGAAAGTTATGTTCTGACCGTTATATTTTACCTGATATGCACCGATATGCTGAGTAATTCCGCCTGCCTCGGAGGCTGTAACGTTAGCGTGTCTGATTCTGTCAAGAATAGAGGTTTTGCCATGGTCAACGTGACCCATTACTACTACGACAGGGCTTCTGGGCTGGAGATTTTCTTCGTCCTCGCTGTCGTCGATAAGTCGTTCCTCTATTGTAACGATAACTTCCTTTTCGACCTTTGCACCGAGTTCCTCAGCGACAAGAGAGGCTGTATCAAAATCGATTTCCTCATTTATAGTAGCCATCACTCCGAGACTCATAAGCTTTTTGATAACTTCGGCAGCAGTCTTTTTAAGTCTGTTTGCAAGCTCACCTACTGTAATGCTGTCCGGAATCATAACTTTAATCTGCTGTTTTCTTGCACGTTCAAGCTCCAGACGGCGGAGCTTTTCTGCCTCTGACTCTTTATTTGAATACTGCTGACGGTTACGCTGTGCAGATTTCTGATTTATTTTCTGTTTCTTGGAGGAATAGTTATCCTTTCCGTGCTTTCCGTTGTCGGGAGCTATCTGTTCATAGCGTTCATTATACTTGTCGAGGTCTATATAGCTTCCTCTTGTATCAACAGTTCTGCCTTTGACTGTTGCCGGAGAGGTGTCAGAGCTGAACACTGTTGAAGATGTTTCAGAGCTGAATGAAGAATTAAGCTTTGTTCTCTCACCGTGAAAATTTTTCGGCTTCTGTTTTTTTCTGTTGTCATTATTCTGCATAGGCTTATCTTCCTTTGTCTTTTCGGATTTGGGCTTGACTGTATTCTGTGCGGATTTTTTATCCGGTCTGTTTTTATGGGGCGGTTTTTCGGGATTGCTGTTGTTTTTCGGAGACGGCTTTTCGTCCTTGGCTGATGCGAAATACTCATTAAAGCTGGAAACCTGATTCTTTTTTGTATAGTGTTCAAGCAAAAGATTCATCTCATCGCTGGTGAGTGCTGATACAGATTTTTTCTTATTGTCTCCTCTTTCGGCGAAAAAGGAGATAATTTCCTGAACCGGAATATTCAAATCCGCAGCAGCCTCATTTAATTTTATTTTCTTTGGCATAGGCTTTAACCCTCCTGTTTATATTTTGGTATATCTATATCACCGCCGGCTTCCATGCAGTCCTATGAATTTTCTGAAAGCTTTAAAAAGCCCTCTGCAAATCCCCTGTCACAGACTGCTGTTACAGCGGTAACCTTTCCGAGATAATATCCAAGCTCCTCTTTAGTCAGACCGCAGGGAATAATCTTTACATTGTATTTTGAACAGACAAAAGATATTTCTTTAAGAGTATTGGCAGAAATATCGCTTGCAGTCATAATGCAGAATGCCTTTTTGTTTTTTACTGATTCAGATACAGCGTCAAAGCCGATAACAAGCTTTCCGGCACGTCTGCACATTGTCAAAAGATTAATTATTTTCTGATTCTGACCGGAGTTCATTTTCCATTACCTCATAAATGCTGTCATCAATCCTGCATGAAAAGGATTTTTCAAGGCGTTTATTTTTTCTTGCCTTTTTCAGACATTCGGAATCCCTGCATATATATGCACCTCTGCCGGATTTTTTTCCGGTAAAATCAAGGCTTATTTCGCCCTCCGGAGATTTTACTATCCTGACAAGCTCACGCTTGGGCTTACTTTCTCCGCACCCCAGACACATTCTCATAGGTATTTTTTTAGGCTTCATAATATTTATTCTCCGGCAGTCTCATCGAAATCGATTTCATCGCTTTCTGAAGCTGGTACTTCTGCAATCATATTCTCATCACCGGAATCATCAGCCGATTCAAAAAGCTTTTCTGTATCCTCTCTGATTTCGGGAGCTTCCTTGCCTGTTTCGGTATCGAACTGAGGCTTGATATCGATTTTATAGCCTGTAAGCTTTGCAGCAAGCTTAGCATTCTGACCCTTATTTCCTATTGCGAGCGAAAGCTGGTCGTTGGGAACTATTACTGTACAGGTCTTGTTTTCTCTGGGAGTATTCTCCTTACGTGATTTCTTTTCGCCGTCAGTATTCTTTTCACTGATTTCAGGTTCTTCCTCAGGCATATCCGGAGCTTCAGGCGTTGTAATAATGGTTTTCAGAACCTTTGCCGGAGCAAGTGACCTTGCTATAAATTCGGCTGGATTTTCGCTGTAAGGGATAATATCTATTTTTTCACCGTTAAGCTCATTTGCAACAGCTGTTATACGAGCTCTTTTCGGACCTATGCACGCACCGACAGGGTCTACATCAGGATTCCTTGACCATACTGCCATTTTGGTTCTTGAGCCTGCCTCACGGGAAATCGATTTTATTTCAACTGTTCCGTCATATATTTCAGGAACTTCCATTTCAAAAAGACGCTTTACAAAGAACTTATGTGAACGTGAAATTTTTATTATCGGCTTCTTTTCACGGTTAGCAATCGTAGTGATATAAACCTTTACATTCTGGTCTATTTCAAAGGTCTCTCCGGGAATCTGTTCCTTGTGGAAAAGATAAAGCTCTATTCCATCATATTCAACCGTAATATCACCCTTTGAAGGGTCAATCTGTGAAACTCTGGCAGTTATGCAGTAGTGTTCCTTGTCTCCGAAACGCTTTATAAGCTGTTCCTTGTTAATCTGTCTGAGGTCGCCCTTTATTGACTGCTTAGCCGATATTGCAGCAGTTCTTCCGAGGCTCTGTATATCGATTTTATGAAGCATTGTTCCGCCGACATATGCTGTAGGGTCGATAGCTCTTGCGTCCTCTATATTTATTTCGTTTATATCAATCGGAACATCTTCAATAATCTGCTGGACGATATACATATTGAATATCTTGTTCTTTGTATCGATATCGATTCTTATATTTTCCTCACTGTGAGGATATGCTCTCTTGGCAGCCTTGAGCATAGCTGATTTTACTTTTTCCACAAGTGTCTCGGTATCAACGCTGTTTTCGTTTCCGAGTATTTCAAGCTCTTTAAAAAAACTGTTATCCATTTTGATAAATTCCTCCATATATTATAATTTTATGCAAATTCAAAATACAGCTTTACATGGGCAATATCTGAAAGCACATAATTTTTTTCAGTATTCTCATCAGTTCTGACAGTAATTCTGTCACGGTCAGCAGAAATCAGCTCACCGGTTATATCCTTTTCGCCGTCTACAGCACGAATAAGCTTAATCTGAATTGTATCACCGATACAGGCTTCAAAATGCTCCTCACGGACAAGCTCTCTTTCAAGACCGGCTGAACCTACTTCAAGAATATAGCTCTGTTCAATAGGGTCTTCACGGTCGAGCATTTCGTTTACCGGCTCTGTAACCCTTTCGCAGTCATCTATTGATATTCCCTCATCACGGTCAATAAAGATTCTGAGATACCATACAGCACCTTCTTTTACAAAGCTTACGTCCCAGAGAAAATACTCCAGTTCATCGGTAATCGGCTTGACGAGGTCATATATTTTCCTCTCAGTATTTCCGAATTTTTTAAATTTCAAAAGCAACATCTCCAATATACAAACTAAAGACCGGAAGCTTTCCGGTCTTTTGAGTTAACATCTTACTTTTATCATTATAGCACGCTGTCCCTTAAAAATCAAGTGTTTTTTCAAAATTTTTCCGATACTTTTAAAAAAGTTCATTTTACCGTAATAATCACTGATATTACAATAAAATTTTCTGGAATACGATTTTCAAAGCTAAAAAACTGAATTGTATCTGATATACAGTAGTAAAGAGCATTAAGCACAAATTACCTTGTGTGTGAATTTTGAAAAAAATTTTTTTCTGACAATTTTTCATAACTACTCTAAAAAACTATCGGAAAGAAAATATTATGTAGTGTAAGGACAAACAAAACAGACAGAACGGTATCTTGAAAACTGAATAATTTATCATCAGGAGCTGAAGTTACTACAGCTTAAAACTGCAACAGAGACTGTGTTCTGCTTATAACACAGAATTATTAAAAAAATTTTTAAAGTAATTATTATTATGGAGGACCCGGCTATGAAAAACTCAATGAATGTGCAGACCATTTGCAAAAGAAACGAAACTGGAACTCTTGACTTCTATATGACAATCAAAAATAACGAAATCTATCTCTTTACCACCAAGTATTTTTCTTATAACATTTTTAAAGAATATTGCAATGGCAAGCGAATTGAAGATGTATTTCATAATACAAAGATGTACCGTCATCAGAAACTGAAAGAACGAATTTTTCGCATGGCAAAATACGCTTCCTATGAATATTCTCTAAATCTTTTTGAAAAAAATGCTATCAAAGAAAGGAGACATACTGATTACGATTATGAAGTTGCCTGATCAGCAACGAAATTCTATATCAATAACAATTACAATACATATGTTTGGAGGAACTTTCTTATGAAAGAGAAAATTTACAATAAAGAAATCGCAACCGCAATC
Source organism: Oscillospiraceae bacterium (assembly GCA_029005335.1). Classification (GTDB taxonomy): domain Bacteria; phylum Bacillota; class Clostridia; order Oscillospirales; family Ruminococcaceae; genus Ruminococcus. The sequence continues at coordinate 9,541 of JAQXFT010000154.1, forward strand.
AGCAACTTTCTCACAGATGATAACTGGTACTTCGGCTTTAATGAAGAAAAAGGAATTTTTCGTTTCGACCTCAGTTTAAAAGGAAAGCTGAAGAAAATCAGTTACGTCATCGATGTCAGGGAGAGCGAGTATCTTGTTTACGCAATATTTCCGATTAACGCCGAAACCGATGATGAGAAGATGATGACAGCAATAGCAGAGTTTATTTGTCGGGCAAACTATGGATTAAAGAATGGAAATTTTGAGTTTGACTTCAGAGATGGAGAAATAAGATTCAAAATTCATATACCTTGCGACGGTATTCTTCCGTCCGCTGAAATCATTAAGGATAGTGTCTATTGTCCCGGAAGTATGTTCAGAACCTACGGCTCCGGTATCCTGTCTATCATCTTCGGAGATGCAAATGCAAAAGAGGCTGTCAAGCAGTGTGAAGATTCAGAAGAACATAGGATTCGCAGACAGCAAATGATTGAAGAAGAATGTGATACAGACACGGATGCTATGTTAACACGGCTTGCTGACAGACTCAGCTTAGAGAACACTGATAATAAACCGGAAGATGAACAGGAAGGAACTGAAGATTCAGAAGTTAAAACTGAACTTTTCGGCAAGAAAGGAGGTGCTGCTTAATGAATATTCAGGTGAAATCAAGTAATGGGATTGCACTGATTCCTATAGAGACACGACTTCTTGCTGACAGGAAGATATTTATTGAGGGCGAAATAAATCAGGAAGGTGCTTGTATCTTTACAAAGAAACTGCTTATTCTCTGCAAAGAGAATGATACTGCACCTATTGATATTCTCATCAACAGTCCGGGAGGCGAGATTTCAGCAGGTCTCCTTATGTATGACTGTATACAGTCCTGTAAAACACCGATTCGTATGTTCTGCATGGGTACAGCATACTCAATGGGAGCTTTGCTCTTTGCCTGCGGAAACCATGGGCGATATATGTTTCCTCATTCAGAGCTTATGCTGCACGAACCGCTTCTTGGCTCAGGAGTACGTGGTAATGCTTCTTCGATTCGCTCTATCTCAGATAGTCTTATGGATACAAGAAAGAAGATGAACCAGATTCTTGCAAAGCATACGGGAAAAACAGAAGAGGAAATCGAGAAAGCAACCGGATTTGATCACTACTTCAGTCCCGAAGAAAGTATAGAATTTGGTTTGGCTGATGAAATCGTAAGTTTTGATAAAATTATGGAGGGTTAAAAGATGAAAACAGATAAAATGATTCTGGGTGAAAATGCTGTGTACAGCACAAATTGCAATGAAACTGGTTTGAACAACAATGTACTCGTATGTGCAAGCAGCGGTGCAGGTAAAAGCGTAAGTATTCTTGAGCCTCGTCTTCTGGAAACATTCAATTCCAGTCTTGTGGTTACTGTCACAAAGAGAAGATTGGTTGATAAATATAAGGGAGTGTTTAAAGGCAGAGGCTACAATGTTCTTGACCTTAACTTTGTAAAACCCGAAGATAGTACGGTTTCCTTTGACCCGCTGGCATATGTTTCAAGTTATTCTGATATCACATTTCTGGCCGAATCAATTGTAATGTCAAATCCCAGAAAAGGAAATAATAATATAGCAGATCCTTACTGGGACGAGGCAGGTTCATCACTGATGTCAGCTCTGATTTCATACGCCCTTATGACGGAAGATAAGCCAACCTTTACAGATGTGCTGGAACTTGTTGATAATCTTAACATAAAAGATTCCGGTAGTGGTATAACAACATCATTAGATGCAAAATTTGAACGCCTTGCAAGAAAAGACCCTAACTGCTTTGCAGTTACTTGCTGGAATTCCTTTAAGGTCTTACCTATAAAGACAGCCAAGTGCGTTTATGGAACACTCAATACTACAATTGATACAATCTTCTCACCTGAACTTCGTAAAATGATTGATAACAAGAAGAATGTTGACTTTGAACAGCTTGCATCTCAGAAAACGATTATTTTTGTAAGCACATCAGCTGTAAACCCTTCGCTGAATTGCTTTGTAAACATGTTTTACGCACAGATGTTCAAGCAACTGTTTGAATACGCAGAATCACTGCCGAGTGGTAAACTGCCTATTCCCGTCGCTGTTTTGTGCGATGACTTCGCAACCGGCTCTAAAATCCTCAATTTCCCTGAATATATCTCAATTTTTCGGGAAAAGCAAATAAGTGTGGTTTTGCTCTGCCAATCCGAAACTCAGCTTGAACACATGTACGGACACGAGCAGTCAGTTACAATTATTAATAATTGCGACACCTATATCTACATGGGAGGCATGGATTTAAAAACCGGACGTAACATCAGCGAACGCCTTAATGCACCTCTTGAAGATGTTCTGTATATGCCTATCGGACGTGAAATTATATTCAGAAGAGGTTCTAAGCCTTTGGTTACTACACGAATCGATATCAGCAAGCACAAAGCCTATCAGAAGATTACAGAAGAATACGAAAAAAGAGTTCGTGAAGCCGAATCCGAAGAAAGGAGATAATGAATATAGCTTCACTGAAACAGAAACACGATGCTTTTTTATAAGGGAGATTCGTTCTCCCTTAACAGAAGAGAAACCTCATGAATGCAACAAGAAAAAACCGAAAATATACGGATTCAGATGACACCCGGGATATGCCTGAAACCTTTCAATGCTTTTATTATAAACCTCCTGTCAGATTGAGACCTTTTTTGGGAGTGCTATAATTATAAAAATCTCACCACAGATACTTGACATATAAGATTCAAGTATATATAATAATAGGTACAATAATTTTACGGAGGAAGAATATGAAAAATATCAGAAAAATTCTAATATCAGCTTTATCATCAGTATTAATTGCAAATCTTACCGCCTGCAAGCAAAAGCCGGAGGATTCATTATCATCATCAGAAATATTTACAGAGCCTCCGACAGAAACTCAGCAAATAACTACAGAACCCCCTTTCACTGAACCCGATATAAGCGGACAGACTATATACTG
>JAQXFT010000155.1 GCA_029005335.1 Oscillospiraceae bacterium
TGAATGATGATATATCAAGCTTCTGACCGAGAGCGATAAAGTAAGTGTTGCAGGAATTTGTCATAGCCTGTTCAAGATTTTGTTTTCCGTGACCGCTGTGGTCGTGACATCTGTATATTCTTCCGTCGATATTTATGCTTCCCGTGCAGGTATATTCAAAATCCTCCATATTTTCGCTGATAGCTTCAAAAGCAGTGACAAGCTTGAATACAGAACCGACGCTGTAGGAATATAAAGTACGGTTTATCATCGGGGAATTTTCATTCTGAATATCATATTCAAGAGTATATACAGAGTATGTCGGAAAGCTTGCCATAGCAGTAATATTACCGGTTTTTACTTCTGTTACGACTATTGCACCGCAGTTTATATTTCTTCCTGCATTTTCGCATATTTCCTGAATATTCTTGTCAATAGTCGTAACTACTCCTGATTTGTTTTCGGGATTTTTTATAATCTGAATTTCCTCACCGTCAAGCATATGTCCGAAGCCGTCAGTCATGTATTTTATTTCACTTTTTCCGGATTGCCTTAAAATTTTATCATAAGCGTATTCAATGCCGTCAACACCTTTTCCCTGAGAAGTATATCCTATCAGGTGCTGAGCAGTCTGTCTGAATGAATATCTCGTGGGGACTTTAAAGGAATATACATTTTTGGATTCGGGTATATATTTTACAGAATCAAATTCAAAGGGTATGCCCGAAGCTATTCCCTCAGTAACGTCCTGCGGATTTTCAGCACCGTCATACATAGCCTTTTTGTCTGACTTTTCCGGAATACCGATACATAAATATTTATAGCTCTGATTGACAAGAGGATTCATATTTATATCATATATTATTCCGTCACTGTCAGGGATTTCTATTGATGATGTATATTTTTCAGAGGCAAGCTTCTTGTACTGCGGACTTGAGGCAAGCGAAAAGAATCTGAATATTATTACTGCAAAAAGCGTTTCAAGAATTACTCCCAGAGCAGTAATGCGTTTTTCAATGGAATACATAATACATAATCACCCATATCTATAATGAACCTTAAAATTAGTTTTTATGCTTGATATTGACAAATATTAATATCGGAGTTATAATATATGAGAATAATATATATTACGAAAGGAAGTAACAGGTATGTATAATTCAGAATCCCTCAGAGCCGAGGAGTTTATTTCCCATGAAGAAATACTTGAAACCCTTGACTATGCGGAAAAAAACAAGAATAATATTGAGCTTCTTGAATCTGTACTCGAAAAGGCAAAGCTCCGCAAGGGTATTACCCACCGTGAAGCCTCGCTTCTGCTTGCAAGTGATGTTCCTGAAATTACTGAAAAAATATACTCTCTCGCAAAGCAGATAAAGCTTGATTTCTATGGCAACAGAATAGTAATGTTTGCACCGCTGTATCTTTCAAATTACTGCGTCAACGGCTGTACGTACTGTCCGTATCACTATAAGAACAAGCATATTGCAAGAAAAAAGCTCACTCAGGAGGAAATCAGAAAAGAAGTTATTGCACTTCAGGATATGGGACATAAACGGCTGGCGATAGAATCCGGCGAGGACAGCGTAAACAATCCGATTGAATATATTCTTGAATCAATCAAAACCATATATTCGATAAAACATAAGAACGGAGCTATAAGACGTGTCAACGTCAATATAGCTGCTACTACCGTTGAAAATTACAGAAAGCTTAAAGAAGCCGGAATCGGTACATATATACTTTTTCAGGAGACATACAATAAGGAGAGCTATGAAAAGCTTCACCCGACAGGTCCCAAGCATAATTATGCATATCATACAGAGGCTATGGACAGAGCTATGGAGGGCGGTATCGATGATGTCGGATTAGGAGTGCTTTTCGGACTTGAAAATTATAAATATGAGCTTGCCGGAATACTTATGCACGCAGAACATCTTGAAGCCGTACACGGAGTAGGCCCTCATACTATATCAGTTCCGAGAGTAAGACGTGCTGACGATATAAATCCTGATGATTTCGATAACGGTATCGATGATGATACATTTGCAAAGATAGTAGCTATAATAAGAATTGCCGTACCGTATACGGGTATGATTATATCCACAAGAGAAAGTGCGGAATGTCGTGAACGTGTCCTTAATCTCGGAATATCACAGATAAGCGGAGGTTCAAAAACAAGTGTCGGCGGATATGCAGAGCCTGAACCCGAAGAGGATAATTCCGCACAGTTTGATGTATCTGATACAAGAACGCTTGACGAAGTAGTAAACTGGCTTATGAAGCTGGGATATATACCGTCATTCTGTACAGCGTGCTACCGTGAGGGAAGAACTGGTGACAGATTTATGTCGCTCTGCAAGTCGGGACAGATTTCAAATTGCTGTCTGCCGAATGCCCTTATGACTTTAAAGGAATATCTTGAGGATTACGCTTCCGAAGATACACGCAGAATCGGAAACGCTCTTATAGAGAGTGAGCTTAAAGGGATTCCGAATCCGAAGGCGAGAAGTCTTGCGGAGGAATATATAAAAAATATACATAATGGTCAGAGAGATTTCAGATTTTAGGAGGTTTTTTTTATGTTGGAAAATATGATTCGCTTGTCAGAAGCTGTTCCGGCAACAGGTGACAGATTTCCGTTTGTTGCAATAGGAATTGTTATTGCACTGGCTGTAATTGCAATTATAGCTGTAACAATTCTTTCAAAGAACGAAAAGAAAAAGAATAACAGGAAGAAAAAGAAATAATATTCTGCCCCTTGTCTGCATATAATCAGACGGGGGCGATTTTTTTGATTTACAGCCTTGAATCTCTAAAACGCAGAGAAGTTATAGATATTAAAACAGGAGAGCGTCTCGGATTTATTGATGATGCTGAAATTAATATTGAAACCTCCCAGACCGTCGCCCTTATAATTTACGGCAGAGAACGCCTTTTCGGACTTTTAGGAAGAGACAGCGATATAATAATTCCATGCGATAAAATAAAAGTAATCGGAGAAGAAGTTATACTTGTAACAGATACGGATAATCAGAATTGTGAAAAGTATACAAAATCAAAGCTTAAAGTTCTTAAAAATTTGTTTGGTTAATTCTTGAAAATTTTTGCGGAATATGATATAATGTTAGAGCAATTCGCACGCTTGTACTTTTGCGGACCCGGTGCTTTTTTATAAAGTCGTCTGCAAGTTAAGTCGGGCGGAGGTAAATTTTATTTTATAACCAATTAAGGAGGAACTACACAATGGGAGTAGTATCAATGAAACAGCTTCTTGAAGCAGGTGTACACTTCGGTCACCAGACAAGAAGATGGAACCCGAAAATGGCACCTTACATCTTTACCGAAAGAAACGGTATCTACATCATCGACCTTCAGAAAACAGTAAAGAAGCTCGAAGAAGCTTATATGTTTATCCGTGACCTTTCTGCTAACGGCGAGGAAGTACTCTTTGTAGGCACTAAGAAGCAGGCTGGCGATTCAGTTAAGGAAGAGGCTATGCGTGCAGGCGCTCACTATGTAAACGCAAGATGGCTCGGCGGTATGATGACAAACTTCAAGACAATCCAGACAAGAATCAAGAGACTTGAACAGCTCCACCAGATGGCTGAGGACGGTACATTCGACCTTCTCCCCAAAAAAGAAGTCGTAAAGCTCAATCTTGAAATCGAAAAGCTTGAAAAATTCCTCGGCGGTATCAAGACTATGAACAAGCTTCCCGGAGCTTTGTTTATCGTTGACCCACGTAAGGAAAAAATTGCTGTTGCTGAAGCTAAGAAGCTTAACATTCCAGTCGTTGCTATCGTAGATACAAACTGTGACCCTGATGAAGTTGACTATGTAATCCCCGGAAATGATGACGCTATCAGAGCTGTAAAGCTTATTGCCGGTACTATTGCTAATGCTATTATCGAAGGCAGACAGGGCGGAGACGGCGAAAATACAGAAGCTGTCGCTGAAACCGTTGAGACTTCTGAAACAGAAGAAGCTGTATCAGAGGAAACTGCTGAATAATTATACAGATAATAAAAAATAATTACAGGAGGTAATTACCAATGGGAAAAGTATCCGTTCAGGAAATTAAAGAGCTTATGACCGCTACAGGCGTAGGTATGATGGACTGTAAAAAGGCACTTGTAGAGTCTGACGGCGATATGGACAAGGC
>JAQXFT010000156.1 GCA_029005335.1 Oscillospiraceae bacterium
AGGTATATCGGGAGTGACGGGAAATTCACGGGTTTCGATTTTATCGAGAACTACGGAGACATTTGAGGGGTAAATGGATTTGACTTCAAATTCCTTGCCGTTTTTGCTTTCGATTTTAATGGATAAGTTTTTAGTAACGGCGGAGGATATATTGTCAGTAACGAGCTTTTCGACAAGATTATCATTTTCTATACCGCCTATTTCAGTACGGTTGCCTTCAATTTTAACATTTACCTTCTGAGTATCGCAGGAAATCAGTGAGAGACCGCTTGATTCTGAAGCTTCGCTCAGCTCCATGGATATGGGGACGTCATTTATATTTTTTGTCATAATTTCATATTGTGTAATGGATATGATAAACCAGAGTACAATAGCGATAAGAACGGAAGATATGATTAGTGGAAGCTCATTGCCCAATACAAATTTATTTTTAAGCTTTGGGAGATTCATTTTATTTTTTCCTCCTTCTGAGGATATTTTCTACAGGAGTTTTTTTTGATATTATAATGGAATCCTGATTTTTTTTAATAAGTTCTTCAGTCAGAAGATTTTTAAGCTTTTCGTGAGTATAGTCACGTGTAAGCACGCCGTCCATAGCGACGGAAATCTGCCCTGTCTCTTCGGATACGACAATAACGACAGCATCGGAATTTTCGCTCATACCGATAGCAGCCCTGTGGCGTGAACCGAGCTTTTTATTGACAAGTTCATCTTTCTGAGGCTTCGGAAGAAAGCAGGCGGCAGCAAGTATGATTCCGTCACGCATAATTACAGCACCATCGTGCAGAGGTGTTTTTGGATAGAAGATGTTTCCGAAAATTTCCTTGCTGGGGAGTGCATTAAGTATAGTACCTGTTTCAATCTGTTCACCGAGTCTGGTCTGACGTTCAACAACAATCAAAGCACCGGTACAGGTAGCGGAAAGCTCAACGCAGGAATCGCAGATACTCTGAATAGCGTTATTCCATTTTCTGGTAAGCTCGTCCTTTGATTCTCCGAAGCCCAGAAGATTCAGTCCGAATTTTGTTCTTCCGACCTTTTCCAAAGCACGGCGAAGCTCCGGCTGAAAGAGTATTATTATGGCGATAAGACCAATATCGAAAGTAGTTGAGATTATGTATTTGATAGATTTAAGACCGACAACACTGCTGATGAAGTAGCCGATTCCAAGGAGAACTATGCCTTTTACGAGCTGACCGGCACGGGTTTCACGAACCAGATTAATCAGGAGATAGACAAGATAGGACAGAATGGCAATATCGACGAGGTCAACAATAGTTACGGTATTGAGAACGCTCAGAACAGAGTCCTTTAAATCCAGAAGCAATGACACGGAAACACATCCTTTCTTTAGTATAATATTATGTATGAGGGCGAAAAAAGCCCTCATATTTATTTTATCATAAATAGAAATAATTTCAATAGTTTTTGAATTATTTTTTATGGATTTCCAGATTTTTAATTAAATTAGCAAGTGCAAGAACCTCCCGTTCTGAGTTGAAGACGGACGGAGAGAATCTGACTGTTCCGTTAAGAGTACCCAGAGCATTGTGAGCGAGTGCTGAGCAGTGGAATCCGGCACGCAGACAGAAGCCTTTTTCGGACAGGACAGCTGATACATCTTCCGAATTTATATTCTTCACATTGAACGATACTATAGGAACATAGTGTGCATCAGGTGAACGGTAGATTATAATTTGCGGAAAATTTTTAAGAGAATCTATAAATAAATCACAGAGATGAGATTCATGCTGAAAGATTTTATTCATACCGGTTTTTCTGATGAAATCTATGCCGGCAGATACGGACATAATGCCGGCAACGTTAAGAGTACCGTTTTCGAGGGAATCGGGGAGGAAAAGGGGCTGTCTGAGACTTGCGGAGGCACTGCCCGTTCCGCCCTGAAGTATCGGATAAACCGGAAATTTTCCGTCAGAAATCAGAAGACCTGTACCGGATATTCCATAAAGCCCCTTATGACCTGCGGTACAGAGGATATTTATTCCGTCAGATATTCTGACGTCAATGATACCGGTAATCTGAGCACCGTCAACTATAAGGCATATATTTTTTTCTCTGCATAGTCCGGCGAGAAGCTTAAAGGGAAGAATCTGACCTGTTACGTTGCTTGCACCGGTACAGACTATGGCTTTAGTATCCGGAAGAATCAGTTCCCGGAAGCTTTCGAGAGTTTTTCTGTCGTCCGGAAATACTCTTGCAACCGAGAGCCTGATTTTATTCTGACGTAAAAGCTCAAATGCCGGACGTGCGGAAGAGTTGTGTTCAAGCTCGCTTATAATCATATGCCCTCCGCCAGCCATAATACCCTGAATTGCCATGTTAAGAGCATGAGTACAGTTGAGAGCAAAAACAACATTTTCGGGCTGGGCATCAAAGAAATCCGCAATATTTTCCCTTGCAGAAAAAACCGCTGAGGAGGTTTTCTGAGAGAGAATGTGACCTCCTCTGCCGGCGTTGCCGTATTCCCTGACGGCAAGGCTTACAGCATGGCGGACTTCGAGTGGCTTTGGAAAGGTTGTGGCGGAGTTGTCAAAGTTAATAATATTTTTATTCATGTTCAGTCAGCTCCTTTCTCAGGTTTTCAAAGGGAACTGAATATTTTTTAAGAATATCTTCTATCTGAGAGCAGTCTCCGGAGACGCTTATATAATAACCGCACCCTGAATCAGATGTGCTGGGAAGTCTTTTAATTTCGCAGAAATACCCTCTTGCACCGAGAAGCTTCTGAGCCTTCATTGCAAAGGTATATGAGGGCATATCAGCGTTGCAGAGCATCATAAAAATCACCCCTCGTATTGCGTAATTATTATATGAGCTGTTTTATATATTCTGAAACAGTTCTATTATCCGCAATATATTATAGTATATGTACAGATGTATAAAAGCGACATAAACAAAGTTAAAAAATAAGATTTTATTTTTTCACAGAATTTTCATTTTATTTTCGCCTGATTTTAAAGAAAATATGTTATTATTACTAAAATTAATGAAAAAATGTGTTAAAAACAATAAATTTTTCCGAGTTCATAAAATGTTAACAACTTATGGAATTTTTTGTGATATAATTCTGTCATAGTATAAATTTGTTGGTTATTAACATATATATTTCATATAAGCCGTATTATTTTAAAAGGTTTGTTATATAAAGAAAGGATTGATTTGAAAATGAGAAACTCAAATTTCGACAGAAAAGTCAAGGCTGCAGCTCTCAGCTTCGTAATGGCAGCATCAATGACCGCTCCGGCAGTAGTACCGGTTTTTACTTCCGTTGCAGAATCAGTAAGCGTCGGAACATCTCTCGCCGTAAAGGATAAGTATATCGGTTATACTGCAGAGCTTGGAAGCTCCGGAATAAAGACTATTACTTTTACCTGCGTTGCAGATTATACCGGAAACTTTACTTACGGCTTCGGTATAGGTACTGCTGAAGACCCCTACTGGCTCGAATATGACGGCACAAACTGGGCTGAAGAAGGTGCAGGCGTTGAAGTTGCTGTAACAGAGGGCGAAGAGTTTACAATAACTATCGATGTATCATCATTGACACTGAGCTATAACCCGACATCTGATAAATATCCGGGTAAGTATGAATTCAGAAATTATTACAGCGGAAAAGACGGTACAGTGAAAATTGTATCAGCAGAAGCTAACGCCAAGACAGACCCGACCAAGCCTACAGAACCTACTAACCCCACTAACCCCAATGACCCTACAAAACCTACTGAGCCGGACAACCCGACAATCCCGAATATCAATGTGATTCCGGAAAATAACCTCAAGAGCGGTGCATGGTCGTTTAAGGATAACGGAGACGGTACAGCTACAATCTCAACTACAGTAACAAAGCAGATTGAGGGACTTGAATATGTACTCACAAAGGGCTTTGATGAGGATTACTATGCTTCAAAGGGCGAGGAAATTACTGAAGAATCACCTATAAACAGCCATAAATTCTCATATAAGGACTTCGGTATAACAGATATGACCGGAGTTACAATAGAATCCCTTACAGCAACAATAGAATCCGACAAGAATATCAAGACTTTTATGTATGGCGGAGGACTTAACGTTGAAAAATCCTCTCCGGCTGATACAGAATATGCTAAACAGGTTGCCGGAATAGAAGGTAAGGAAACTGCCGGCTACTGGTATAACGATATGGGTGCTGAGGAAATCGAAAAATTCGAGGCTCAGGGCGTTGAATTCGGAGTAGAGCCTGCTCAGGGTGTAACAGTAAGCAACTGCGGAACATATTATGAGGCATACTGGGAAGTTCCGGAGGCTGTTCAGCCATATACAACAGGAAATACTTCAGATACAATTTCTTTCCAGTACTGGTATGGCGAGGAAGATGCAGAAGAATATACTGAGCTTGATACCGTAAAGCTTACCGGAGCAGCTCTGACATATACAAAGGCTGTAGTAGTTCCCTATACAAATTCCGTAAAGACAGCTGTCG
>JAQXFT010000157.1 GCA_029005335.1 Oscillospiraceae bacterium
GCAGATATAATTCTTCCGAATATGACTGAAACATCATTTATGCTTGATACTCCATATTCCGAGACGGTAAGTGAGGATTTTGTCAGGGAATGTCTTATAAGGCTTACTGAGCTTGGCTGTGATACGGCAGTAATTACCGGCGTGCAGTATGACGAAAATCATCACGGTGCGGCAGCATATCAGAGAAGTACAGATACCTTTGCATCATCTTTCAGAAATCATATAAAAGCATATGTACACGGTACGGGAGATGTATTTTCAAGTGCATTTTCCGGAGCTGTAGCGAAAGGAGCTTCACTTCAGAAATCCCTTGATATAGCGGTAAATTTTACGGCTGACTGCATTGAGGCAACGCTCCCTATACCTGAAAATTATATGAATGGTGTATATTTTGAAAAATGTCTCGGAAAGCTTGCAGAAATATCATCGGAAATATAGAAAGACAGCGGATATTGAATTTAATATCCGCTGTCAGTTTTTTCAGATTGCATAAAGATTTGTTTCCCAGGCAGGAATATAGAGCTGATGTCGTATATACAGCCTGTAATTCGGATTGAGACTTTTTATAAGTAACGGAAGCTTGAAAATATCCTCATTTCTGTGATACAGAGATACCATAAGCTTAGGAGCATGATGAGAGATAGTATAAGAAGCTCCCCAGATAGCTTCACGTTCAGAGCCTTCAACGTCCATTTTAATAAGAGTAGCGGTCTGACCTCCGAGAATACTGTCTACGGAGCGAGCCTCCACAAGCGAACCATTAGCGGATACTGATGACTGTCTGCCGGCTTTTGTAGCAAATGGAAGCTCCGTATCCTTGCACCATACAGCACAGTTATATGCGAAAATATGCTTGAGACCGTTAATATTCTTGCAGAGCTTTTTGAAATTCTTCTTATCGGGTTCAAGGGCATATATACCGAGATATCTTCCCCTTGTATAATCCAGAAATTCTTCAATGGTATCGCCGTTGTATGCTCCCAAATCCACATAAAGTTCATTCAGACCAGGCTTGACTATTTTTTTGTATATTTCCGATTTGGGAGTAGTTACTGCTGAAAGATATTCTATCTTTCCGCTTATTTTGAAATTTATGATATTGGCATAAACCTTTCTTGAAAAGTCGTCAGCAAGCATATCGTATACTTTCTGTATTTCCTCTGCATTTTCGCAGCAGTATTCATAGGTGAAGAGACCTCCTCCGGCAACAGGAACATCAGGAACATAGAGAGCGTGTCTGGAAGCAATTTCATGAATCCTGTCCACAAGAGACTGATATCCCGCAGCAAATGCAAGAACTACTACAAAATCGTTCACATAGCTTTCTATTTCTGATAAGCTGTGTACACGGAAGCCTTCAAAGGAATGACCTCTTACAAATTCATCGCTTGCGAAAATTCCTGAGAGGGTTATATTTTTCTGCTTGAATACAGACATTATCTTCAAAGCACCGTCTCCCATGCCGTACATAAAAATCGGACGCTTTTCAGCCTTCAGTCTGTCCCAGCAGGATTGTTTTTCTGTTATGAATGAAAGCATTTTCAAACTCCTTTCTTTCAGATATCATCATTGTCATCATCATTGTCATAGTAATCATTGCCGATAAGGTCACGGCCTCTTGTGCGGTATTTGTCACGCTGCATTTCGATATTTTTGTCAAGAAGCTCCAGAACCTTACGGGGATTTTTAACGCTTTTAATCACGGTATCAGGCGTATCGGTATCACGGCTGAATATGGTAATGCTTCCGCAGCCGAATATACGCTGACCAAATGAAAGCGTAAGTTTTTTGTCGGTAATTTTATAGAGGTCAATTTCTTCTTCGGTAATGCTGAGGAATCCAGTTCTCATTATAAATTTTTTTTCAGTCAGGAAATAACGTGTAAAGGAAATCGGAAGTCCCAGAAATGTACGTTTCTTGTCAGTCCATATATAATTGATTTCATTTTTTTCAGCCATTTTAAAAAAAACTCCTTTATAGATATATTCGGAAATTATTTGTCAAAAATAATTTTATCATAAACCGTGAAAATAGTCAACGGGATTTTAAAAAAATCAGAAATATTTCTTGTTAATATATTAAAATAAATTGGAATATCAAAAAAAATATTATTTTCTATTGCATTTCCGGAAAAAAAATAGTAAAATAGATATTGATATGTTTAAAATTATGGAGGTTTTGCGATATGCCTATAAAATATGTTTTTGTAACCGGAGGAGTTGTTTCAGGACTGGGAAAGGGAATTACTGCTGCATCTCTCGGAAGGCTTCTTAAAGCAAGAGGCTACAAAGTGACAATTCAGAAATTCGACCCTTACATAAATGTTGACCCCGGTACAATGAGTCCATACCAGCATGGAGAAGTTTTCGTTACTGATGACGGTGCTGAAACTGACCTTGACTTAGGTCACTATGAGCGATTTGTCGATGAGAATCTTTCAGTAAATTCCAATGTGACTACAGGTAAAATATACTGGACTGTTCTTAATAAAGAAAGACATGGAGACTATCTCGGCGGAACAGTTCAGGTAATTCCGCATATAACAAATGAGATAAAAGAAAGAATTTACCGTGTCGGCAAGGAAACTGAAACTGATGTTGTTATTACTGAAATCGGCGGTACTGTAGGCGATATTGAAAGCACTCCTTTCCTTGAAGCTATAAGACAGTTTGTAGGAGAAGTCGGACGTGAAAACGCTATGTATATTCATGTAACACTTCTGCCCTTTATAAGCGGTTCAAATGAGCTTAAATCAAAGCCTACCCAGCATTCAGTAAAGGAGCTTTTATCTATAGGTATTCAGCCTAATGTTATAGTATGCCGTACAGAGCTTGAAATTCCCAGAGAAATGGCAGAAAAAATAAGCCTTTTCTGCAACGTCCGCAAGGAGGATATAATCCAGAATATGACTGCACCGTCACTTTATGAAGTTCCGCTGTGGCTCGAAAAAGAAGGACTTGCAGATTGTGTCTGTCATCATCTTCACCTTGAAAACAGAAAGCCTGACCTCGAAGAATGGACGGCAATGGTTGAACGTCAGAAAAATGCCCATAAGACAGTAACAATCGGACTTGTAGGAAAATATGTGGCTCTGCCCGATGCCTATCTTTCAGTTGCTGAAGCTCTCAGACATGGCGGTATAAATAATGATGCAAACGTTGAAATACTCTGGATTAACTCAGAGGAAATCAATCCTGATACAGCAGATAAAATGCTTTCATGCTGTGACGGAATAATCGTTCCCGGAGGATTCGGAGACCGTGGAATTGAAGGTATGATTGAAGCTATTCACTATGCAAGAGTAAATAAAATACCTCTTTTCGGAATCTGTCTCGGAATGCAGATGGCTGTTGTTGAATTTGCGAGAAATGTTGCAGGAATAGCTGATGCAAATTCCTCTGAATTTGATGAAAAAGGCAGGCATAACGTTATAGATATAATGGAAGGTCAGAAAGATATAAAAAACAAGGGCGGTACTATGAGACTCGGACTTTATCCCTGCAAGCTTGCTGATGATTCACTTGTTAAGAAAATATATACTGACCAGCTTATATATGAACGTCACCGCCACCGCTGGGAATTCTGCAATGCTTACAGAACAGTGCTTACAGAAAATGGTCTCTCGATAGCAGGACTCTCACCTGATGAACGGCTTGTTGAGATTATCGAGCTTAAAGACCACCCATGGTTTGTGGGAGTACAGTTCCACCCCGAATTTAAATCCAGACCAAACAAGCCACACAAGCTCTTTGCAGATTTCATAAGAGCATCAGTTGAAAACAAGGAAAAACGTGCATAATCTTTCATAAAAAAACGGGCGACTTTTTAAAGTCGCCCGATTATTTTAAAAAACAAGAACCGCAGTAAAAATACTGCGGTTCTGTTATAAGGGATAAAAATGGGGAGAAATCAAACTGTAAAGAGGAGCTTTGTATATGAAGGCAGAGGCCATACGGATTCGGGAATACACATTTCACATTCATCAACAGAAGCTCTGAGAGTCTGCATCTGAGTGAATACTTCGTTTCTGTAGAATCTTGCCATTTCTTCGCCTTCTTCGCAGTCCTGAGCGGAGATTACCTTTTCATCAAGAGCCTTTACTTCGTTTACGATACTTGAAGTGAGAGAGGAAATCTTTGCAGCCATAGATTTTTCAACGGTTGAATCAATACCGATTGTATCCTTTGAAATTGCTGAATCGCAGAGTGTCTTTGTATATGAGATACAAGCCGGAAGAATCTGTTTCTTTACCATATCAAGCATTGTGAGGGCTTCAATATTTATAACCTTGCTGTAGTTTTCGAGGAGAATTTCAGTTCTTGACTTGATTTCCTTAGCGGAATATACCTTGAATTTCTCGAACATTGAAACATATTTTTCCTCTGTATATTTCGGGAGAGCATCAACAGTTGAAACGAGGTTCGGAAGTCCACGTCTTTCAGCCTCTTCAAGCCATTCATTGGAATAGCCGTTGCCGTTGAAGATAATTCTCTTGTGTTCCTTGATAGTTTTAACAAGGAGTTCCTTGAGAGCCTTTTCAAAGTCGTCAGCCTTTTCAAGAATAGTTGCAAATTCATCGAGAATCTGAGCAACGATTGTATTAAGTATTGTATTTGTACATGAGATAGAATCAGCAGAACCGAGCATTCTGAATTCAAATTTGTTTCCTGTGAATGCAAAAGGAGAAGTTCTGTTTCTGTCGGTAGCATCTTTCGGGAAATTCGGGAGAGCGTCAACGCCTATAACAAATTCTTCATTTCCGTTAGGCTTCTTATAAGTAGTACCGTTTTCGAGAGCTTCGATAACGCCTTCGAGTTCACTTCCTATGAACATTGAGATTACAGCGGGAGGAGCTTCATTAGCACCGAGTCTGTGGTCGTTTCCGGCAGATGCAGCGGAAAGTCTGAGAAGCGGAGCATATTCATCGACAGCCTTTATAATTGCACAAAGGAATGTGAGGAACTGCATATTATCCTGAGGAGTATCGCCGGGGTCGAGGAGATTCTGACCGTCATTAGATGAAATGGACCAGTTATTATGCTTACCTGAACCGTTTACGCCTGCGAAGGGTTTTTCGTGGAGGAGACATACAAGACCATGCTTGAGAGCGGTTTTCTTCATAATCTCCATAGTAAGCTGATTGTGGTCAGCAGCTATATTGGAGGTTGTAAATATGGGGGCAAGCTCATGCTGAGCCGGTGCAACTTCATTGTGTTTGGTTTTAGCGAAAATTCCGAGCTTCCAGAGTTCCTTATCCAAATCCTTCATATAGTCTGAAACTCTCTGCTTGATATTTCCGAAATAGTGGTCTTCAAGCTCCTGACCTTTCGGAGGCTTTGCACCGAACAAGGTTCTTCCGGTAATAACCAGGTCTTCACGCTGGTCGAAGTATTTTTTATCAACGAGGAAGTATTCCTGTTCAGGGCCTACAGTAGTAGTAACTCTTGTAGCGGTAGTATTTCCGAAGAGTCTTAAAATTCTCAGAGCCTGTTCGCTTACGACTTCCATGGAACGGAGGAGAGGAGTTTTCTTATCGAGGATTTCTCCGGTATATGAACAGAAAGCAGTCGGGATATAAAGTGTACCGTCCTTGATGAAAGCGTTTGAGGTGGGGTCCCAGGCTGTATAGCCTCTTGCTTCAAAAGTAGCTCTCAGACCGCCTGACGGGAATGAGGAAGCATCGGGTTCACCTTTAACGAGTTCTTTTCCGGAAAATTCAAGAATTATACCGCCGTCGGGAGTAGGTGAAATAAATGAATCGTGTTTTTCAGCGGTGACACCAGTCATAGGCTGAAACCAGTGTGTATAGTGAGTAGCCCCCTTTTCGACAGCCCAGTCCTTCATAGCATTTGCGACAACGTCTGCAACTGACTGTTCAAGCGGAACGCCGAATTTTTTTGTTTTCATAACTGACTTATAAACATTTTTAGGGAGTCTTGTTCTCATAACGGAATCGCTGAATACATTACAGCCGAAGTATTCTGCAACTGACTGATTATTTTCTGACATAATATATCCTCCTTGAATAAAAAAAGGCATTCCGACTGTAAAATATAATTTTTACAACCGAAACGCCATTGTTTCAATATTGATTTAAGTATTCACCTGATATATTTATTCTACATCATAAAAGCTGATTTGTCAAGTGTTTTGAATTTTTTTATCAGGATTGTCAATACAAATCACCTGACGAAGCTTATTTTTATATAATTCAGCCGATTATTTCAATATCATCAGATGAAATAGTGTTGTTTTCTTCAAATTTAGCACCGCATGCAGTACAGAATTTTGCATCGCTTTCTATATCAGCCCCGCACTTAGGGCATTTTGAAGAAGTCTCAGCGGAATTATCGGAAACTGGTTTTTCAAATTTAGCACCGCATGATGAGCAGAATTTAGCATTTTCGGGGATACCGGCACCGCAGGTAGGACAGATATACTTATTATCCATGGCAATGATTTCAGCTTGAATTTCGTTGATTCTGCTCTGGGATTCAATAATGAAGTTTACCATATCAGCGTATTCTTCAGCAGGATTCTGTGAATTTACCTTGAAATACTGCTTTCCTATTTCAGTATATTTTTTTTCGATATCCTCCTCGAGCTTGGAAATTTTGTTTTTCAGCTTGGTTTTTTCGACCATTTTCTTAGAGCTGTCGGTAACGTTTTTAGCACCCTTTGATATAGCACCTCCGGCATCTTCTGCCATACCTTTGATTTTATCAAAAATTCCCATATAAAAAAGCCTCCTTGAATTATTAAATAATGATGTATATATTATACCACATACGACACGAAACGTCAATATAAATTATAAATATTTCACATAATTTTCATTGAATTCAAAGCACGTCTTTCCGCCTCTGAAAAATCCGTTATTTTTGAGGAATAAAGAGTCATAAGCAAATCGCCCTTCTGAATCTTATTGCCCTTTTTGCAGTTGAGGATAATTCCGGCAGAGGGGTCAACAGGCTGATTTTTTGTAATTCTTCCTGCCCCCAGAATAAGTGATGTCATACCGATTTCCTCACTGTTTATTTCCGATATAGTTCCGGTGCGGTCGGATTTCACCTCATAGCTGTATTTTGCCTGAGGTAGCATTGAGACGTTATCACAGATTTTATAATTTCCGCCATGCAGCATTAATGTTTCACGGAATACCTCCAGAGCTTTTCCGGAGTCTATTGCATTCTGAACCTTTTCCCTGCAGTTATCCTGACCGGCAAGTGAAAGCATATCAGCGGACAAGTCTATACAGAGCTTATATAAATCGCCTTTATTTTTACCCTGAAGTATTTCAATGGCTTCCTTTACTTCCAGAGCGTTACCGATATTCATTCCGAGAGGGGAGTTCATATCAGTGACATCACACCTGCATTTTTTTCCTGCATTTATTCCGGTATTCTGCATTAATTCGGCAAGTCTCTCAGCATCTTCTTTTGTTTTCATAAATGCTCCCGAACCGTATTTTACATCAAGCAGTATGCAGTCTGCTGATACGGCTAATTTTTTGCTCATAATACTTGAACATATCAGAGGAATACTGTCAACAGTCCCCGTGGAATTTCTGAGTGCATATATTTTCTTATCGGCAGGGCATAGATTTTCATTCTGTGATATGATTGAAAATCCGGTTTTGTTTACTATGGATATAAATTCATCAAGGGGCATTTCCGTGCGGTATCCCTCAATACTTTCGAGCTTGTCAATAGTACCTCCGGTATGTCCCAGACCTCTTCCCGACATTTTAGGGACATATACTCCGCATGAAGCCACAGCCGGAGCTATTATAAGACTTGTTTTGTCGCCGACTCCTCCGGTGCTGTGCTTATCAGCCGTGATACCGTTGATTCTGCTTAAATCAAGTATCTGACCACTGTCACGCATAGCAAGGGTAAGCTCAGTAGTTTCGTCATCAGTGAGTGAATTGAGGCATACTGCCATAAGCCATGCAGACATCTGATAATCGGGAATTTTTCCGCCGGTGTAGTTTTCAACAAGAAATCCTATTTCAGATTTTTCAAGCGGAATTTTGTGTTTGGTTTTTGAAATAATATCAAGTATATTCATAAAAAAATCACTTCCTTTGATATTATTTTATCACATATGCCGAAAAAAATCAATATAATTCAACGGCATATTATGGCAAGGAATACAACAAAGGGTATTCCGAGAATACCGCTTCCGCAGAAGTTGAATATATTCATAGGCACGTCTGTCCCGATTTCCGAGCCGTATCTGCACAGAAGAAACAATGCAGTTATACCACTCAGAGAGCCGAATATGAATGACAGAAATCTGTGCTTTCTTGAAATATATGTCACAAGCATTATAAGGCTTACGATTCCGCATATTATGTAGAAAATTTTTTGTGTATCCAAAGTATTCCACCTCTTACAGGTTAAATAAGTATATATCCGAGTGCAAGGATAAGCTTCATATCTGCACCCTCTTTTGCAAGTATTATCATAAGGGCAATTATAGTAAGCTTTTCACTGTCAAGACCCTCTCCGATAATTTTTCCGAGACCTTCCGGAATCACAGATTTTCCGTGATTCTGATTCCGGCTTTTATTGATTCCCGAAGGCATATTTTCCTGATGAATTTCAGGCTCAGGAATTTCTGATATTTCCTGAATGTCCTCTTTATTATTGTTATCGTTCCTGTAATTATCCGCCTGAGAGTAATGCGAAGTATTTACCATGGAATTGCGGTACATTTCCCTTGTACGCCTTATAGCGTCATTACGCATATTGTTGAACTGTCCGTTATCGTATGCCAAAGTTTATCACCTCTTTGTTAATTCAGAAAGTCTTTGAGCATTCCGCTGTCCTTAATTATATTCCAGACTGTCAGAAGTTTTAAAAGCTTTATAGCCTTGTCAGCTTTTTTCTGACGTTCCGGACTGAGATGAGGTTTCAGGGCGAGAAGCAGTTCAGCATTTTTATCCTTGCCCGAAACTGCTCCTATAATCTCCTGAATTTTAATGAGCTTGCTGAAATCAAGTCCGGAAAATGCTCCGCTGTCTGAATCTGATGAATTTTCGGAATTGTCCGGATTTGAGTCTGAGGCATTACTGCTTTTGTTGTTATTTCCGGTTTCTGACATGAACATCTGAGCAAGCTCTGAAATCTGCTTGATGCTCTCAGGGTCGGAAAGAATCTTATTTATTTTATTCATTATATCTTCCATGCCTCAGACCTCACTTGAAAAATTATTCTCCGGAAAGCTTTTTATAAAGGGCTTTAGCCTGCGGAGTACTCATCATTTTCTCAATGATTTTAGGATTGTTTATAGCCTGCTGGAATTTTGCCGCATCGCTTTTGCTCATTCCTGCAATAGCACTGTCGAATTTTCCCTCCTCAAGTTCTTTTTTAAGCTTTTCCGGAGGCACTCCGAGCTTTTTGCTTACAACTCCCAGAAGCCCTTTAAGGCTGTCTGAATCAAAAGAATTTCTGTTCATAAAAACTCCTTTCACACTTGCATTTCTTTCTATTATATGGTATAATATCATAAAATAGAATTGATTCTGAGGTGAATGTATATGCGTATAATTGTTATTTCGGATACCCACAGAAATTATTATGCCCTTGAAAAAATTGTTGAAAAGCATATGCGTGCCGATATGTTTATACATCTCGGTGACGGCAGATATGAAACAGATACATTGCTTATGAAATATCCTGAGCTTGAAAGCCGGTTTTTTTATGTCAGAGGCAACTGCGATATTGGCTGTTCGGACAGTGATGTCTTTACAACATGGACAGAGGAGGGACACAAGATTTTTGCCGTTCATGGTTACAAACAGTGTGTCGGATATAGTCTTGAAACCCTGAAACAGACTGCAATGCTGAATAATTCCGATATTATTCTCTATGGACATACCCACGAAAGATATATGAATTACGAAAACGGAATTTACATTATGAATCCCGGAAGTGCATCATCTCCGAGAGACGGCAAAAGACCTTCCTACGGCATTATAGACATAACAAAATCAGGTATCCTTATGAATATAGCCAATGTCTGAAACGGCTATATCATATATTATTCTGTCTGCCTGTCAGATGTTACATAATGTAAATAATAATAAAATTTCTATTGACAATTGAAATATACAGTGATATAATTTACTTGTAAAAAAACTATAATCTTCGGGGCAGGGTGAAAATCCCTACCGGCGGTAAAAGTCCGCAAGCCTTACGGCATGAATCGGTGCAATTCCGATA
>JAQXFT010000158.1 GCA_029005335.1 Oscillospiraceae bacterium
CGATGCTGATACTTTTGAGTCAGCTGTTGAAAAGATTTATCAGAAACAGAAGAAAACTATACAGCTTAAGGGATTCAGAAAGGGCAAGGCTCCCAGAAAGCTTATTGAAAAGGAATACGGCGAAGGCGTTTTCTATGAGGATGCTATAAACAGCCTTCTTCCTGCTGAAATCGATTCCGCTGTCGCTGAGACAAAGCTCGACCTCGTTGACAGACCTTCTGTTGAACTCCTTTCTATCGACAAGGAAAACGGTGTTGAACTTAAAGCAGTATGCGTTACAAAGCCTGAAATCACTATAAGCGATTACAAGGGTATAAAAGCTCCTAAGAAAGTAAAGGAAATTACTGAAGAAGATATCGAAAATCAGATTTACAATATCAGAAAGAAAAATGCAAGACTCGTTTCAGTTGACGACAGACCGGCTCAGATGGGCGATGAGGTTATCCTCGATTTTGAAGGATTCTTCGGCGATGAGGCTTTTGAAGGCGGTAAAGGCGAAAATCACCCGCTCAGACTCGGAAGCGGTCAGTTTATCCCCGGCTTTGAAGAACAGGTTGCAGGTCACAGTATTGATGAAGATTTCAACGTTAATGTAACCTTCCCTGAGACATACCAGATGGAAGAATATGCAGGCAAGGAAGCTGTTTTCAAGTGTAAAATAAAGTCAATCAGCTTTGAGGAACTCCCTGAAATCAATGACGACCTCGTTAAGGACGCTACAGAATTCAATACAGTTGATGAGTATAAGGCTGATATCAGAGAAAAGCTTGAGGAAGCTGCAAAGAATCAGGCTGAGGCTGGTTTTGAAAATGCTATAATGAATGCAGTTATCGCTAAGGTTGACAGCCCTATCCCTAACTGTATGTATGAAAGAAGAATTGATTCACTTGTAAATGCTTTCGACCAGCAGCTTCACCAGAATAATATGAAGCTTGACCTCTACCTCCAGTATACCGGCATGGATATGGATTCTCTCAGAGATACATACCGTGAAAGAGCTGTAAGCGAAGTAAAGCTCCGCCTTGCTCTTGAAAAAATCGCTGAACTCGAAAACATAGAGATTACTGATGAGGAAGTTGATGCAAGCCTTTCTGAAATGGCTGAGGCTAACAAGATGACTCTTGATATGATTAAGCGTTTCATTCCTGCTGATGAATATAAAGAGGATATGAAGGTGCAGAAGGCTATCGAGCTTTTAAAGGACAGTGCAGTAATAGATAATTCCGAAGATACAGATAATACTGAATCAGAAGAATCAGCAGAAAATAAAGACGCTGAATAATTTTTTATATAAACAATTAATCCGCACCCCGTAAAATTTATTTTCGGGGTTTTGCGGAATCTGAAAGGAGCAGTCAAAATGAGCGTTTTAGTCCCTTATGTAGTGGAACAGACAAGCAGAGGCGAAAGGTCATATGATATATATTCACGCCTGCTTAATGACAGAATCATTATGCTTTCAGACCAGGTGAATGATGCTACGGCAAGTGTAATAGTAGCTCAGCTTCTCTATCTCGAAAGTCAGGACAACGAAAAGGATATTTCACTTTATATAAACAGTCCGGGCGGTTCTATTACTTCCGGAATGGCTATATACGATACTATGAATTATATCAAGTGCGATGTTTCAACCATATGTATCGGCATGGCTGCATCTATGGGAGCATTTCTGCTTGCGGCAGGTGCTAAGGGCAAAAGATTGGCTCTCCCCAACAGCGAAATTATGATTCATCAGCCCCTTATCTCCGGAGGCCTTTCCGGACAGTGTACAGATATAAAAATACACTCCGACCACCTGATAAGAACAAGACAGAAAATGAATGAAATCCTTGCAGAGAATACAGGAAAATCCATTGAGGAAATTACCCGTGATACAGAACGTGATAACTTTATGTATGCTCAGGAAGCATGTGATTACGGACTTATTGATAAGGTAATAGCAAAGAGGTAATATCTATATGACAGGAAGCAATTATATGAGGTGCTGTTTCTGCGGAAAGGGCGAGGACGAAGTACAGAATATGTTTACTGCCGGAAATCTGGGAATATGCGATGAATGTGTATGCTACTGCTATGATATGCTGTTCGGTTCATCTGAATCTCCCAAAAAACCGGCAAAATCTGAAAAGACTTCAAAATCAGGAAAGAATACAAAGGATTCAGATATCCATCTCCTGAAACCACGTGAAATAAAGAATTTTCTTGATGAGTATGTAGTCGGTCAGGATTCTGCAAAGATTACACTTTCAGTTGCTGTATACAATCACTATAAAAGAATCCTCAGCCAGAATGAAAAAAATGATGACAGCGGCGTTGAAATCCAGAAAAGTAATGTTCTGCTTCTGGGACCTACGGGAGTAGGTAAAACCTTTCTTGCCCAGACTCTTGCAAAGCTTCTGAATGTTCCGTTCGCAATAGCCGATGCCACAACTATCACAGAAGCCGGATATGTCGGTGATGATGTTGAGAATGTCCTTGTAAGACTTCTTCAGGCAGCGGATTATAATGTGGAAGCTGCTCAGAGAGGAATAATCTATATAGATGAAATCGATAAAATTGCAAGGAAATCCGAAAATACTTCTCTTACAAGAGATGTAAGCGGCGAGGGAGTACAGCAGTCGCTTCTGAAAATAGTGGAGGGAACAGTTTCAAACGTTCCGCCACAGGGCGGAAGAAAACACCCTAATCAGGAATGTATTCAAATCAATACTCAGAATATACTTTTTATATGTGGCGGAGCTTTCGACGGTCTTGAAAAAATTATAAAAAGAAGAATCGGCAAAACCTCAATAGGCTTTGAAAGTGATATGAAATCCAAAAGCGAGCTTAATGAAAATGTATTCAGACACGTTATACCTAAAGACCTCGTAAGATTCGGAATGGTTCCTGAGTTCGTCGGCAGACTTCCTATTATAACAGTTCTTGATGAGCTTGATGAAGACAGTCTTATAAAAATTATGACTGAACCCAGAAATGCACTTATAAAGCAGTATAAAAAGCTTTTCTCCTATGATAATCTTACTCTTGAAGTTGAAGATGAAGCACTTTCAAAAATAGCTCAGAAAGCTATAGCACAGAAAACAGGTGCAAGAGGCTTGCGTTCAATTCTTGAGGGAATCCTTATGGATACAATGTTCAACGTACCGTCGGACGAAAATATAGCTAAAGTGGTAATTACTGCTGAAAGTGTGGATTCACTTAAACCTGAGCTGATGAATATACAGAATGAAAAAATTGTCAAATCAGAATAATATTTCAGGCGGAATTCAGATTCCGCCTTTTTTGTTCTAAAAATCCTTTAGCCCCAATAGAATTTTATAGGGGTGATTTTTTATGGATTACTATGATGAAGATAATATAATTGATATTCCGGATAACTTTGATGAGGAATCAGAAAAATCCGATATAGAAGCAGTACGTGAAAAATATGAAAGCAGAAAATCTCAGAAGGCTGATGAAATTATAGCAGTTCAGGCAGTTATATGCATACTTCTGACAATCGGATTTTTTACTGCAAATATATTCTGTCCTCAGATATGCCGTGAGCTTTATGATATTCTTGAAAGTCTTGTCAACGATACAGAACACATAGTACCTTATATTTCAGATTATCTATGATAAGCTTCAGAATATTTTCAACGGATTTCCGTATAAGCTTTTCGTTCTTCATGTTTACAGCACTTGTTTTCATGACAAATAATTACCACAGTATAGTAATGTTTTTTATGGCGTGTGCTGTTCATGAAGCCGGACATCTTGTTATAATGTGTGTTCTGAGAGCAGAAATAAAAAGCGTTTTTATAAGCGGTCTCGGAATCCGTATAGTGCAGAGCCGTGAAAATCTTGTAAGCAATTACAGGAATCTTGCAATACTATCCGGAGGAGCTTCTGTAAACCTTCTTATTTTTCTATCCGGAATATTTAACAGGAATTTTGCAGATATGAATCTTATGCTCTGTATATTCAATCTTCTTCCTTTCAGAAATCTTGACGGAGGAAGTATAATTCTTTGTATCGGAGAGCTTTTAAATGCAGAGTATATATCGGAAATCGTTCTTAAAATTTTTGCCGTAATAATGACTGCTTTATCATTTTTACTGATTTATATATTCGGCTTTTCAGCTTTTCCGATTGCAGCAGTAATATTATATTACTGCTTTTCAGAGATTATTTTATAAAATTATTTTTGCATATGCGAAAGAAGTCTGTTTAACGCAGATTTTACTTTATGTTTTAGCTAAAAAAATCCGTATCTGATATATTTTATTCAAGCGTTTTGGCTATTTTTCAGAAAAATTCTTGACAAACAGTGATTCCGGGTATATAATAAAATTATAAATTTCCGTAAAACCACGGTAAATGAATAAAAAAATTCAGGAGGTAATTTTAACTATGGCCAGAAAAACTACAAAGTCCGTAAAGGCTGAAGTCAAGACTGAACCCGCTAAGGAAGTAAAGACTGAACCCGCTAAGGAAGTCAAGACTGAACCCGTTAAGGAAGTCAAGACTGAACCCGTTAAGGAAGTTGCTGTTGAATCTGCTCAGGAAGTCAAGGCTGAAAAAACTACTGCAAAGAAGGCAACAGTTAAGAAATCTGAAAATGTCTATATCCAGCACAATGGTAAGGAAGTTTCAGTTGCTGAACTCCTTGACACTGCTAAGAAGCTTTCAGAAGTCAAGTCTCCAAAGAACGTTAGCCTCTATGTAAAACCTGAGGATAATGCTGTTTATTACGTTGTTGACGGCGAGACAGGAAAAATTGACCTTTAATTTTTTTCCCCGAAGCGTCTCTGATTTTTCAGAGGCGTTTCTTTTTTTTTACATAAATTTAAAATACACTGAAATTTTCAATGTTATTTTAAGATTTGTATTATATAATCACAATATAAGATAAAACAAAAGGAGTGAACAGAATATGGCAATCAATACTTTTGCCCGAAAAGAAATAAAATTTTTGCTTGATGTTAAACAGTATGAAGCCATGCTTGATGAAATTCACAAATATATGAATCCCGACAAATTCTGTATTGACGGAAAAGAATACGGTGTTTACAATATATACTACGATACCCCCGATGACTTTCTTATAAGAGAATCGCTTGAAAAGCCCTACTATAAGGAAAAAATACGCCTGAGAAGCTATTATTCTCCTGCAAAGCCCGATGATACAGTGTTCCTTGAGATAAAGAAAAAAATAGGCGGAGTTGTTGCAAAGAGACGTGTTACCTTTACTCTCGGAGAATCCGCCAGATACCTTGAATCACATGAAAAGCCGTCATCACAGAAATATATTATCAATCAGGTATTCAGAGAACTTGATTCCTTTCTTGAAAACTACAACGTTGTACCAAAGCAGTATATAAGCTATCAGAGGAGTGCCTTTTTCGGAAAGGATAACAGTGATTTCCGCCTGACATTCGACCGGCTTATTACGGAACGCCGTGACAATCTGGAGCTTTCTTCTCCCAGCTACGGAAATCAGATTATCGGTGAAAATCAACGCCTTATGGAAGTAAAGGTATCCGATTCTGTACCGGAATGGCTTATAAAATGTCTTTCTGATTTGAGAATCTATAAGACAAGCTTTTCAAAATACGGCAGAGCGTATGAAATGTATATCCAGGAAAATATAAATAAATTAAGGAGTGTATCTTATGTTTAAAAACGGATTTTTCGGAAATGTTATTGAAACAATTGACCCTACGGCTACGACACAGACAGCCTCATCGGTGACGGCATCTTCTTTTATGCTTTGCATAATAACGTCAATAATACTGGGATTCCTTATAAGCGTCATTTATATGGTTTCCCACAAAAAAGAGGGCTATTCACAGAGCTATGTGCTTACCATGATAATGCTTCCGCCTGTAGTAGCACTGATACTTCTGCTGATAAATACAACATACGGTGCTTTGAGCCTTGCCGGAGCGTTTGCACTTGTAAGATTCAGAAGTGTTCCCGGCGACCCGAGGGACATTACATATATATTCTACTCAATGGCTACCGGAGTGGCATGCGGACTGGGATACATAGGATTTGCAGTAATCTTCTTTATAATTCTCGGAGCAGTAACGCTTATTCTGAACTATGTGAATTTCGGAGGCTGTAAGATTAATCACATGACTTTGAAAATATCAATTCCGGAAAATCTTAATTATCAGGGTGTATTTGATTCAACACTGAAGAAATACACAAGCTATTATAAGCTCAGGCGTGTAAAGACTACGAATTTCGGAACTCTCTTTGAATTAATTTACAGCGTTGACGTCTATAACGACATGAATCAGAAGGCGTTCATAGATGAACTCAGAGCTTTAAACGGAAACCTTAATATAACCCTTGTATATTTCAAATATGATGACAAGTTATATGAAAATTGATTTCTTCACATTATCCCTTCTATAAAAATATCCGGTGTTCAAAAGCACCGGATATATTTTTGCACAAAAACAGGAACGGATTTAATATTCCGTTCCTGCGATGATTTTTATTCTATTGTTACAGATTTCATAATCTGAGGAATTTTCGGTTTGTCATTGTAGTCTGTAGGGGCAAGTGCGATTTCGTCAACGACATCAATACCCTCAACGACACGTCCGAAAGCAGCATACTGACCGTCAAGGTATGGTGCATCGTCATGCATTATAAAGAACTGAGAGCCGGCTGAATCGGGATTCGCAGCACGAGCCATTGAGATAACGCCTCTTTCGTGTTTAAGGTCATTCTTTATACCGTTTGCTGAAAATTCGCCTGTGATATTCCAGCCGGGGCCGCCTGTACCTGTACCATTGGGACAGCCTCCCTGAATCATAAATCCGGATATTACTCTGTGGAAGCACAGACCATTATAGAATCCCTGTTTAACGAGTTTTTCAAAATTTTCGCAGGTAATGGGAGCGATTTCGGGATAGAGTTCTATTTTGATTTTTTTGCCGTTTTCCATTTCGATAGTAACCATTAAAAAAATACCTCACAAGTCAATAATTTTCTTTTCTGACTTCAAAGAAGCTCTGTGGGTGAGAACATACAGGGCAAACATCGGGAGCTTTTTTGCCGATTACGAGGTGACCGCAGTTACGGCATTCCCAGATAGTTTCCTCAGATTTCTCAAATACCTTCTGCATTTCAATGTTATTGAGCAATGCACGGTAACGTTCCTCATGAGCCTTTTCGATTTTTCCTACTGCACGGAATTTTTCAGCAAGTTCAGAGAAGCCTTCTTCTTCAGCATCTTTTGCGAAGCGTTCATACATATCAGACCATTCATAGTTTTAACCGTCGGCAGCAGCAGCGAGATTTTTTGCAGTATCGCCGAGTTCTCCGAGAGCCTTGAACCACATTTTAGCGTGTTCCTTTTCATTTTCGGCTGTTTTGAGGAAAATTTCGGAAATCTGTTCAAATCCCTCTTTTTTTGCAACTGATGCAAAGTAGGTATATTTGTTTCTTGCCTGACTTTCGCCGGCAAATGCGGAAAGCAGATTCTGTTCTGTTTTTGTACCTTTAAGATTCATATTATCAGCTCCATTTTCAATAATTTTTTCAAAATCGTCAGCACCATGCTTGCATACCGGACATACGAAATCCGGCGGAAGCTCATCAGCAATGTGGATATATCCGCATATTTTACATCTGTAAGCGACCTTTCCCTTTGGAATATTCGGAACAGCGGAATTTTTCGGCTTGATATTCTTATGATAATAGTCATATGTTACAGATACATCATCAGAGAGAATATCGCAGTCAGTGACATCAGCAAGCATAAGTGTATGAGTACCCAAATCGACAGCGTGGAAGAGTCTGGCTGAGATATAGGCGTTAGTGGAATCAGTGATATATTTTATGCCGTTTTCAGCGACAGCATATTTATCGAAGCCGTCAAATTTATCTGTATCCTTACCGCTCTGAAAGCCGAATCTTTTAAACAACGAGAAATCAGCCTTTTCAGAAATTACTGATACATTAAATTCACCGGTTTTCATAATCATATCATGAGTTTTGTTGGATTTGTTTACGGTGATTGAAATGCGGTTAGGGGTGGAAGTAACCTGAGAAACCGTATTTATAATGCAACCGTTATTGAAATCGTCTTCTTTGGCAGTAAGTACATAAAGGCCGTAGCCGATTTTAAACATAGCTTTTTTATTCATAAAGCACCTCCTGATAGAAATTTTCTATATTATATCACATTTATTCTTGAATGTCAAGAAGTTTTTTGTGAAAATTATCCGAAATTATTCTATGACTGAAAAAGCCTGTTTAAGTGTATTTACGCCGATTATATTTATTTTAAAGTCTTTCTGATTGATTCCGGAGAGCGACTGACGGGGAACAATACAGTTTTCAAAGCCCATGCGTTCAGCCTCATGTATTCTCTGTATGATGTGTGAAACGCTTCTTATTTCACCGCCGAGACCTATTTCACCGAATGCAATAAGCTTTTCACTTATAGGGCGGTCGATGATACTGGAGTATATTGCAAGTGCTACTGACAAATCTCCGGCAGGTTCATCGAGTCGGAATCCGCCTACGACATTAAGATAAATATCAAGGGTATTCATAAAAATTCCGATACGCTTTTCCATAACGGCTATAATAATAGTAAGCCTGTTGAAATCGAATCCTGTTGTCATACGTCTCGGAGCAGAATAGCTTGTTTTTGAGGCAAGAGCCTGAACCTCTGCAAGAATAGGTCTTGAACCCTCCATAATACATGAAACACACGTTCCGGAAACGTCATGGGGTCTGCCGGAAAGAAGCATCTGTGAGGGGTTTTCGACTTCTTTTAATCCGGAGTCAATCATTTCAAACACACCTATTTCATTTGTAGAGCCGAAACGATTTTTTACGGCACGCAAAATTCTGTAGCTCATATGGCGTTCTCCCTCAAAATACAGAACAGCATCAACAATATGCTCCATAACCTTAGGGCCTGCAATAGCACCGTCCTTATTTACATGACCTACTATAATTATTGGTATCTCTCTTGATTTGGCAGTACGCATAAAAAGATTTGTACATTCTCTTACCTGTGTGAGGCTTCCCGGACTTGATGAAATCTGAGGTATGCTCATAGTCTGGATAGAATCTATGATAACTATATCCGGATTGCTGTTGTTTATGGTATCGCATACAGCTTCGGCATCGTTTGCAGTAAGGATATAGAGATTCTGCGAATCAACGGAAAGACGTTCTGCACGGAGCTTAATCTGTCTTGCTGATTCCTCTCCGGAGACATACAATATAGAATGTTCCTCGCCCATGAACTGGCATATCTGCAAAAGAATTGTACTTTTTCCTATGCCGGGTTCACCGCCGAGAAGTACGATAGAACCTTTTACAAGACCTCCGCCAAGAACTCTGTTAAGCTCTCCTATTCCCGTATCATAGCGTATATCGGAATCTGTTCCAATATCGGAAAGCTCTATGATTTTATCAGACAAATCCACTGAACCGGACAGGGGCGACGCTTTGGCGTCGCCCCTCAGTTCCTCCTCAAAGCTGTTCCATGAACCGCATGAGGGACATTTTCCGTTCCATTTGGAGCTTTCGTAACCGCACTGGTTACAGACATATATATATTTTGATTTTGCCATACTGTTATATAACTCCTGCGGAGAGCTTTCCGTCTGTCAGGTCAATGCGGATAGTATCTCCGGCAGACAAATCCGATTTGATAATTTCCTTAGCTATAAGTGTTTCAACATTGCTCTGAATGAATCTTCTGAGAGGTCTTGCACCGAAGCTCGGGTCATATCCGCAGTCAATAATATAGGATTTTGCGGAATCAGTTACTTCAAGCCTTATATGCTTGTCGTCAAGACGTTTCTGAAGGTCTGCAAGCATAAGGTCAACAATTGTTGAAATCTGAGCTTTTGCAAGTGGCTTGTAGAATACAATTTCATCAAGACGGTTGAGAAATTCGGGTCTGAACTGCTGTTTAAGAAGTGCATTGACCTGATTTTTAGCATCATCAGTAATATTTCCGTTATCATCTATACCGTCAAGAATATAGGGAGAGCCGAGATTTGATGTAAGGATTATGACAGTATTCTTGAAATCTACTGTTCTGCCCTGAGAATCGGTAATTCTGCCGTCATCGAGAACCTGAAGAAGTATATTGAATACATCAGGGTGAGCCTTTTCGACTTCATCAAAGAGAATTACGGAATATGGCTTACGTCTTACAGCCTCGGTAAGCTGACCGCCCTCGTCATATCCGACATATCCTGGAGGCGCTCCAATCAGACGGCTGACACTGAATTTTTCCATATATTCGCTCATATCGATTCTAATCATATTCTTTTCGTCATCAAAAAGAATTTCGGACAGAGCTTTTGCAAGTTCAGTTTTACCGACACCTGTAGGGCCTAAGAAGAGGAATGAACCTATAGGGCGGTCGGGATTCTGTATTCCTGCTCTTGAACGGAGTATAGCTTCGCTTACTTTCTGAACGGCTTCGTCCTGACCGATAACTCTCTTGTGGAGAAGTTCTTCAAGGTGAATGATTTTCTCTTTTTCGCCCTCCATAAGCTTTGATACGGGTATACCAGTCCAGCGACATACTATATTTGCGATTTCTTCCTCTGTAACCTTATCACGGAGAAGGTGATTCTGATTTTTATCGGAGCTGTTTTCAAGAGCCTCGAGACGTTTTTTCAGTGAAGGAAGCTTTCCGTATTTAAGCTCTGCAGCCTTGTCGAGGTCATATTCACGTTCAGCCTTTTCAATATTTGCATTGGTTTTTTCGATTTCCTCACGTATTTTCTGAATTTCAGTGATACCTGATTTTTCGTTTTCCCACTGGGCTTTCATGGAATTGAATTTGTCACGCATTTCAGCAAGCTCATTCTGAATTTCTTTAAGATGTTCTTTTGATATATTATCGTCCTCTTTTTTGAGTGCAGCTTCTTCAATTTCGTGCTGAATTATCTTTCTTGAAATTTCATCAAGCTCAGTAGGCATGGAATCCATTTCAGTTCTTATAGTAGCACAGGCTTCATCTATGAGGTCGATAGCTTTATCGGGGAGAAATCTGTCGCTTATATATCTGTTGGAGAGTACGGCGGCGGAAATAAGTGCATTATCGTGAATCTTAACGCCGTGGAATACTTCATATCTCTCTTTAAGACCTCTTAAAATTGAGATTGTATCCTCAACGGACGGCTCATCAACCATAACAGGCTGAAAACGTCTTTCAAGAGCAGCATCTTTTTCGATATACTGACGGTATTCGTTAAGAGTGGTAGCACCGATACAATGCAGTTCACCTCTTGCAAGCATAGGCTTGAGAAGATTTCCTGCGTCCATTGCACCGTCGGTTTTTCCTGCACCAACGATTGTATGAAGTTCATCTATAAACAGGATTATATTGCCGTTGCTTTTCTTGATTTCATTGAGTACGGCTTTAAAACGTTCCTCAAATTCGCCTCTGTACTTTGCACCGGCAACCAAAGCACCCATATCAAGAGAGAATACTTTTCTGTCCTTGAGGCTGTCGGGAACATCACCGGCAACAATACGGAGTGCGAGACCTTCTGCTATTGCAGTCTTGCCGACACCGGGTTCACCGATAAGCACAGGATTGTTTTTTGTTTTTCGTGAAAGAATCCTTATAACGTTTCTGATTTCGCTGTCACGACCGATTACGGGGTCGAGCTTGTTCTGTCTTGCAAGGTCTACCAAATCCTGACCGTATTTTGTAAGCACATCATAGGTATCCTCAGGATTTTCATTTGTAACCCTTGTATTTCCTCTTACTGATGAAAGCACTGTAAGGAATTTTTTGTTGTCAATCTGAAATACTGACATAATCTGACTGACAAGCTTTTCCTGACATTCAATAAGTGAAAGCATAATATGCTCTACAGATGTAAATTCATCTTTCATTCTGCGGGCTGTAGCTTCAGCATTTGTGAGAACCTTATCAGTATCGGCTGATATTCTCATATCTCCCGACCTGCCTGCTCCGGAGACCTTCGGAAGTGAATTTATTTTTTTGCTTATTTCAGTATCGAAATTATTCACATCTATGTTCATTTTGCGGAGAAGTTCCGGAATAAGACCTTGCTCCTGTCTTACGAGACCGGCAAGAATGTGAATAGGTTCAACAACCTGATTTCCTGCTGAAAGAGCTATGCTCTGTGCATTTCTTATAGCGTCGAGTGATTTCTGAGTACATTTTTCAAAATTCATCATAAAAGATACCTCCCTTTATCATATGACAGAATTTCTCATTTCTTCGAGATAGTAGGTTTTTGTATTTTCAAGCTGATTCCGGAAATTATCCTTGTCAGCAAAACAGCATTTTATACAGCTGTCAAGCAGATTTATATAGCTGTATATTTTTTCGCCGAGTGAATCCTCATCTATATGAGGGTTAAAAAGCTTTCTGGAGAATTTGCTTTCATCAACTTCAGCAGAGTATTCTGCCGGAAGTCTGTTTCCTATGCATGAAAGCTCCAGATTAGTCCAGATTCTGAAGAAATCCGAAAACAGTTCTGTAAGGCTTTGATTCTGTGTTCTTATATGGACTTTTAGTGTACCGATATATTTATCAGGCGAACGCAGAAGTTCAACCTTGTAATTTACAGTCGGATTATATCTGTATTTCAGAGCAGTTCTGACTGCTATAAGTGAACCGGAGCTGCGGGGCTGCAGCTGAAAGCAGGAATCAAGCAGACCTGAAAAGGCATTAAAGATATTCTGCATACGCATTTCCGGAGTGGTACAGGAGAGATGTTCAGCAAGAATCTGATTTATAAGATTTGAACGGCTTGTACCTTGTCTGTATGCCTCCTCGTCAACAGCTCTGACAACATCGTCCATAAGCACCAGACTGTAAACGCTTTTTTTCATAATATACATCACCACCTTCAAGGTTTAATAATATTATATCACAATTATAGAATTTGTCAAGGGAATTATATAATTTTATCTGCAAATTTTAAGAGAATTTCAGAGATTCTTTTTGTGCATTTTGTATATGAATATACTTGACTTGATTTGCATGAGATGTTAAAATAGTATTCAGAAACATTATCGGAGGTTTAGTATGCTTAGAGAAAAAATTGAAAAATATCTGCTTGATGTTCAGAAGCCGTCAAGATATATAGGCGGTGAAATGGGAAGTATCATTAAAAATCCCGATGAAACTGATGTGAGCTTTGCTTTCTGTTTTCCTGATACATATGATATAGGAATGTCTCACCTTGGAATGAAGATTCTTTATTCGCTTATGAACAGCCGTGAAAATTACAGGTGTGAAAGAGTATTTGCTCCTCAGGAGGATTTTGAAAATATAATGCGTGAGCATGACATACCGCTTTATACACTTGAAAATCTCGAACCGGTAAAGAATTTTGATTTTATAGGCTTTACACTGCAATATGAGCTTTCATATACAAATGTGCTTAATATGCTTGATTTAGCCGGAGTACCTTTATGGCAGAGGGACAGGGGAGAAGCTCTTTCTCCTATAGTAGTTGCAGGCGGTTGCTGTGTATGCAATGCCGAACCGCTTGCGGATTTTTTTGATATATTTATTCTTGGCGAGGGCGAGGAAGTTAATCTTGAGCTTATGGACTTGTATCTTGAACATAAGAAACGAGGTTCGTCAAGAAGTGAATTTCTCCGTGATGCCGTTAAAATAGAGGGAATATATGTTCCGTCGTTCTATCACGTAAGCTATAATGATGATGGCACTGTAAAGTCAATAACTCCTGATGATGGTATTCCGCCGGTTGTCCGGAAAAGGATTATATCTGATATGGATAAGGTGTTTTATCCTGATAACTTTGCAGTGCCATTCAGTGAGATAGTTCACGACCGTGCAGTAACAGAAGTACTCAGAGGGTGTATAAGGGGTTGCAGATTTTGTCAGGCAGGCTTTTTATACAGACCATTCAGGGAAAAATCCGCTGAAAGCATATTCAATCAATCAAAAGTGCTTTGTGAAAATACCGGATATGATGAGCTTTCGCTTGCATCGCTTAGTACAAGTGACCATTCGGATATATCAGAAATACTTTCAAAGCTTATAGACTATACTGAAAAAAATAAAATAAATCTTTCCCTGCCGTCCCTGAGAATAGATAACTTTTCGGAGGAGCTT
This sequence comes from Oscillospiraceae bacterium, assembly GCA_029005335.1. Classification (GTDB taxonomy): domain Bacteria; phylum Bacillota; class Clostridia; order Oscillospirales; family Ruminococcaceae; genus Ruminococcus. The sequence continues at coordinate 14,111 of JAQXFT010000158.1, forward strand.
CTGGAAAAAATAAAGAAGGTAAGAAAAAGCGGACTTACATTTGCACCGGAAGCCGGTACTCAGAGACTTCGTGACGTTATAAATAAAAATGTTACAGAGGAAGAAATAATGAATACTTGCCGTATATCGTTTGAGGGCGGATATACAACAGTAAAGCTTTATTTCATGCTGGGACTGCCGACTGAAACTGATGAGGATATAATCGGAATCGCCGAACTGGCACAGAAAATTGTTGATTTGTTCTATTCACTTCCCGAAAGACCTAAGGGAAAAAGCGTACAGGTATCAATAAGCACAGCTACATTTGTTCCGAAGCCTTTTACGCCGTTTGAGTTTGAACCTCAGGATACACGTGAAATGATTGAGCATAAGCAGAAGCTTCTGACTGAATCTATAAAGAGCCGTAAAATCCGTCCGAGCTGGCATGACCCTTCAGTAAGCCTTATTGAAGCCGTGCTTGCAAGAGGTGACAGAAGATTATCAGAAGTAATATATACGGCATGGAAAAACGGCTGTAAGTCTGACAGCTGGGGAGAGCATTTCAAATTTGATATATGGCTCGATGCTTTCAGAAGATGCGGTCTTGACCCCGGATTTTATGCCTGCCGTAAACGTGAATATAATGAAATTATGCCATGGGAACATATTGATTATTATGTATCAAAGGATTTTTTTATCAGAGAAAATATCCGTGCAAGAAAATCTGAAACTACTCCGAACTGCCGTGAAAAATGCTCAGCCTGCGGAGTAAATAAGGCTACAGGAGGTAAATGCTTTGATTAAGGTTAGAGCAATTTTTGAAAAAAAAGGACGTGCAAAATATATATCTCATCTTGACCTTAACAGATTTATGATGAGAGTATTCAGAAAGTCCGGACTTCCGGTCTGGTATACCGAGGGCTACAATCCGCACCCTTATATAGCCTTTGCCCTTGCACTCTCTCTGGGCTTTGAGAGCGAATGTGAAATTATGGATTTCAGCCTTACAGAGGGAGTTTCTTTCGGTAAAATTAAAAAATCCCTCAATGAAATAATGCCTGAGGGACTTAAAATATTATCCGTTATTACTCCGGAACACAATGTAAAGGATATTTTTAAGGCTGAGTATTCCGTTGAATGTCTTACAGAGTTTCCTGAGAAGCTCTCCTGTGAGCTTGAAAGATTTCTTGAAAGTGATAAAATATGCGTTGAGAAGAAAACTAAAAAGGGCATAAAGACTATTGATATAAAGCCTGATACGGAAATTTCCGGATATGATATTTCTGAAGGAAAATTAATTCTTAAAATAAAGCTTTCGGCAGGAACGCAGAATAATCTGAATCCCATGCTCTTTACGGAAGCTTTTTCCTCAGTATCTCCAGTAAAATTTGAAACCGGAAACATATGCCGTAAAAATATATTCTGTGCAGACGGAGAAATTTTCAGGTAAAATTTTTCCGCATGAAATAAAATAAGGTCAGCTTGTCCGCTGACCTTGATTTTTTTAATAGTTAAAGGTATTTTTCTATAGATGAGTATTTGTATTTCATTATCAGGCTCTCAGTAACCAGAGAAATAAATTCGGAGTTTGTAGGTCTTTTGCCATTTACCTCCAAAGCACGTCCGAGAATCTGGTTCAGAGCCTCCGGATTTCCGTTTTTCCATGCAGATGTGAGAGCGTGTCTTATGTCTCTTTCAACACGGGATTGGGTAGTGTTATACTGTACAGCAATTTCGGGATACAGCTTTGTTGTGATGTTTTTCAGGAACATCTTGTTTTCATATGATGAGATTATAGCTGTGCGGAGATAGTGGAAGCCTTTGATTCTTGTGGAAACACCTATTTTGTGGATAATTTCTGTTACAGCGGATTCAAGCGTCTCACGTGTATGACGTTCATTGTCCTGAACAATATCATCTACGATTTCGCATAATCCCATAAAATCAACAGGCTTGAGAAGAAAGTATGAAGCACCGCTCTCCAGAAGCTTTTTTTCAACAGCAGGATTTTCATACATTGATGTTATTATAAAAAGCGGTGTACTGAGTCCGATATTTCTGATTCGTCTTATGATTGAAAGAGAATCAATGTGCGGAATGTTCAAATCCATAATTACAACATCAGGTTTTTCGGAAGTTATGGATTTTAAAATTATTCTTCCGTCCCTGGGTCTTGTATAGGCATAAAAGCCATAGTTTCTGAGCTGTTCAGCAACGATTATTCCATCGCCGGGAAGCTCATTTGCAACCATAATTTTTATTGAACTTGGGTTTTTCTTATCCATGGTTATATATAATACCTCCTTTATATGATTATTTTAACATGTATTTTCGTTAAATCAATAACCTGACAAGAAAAATTTTACGGAAATTTGTCGAATTTAAAATAAATATCAAATATTATATAATTTTGCCGTATATCCGGAATGGTAAAAAAATATAAAAATATTCAGTGAAAAAATTATTTTTCAAAAAATACTTTACATATTTTTGATTTTAGTGTAAAATAAGCTTAGAATATTTTTTTTGAGGTGTGCTTATGAATCCAAAATATAAAAGAATTTTACTCAAGCTCAGTGGCGAGGCTCTTGCCGGAAACAGCAAAACAGGCTTTGATTTCGATACTATCAATGAAATCTGTAAAAGTATCAAAAAATGCTATGATGAGGGTATTCAGATTGGCATTGTTGTAGGAGGAGGAAATCTCTGGAGAGGACGTTCAAGCGGAGCTATGGACAGAACACGTGCCGACCATATCGGTATGCTTGCTACTACTATGAATGCTCTTGCACTTGCTGATGCTCTTGAAGCTGCCGGAGTTGAGGTAAGAGTTCAGACTGCAATTACTATGCAGCAGTTTGCAGAACCCTACATAAGAAACAAGGCACTCAATCATTTCAAAAAGGGCAGAGTAGTTATATTTGGCTGTGGTACTGGAAACCCGTTTTTCTCAACCGATACAGCGGCTTCTCTCAGAGCTGCGGAAATCGAAGCAGATATAATGTTCAAGGCTACTCTTGTAGACGGCGTTTACGATAAAGACCCCCATAAATATCCCGATGCCGTAAAATATGAAAAACTTACATTCAGTGAAGTCCTCAGCGGTGAACTCGGAGTTATGGACAGTACAGCTGCTACTATGTGCCGTGACAACAAAATGGATATGCTTGTTTTTGACCTCTCAAGACCTGATAACATCTATGATGCCGTTATGGGTAAAAATATCGGTACTGTTGTATCCGAAAAATAATTTATTAAAGGAGAATTTAAACTATGAAAGAACAGCTTAATCTCGCAAAGGAAAAAATGAACAAAAGCCTTAAAAGTCTCGGCAATGAATTTGCATCAATAAGAGCAGGCAGAGCAAATCCTGCAATTCTCGATAAGGTTACCGTTGATTATTACGGAGTTCCCACACCTGTAAATCAGATGGC
>JAQXFT010000159.1 GCA_029005335.1 Oscillospiraceae bacterium
TATATATTTTAACTAATGTCTTGCTAAAAATTATATTACGAGATGAATAATATGATAATTGTATTCAAGGCTCTAAAACATATAATCAATTCATTATTTATTTACTCGTTCAAAAACCGTGATAAAAAAAATAAAAGTACTTGACAAAAATAATTTTTTGAGTTATAATTAAAGAAAGCATGAATAAGCTGTCTTTTAGCAGCACAAATCATAGAGTTTGGTTTGTGTATGGTGCGTCAGAAAGGACAATGTTCGATAATATTGAAGGATAAGTATAAGAATTTATATATTTATACTTGTGTTTCTTATATTCAACATTATTGCTCTTCTGATGGATCAGGGGAGCTTTTTTATGTTAATTACTATTAACTTAGTCATTAACAAGGAGGAAAAAATAATGACAAGAATAAAAGAAAACACAGTAACAGCGATTAACAAGATTGTCTCAAAGGGCGATCATGTAGTTGTGACAGGAACTACAGAGAGTGGCAAGTCAACCGGAATAGGATTTTTTGCAGAGAGTGATGCAGTAAGATCCCTGATGTCTATGAGAGAGGCATCAGGTAAGGGAAGTACAATCGAAACTATTATTCTTGCAACGGATTATAAAGAAATTCCAGAAAATGAGTTGATTATCCGCTCAAAAGTTCTGAAGAGTCATGTGGCAACACATAGCGATGACAATGAGTTGTTAGGAAAAGTGTTATACTTGGCTGTAAGAAAATGTGTTGAAGGATGCTCAGATGAAAATTATGCATTACAGATTAAGACAGCATTAGTAGCAGAACTTGATAGCCCATCTAATGAGTCGCTTGCCTACAAGCTTAAAAAGATATCTGACGATGATCAGGATTTGATTGTTCAGAAGATTACGGCATTCACTTTCAACAAAATGCAGATTCTTCTTACAGAAGCTAAGGCTAGATTTGAAGAACGTGGGTATTCAGCTAAAAGCAAAAGTAAGGTGGAACCACGAATCTTTAGAGAATTGCTTTCGGAGAAGCGCGAGTTTGCTGACACGTTAAATGAGTTTTGGGAGTGTATAATCTCTCTTCTTAATAAACAGGCTTCAGAATTACTTGACAAGCTTGAGGCAGCAGGTGCGGTTGTTTCTGCATCAAGGGATGAGTTCACAATTTCACTTGGAGATGAGGATTACGATTCGGAGATGGCAAATCTTCTTTTGAATAGTGAGAATATGTCAATGGAATATTTATTTTCGGATGTATTCTTTATTTTCAGAGGTAATAAGAACTTGTATAGTAGTCAGTATAAGAATTATCTGGCAGTATCTGAGGAAAACGGTGAAGAGATACATTGTTTAAGTATTGTTGATACAATGGGGCTTTTCCATTCAGCAGGTGCAACAGCTGATGAAGAAGCAGATAGGATACTTGATCTTATTGCCAAGTATCATTCAAACAAACTCATTTTAGTTGTTAATTCTGATATTACAGATACAGTGAAAGATGGCTATGATGCTATTAAGGGTATGCTTGGAAAGATTAATCGTGAGATTGAGATTTATATTATGTATACACACTGGGATGAGTATGTCACAAATGAAGCCAATAAATTGAGAGCTGGTAATCGTAGAGGACGAATGGCATCTCCAATTGATTGGAATCAGATATACATTGATTCCGAAAAAGCTCAGACAGAACTGACTCAAAGTTTTGTAGATAGTATCTCATCTACGGGTAAGGCAAAGCCTATAATAGTTGGAACATATAAGGCCGCGTTGTTATTAGGTGAGGGAGCAAGAGCAGAGGAAGTGCTTGTAGAACATGACGTTGATTATGAACTTGCTATTGAAAAGATAGTTGGAGATATGCTGGTTTCTATCAATAGAAAGGGACCAAAATATAGAGTCAAAGATGGAATGGCAGAAGGATGCGTTGTAACTCCGGAAAATAAATTGTTCGATGTTAAGAAGTTATATAGAAATATGGTTGTCGATTGTAAGGGCCATAAGTACTGGGCTTCTTCTGTAAGGGCGGTAAATACTAAGTGGTGTGCTTATGGAATAAGCCATAGTTCTGATATTAAGGAGAATGAATATGGTTTTCTGAATATTAATTCAACGTTTGTTGAGGATATGCGAAACTTTGCAATGGGGATTCTCAATACCACCAAGTCTATTAAGATTGAGCTTTCAGGGTATGTTGTAGAAGATGACAAGGTTAAAGAAGTTGAAGGACTTGTTCTTCAATACTTAAAGGATGGACAGAATTTTGGTAAGGAATTTGCTAAGATTATTGGTGTAGAGTCCTTTGAAAATGGATTCAAGCGTAATACCGGATTCTGTTATCAGTATGAGCGTTTGACAGATATGATTCAGTATACTCAGGACAATTTTTTCAAAGGTGAATCAATCAGGATTGGCAACCCAGAAGCCACACTTGTTATTGAATGCCTTCAGAGGGCACTGAATAAGTGCGTTACAGATTTCATTAACGCAAAATGTGTCGAAGTATATTAAGAAGAAAACCTCGAGCGCATAAAACTTCATACTGTAACCGCAAAGAGGAGCAGGTAACTGAACAATAATAAAAATGCAGTCACAATGTGGCTGCATTTTTTCTGCCCTGACGAAGGATCTTGAAATTGCCCTTATCACAACGGAATTTGCAACAGAAATTCTCGGTGAAATTCTTGATAACAATGGGGTTCTGGTTGAAAATAATGACGACGAACTTTCGCAGTTTGCTCTTATGTTTGAGTTCCTTGGTGACAAGCACTACATCAGACACGTTATGTACTGCTGCTCTGCTTCACGTCCAGCCACAGAATCTTTCAACTACCGAGGAAAGCACGAAAGTAAAAACCGAAAAACTGACCTTGAAGGCTACACCTTTGCCGACAGGTCTTGTAAAGTCAAAAACAACCGAAAGTCAGGGTTTTTGAATGAGTAAACAAATTGTTAATAACTAAAAGACGGAAATATGATATAATCAGAATGAGGTGATTATATCATGAAAAAATTAAGTTTAATGGAAGTCGTAGAAAGAATAGAAGATACACGAAGAAACAGAAGTGTAATGTATCCGTTACATGAAGTATTGATAATAATGCTTTTAGCGGTAATTTGCGGAGCAACATCGTATGCCAAAGTTGAAATGTTCGGAAAAAGCAAAGAAGAATGGCTGAAAACATTTTTGAAACTTGAAAATGGCATACCTGATTCATGTACATTTCGTAATGTTATTAAAGAAATAAACACTCAGAAGCTTCACACGCTTTTCTGTGAATGGATGAAAAGTACAGTGAAAGAATTGTATGGTGTTGTGGCAATAGATGGCAAACAAGCACGCAGGACAAAGGATGCAAAAAAACGACCACTTCATGTAGTAAGTGCATTTTCAGCTGAGTATGGTATGGTACTTGGTCAGTTAGCATGCAAAGAAAAAAGCAATGAAATAACAGCTATACCAAAACTTCTTGAAATGTTAGAGATTAAAGGCTGTATAGTAACGATTGACGCAATGGATACACAAACAGATATTGCGGAAACTATTATCGATAATGATGCAGATTATATTCTTTCACTCAAAGAAAATCAAAAAACACTTTACAATGATGTTAAATTGTATCTGGATGATATATATCAGGAGAAAAAACTTCTTGATTCTGAAAATTATTACAAATCAGTTGAAAAAGGACATGGAAGAAATGAAATCAGAGAATGTGTCATATCAGAGGAAATCAGTTGGTTGCACAATAGATCAGCCTGGAAAAATTTATATGGAATAGGTGCAATATATTGTACCATTGAGAAAAATGGAATAATCTCAAAACAAAACCATTACTTTATATATAGCTGTAAAGGCTTAAATGCATGTCAGATTATGAAGTACAAAAGAAATCACTGGAGCATAGAAAACAATCTGCACTGGGTTTTAGATATGGCTTTCAGAGAAGATGAAAGCAGAGCAAGAAAAGATAATTCGGCAGAAAATTTTAATGTGATTCGTCAGATTGCTTTCAATATTTTGAAAAGTGAAACAAGTTTTAAAGGCGGTATTACTGATAAACAATTTAAGTGTCTGCTTGATAGCTCTTATCTTGATAAAATTGTAATGAATTGGATTTGTTCATAATTTGTTTACTCGTTCAAAAACCCTAGTAAAAAAGGCATATCATTGGCAATCCCTGACACATTTAGTATCAGGGATTTGAATACTTTTGCTTAAATTTATTAACTAAAAATTGGATAACTTACTAATTTTGTTGAGTATCATCAGCAAACTCAAAGTGGAAATCAATAGACCAGTCTTGGTTTGCAGTAGCGTCATTACAATATGTACTTTCGCCATCAATCCAAATTCTTGCA
>JAQXFT010000160.1 GCA_029005335.1 Oscillospiraceae bacterium
CTGATGCTGTCGAAATATGCTGTAATACCGAGGGTATCGAAAGAGTACGACTCAGTTCTCTCGAACCTGAAATGATTACGGATTCACAGCTTGAAAAACTTGCCTCTTTTGAAAAATTCTGTCCGCAGTTTCATCTGTCACTTCAGAGCGGTTGCGACCGTACACTTAAAGCTATGAACCGTCGTTATACTTCCTCCGAATACGCTGAACTTGCTGAACGCATAAGAAAAAAATTCCCCGTATGCAATATAACTACTGATATTATGGTAGGATTTCCCGATGAAACCGATGAGGATTTCAGAAAATCAGCTGAATTTGTACGCAGTATGAATTTCGGAAAAATCCACGTTTTCAGATATTCACGAAGAAAGGGTACTGTTGCGGATAAAATGCCGAATCAGACAAGCGAATCCGTTAAATCAGAACGCTGGCACATTATGAATCATATTGCTTTAAATTCACAGAAGAATTTTCTTGAATCAAGAGTCGGAATGACTCTCCCTGTACTCTTTGAACGTGAAAAAGACTCCGATTTCCATAACGGATATACTCCCGATTACACCTATGTAAAAATTCCTGAAAAAAATTTCAGAAAAAGTTTGCGTAATTCGATTTTTTATGTTAGAATAATAGATAGTACATCAGATTATTGTACTGGTCAGATTGTTAAATAATATGCCGTCCGCAGAGGCACAATTCCAAAAATTTTTTATCCTGCGGAGAAAGGTTGATTGAATATGCCTGTATTCAGAATCTATGTCGAAAAAAAACCAGAATTTGCTTCGGAGGCTCAGTCCGTACTCAGTGATATTCAGAACGCTTTAAGAATCAATGTCACCGGTCTGAGAATTATCAACAGATATGATGCCGACAGACTTTCAGAGGAGGATTTCAAAGCCTCCATAAATACTGTATTCTCAGAGCCTGCTGTTGATGTTGTCTATGAAATACTTCCCGAAATAAACGCCAATGAAAGAATCTTTGCTGTCGAATTTCTCCCCGGACAGTTCGACCAGCGTGCTGACTCCTGTGAACAGTGTATACAGATTCTCAGACAAGGAAGCCGCTGCCGTGTAAGAAATGCAAGAATTTATATAATATCAGGAAATATCACCGACTCTGAATTTGCAAAGCTCAAGTCATATATTATTAACCCTGTCGAAAGCCGTGAGGCTTCACTCGATTTTTACAAAACCCTTGATACCAACTATAATATTCCCGAAACCGTTGATATACTTTATGGCTTTACTGAAATGAGCGAAAAAGGTCTTTCAGGCTTTATAAAAAGCTATGGTCTCGCTATGGATTTGGACGATATAAAATTCTGTCAGCAGTATTTCAGAGATACTGAAAAGAGAAATCCGACTATTACAGAAATCAGAATGATTGATACCTACTGGTCTGACCACTGCCGTCACACAACATTTTTAACAAATATTCAGGACGTATATATAGAATCATCATATATCGGCGATACATACAAGCTGTATCTTAAAACAAGGGACGAACTCGGAAGACAGGACAAGCCTGTTACACTTATGGATATTGCTACTCTCGCTGTCAAAAAATTAAAGGCTGACGGACGTATGCCCGACCTTGATGAAAGTGATGAGATAAATGCCTGCTCCGTAAAGATAAATGTCGATGTTGACGGTAAGGACGAAGACTGGATTCTCATGTTCAAGAACGAAACCCACAACCACCCTACTGAAATTGAACCTTTCGGCGGTGCTGCTACCTGTCTTGGCGGTGCAATACGTGACCCGCTTTCAGGACGTTCATATGTATATCAGGCTATGCGTGTTACTGGTGCTGCAAATCCGCTTGTTCCGGTTGATGATACTATAAAGGGAAAGCTCCCTCAGAGAAAAATTACAGTAGGTGCTGCTAATGGCTACAGCTCATACGGAAATCAGATTGGACTTGCAACAGGTCATGTATCAGAAGTATATCACCCCGGATATGTCGCTAAAAGACTGGAAATCGGTGCTGTACTCGGTGCAGCTCCCGCAGAAAATATAAGAAGAGAAGCTCCCGTCCCCGGAGATGTTGTAATCCTCCTTGGCGGAAAAACAGGTCGTGACGGCTGCGGAGGTGCTACCGGTTCATCAAAATCGCATACTCTTGAATCACTTGAACACTGCGGTGCAGAGGTTCAGAAAGGAAATCCGCCCGAAGAAAGAAAGCTTCAGAGACTTTTCAGAAATCCGGAAGTCACCAAGATGATTAAACGCTGTAACGATTTCGGTGCAGGCGGTGTATCTGTTGCAATCGGAGAGCTTACTGACGGTCTTGTAATAAATCTTGACGCTGTACCTAAAAAATATGAGGGTCTTGACGGTACTGAAATAGCTATCAGCGAATCTCAGGAAAGAATGGCTGTCGTTGTTGCTAAGGAAGATGCAGAAAGATTCATGCAGGAAGCCGAGAAGGAAAATCTTGAGGCTACTCTCGTTGCAGATGTCGTTGAAGAACCCCGCCTTAAAATGAACTGGAACGGAAACACAATTGTAAATCTTTCAAGGGATTTTTTAAATTCCAATGGTGCTGCTAAATATACTGATATAAGAATAACCCGTCCTGTTGAGGAAATCGACCCCGAAATTGATGACTGTCCCGATACATGGACTGAAGTTATGTCAAATCTCAATGTATGCTCACAGAAAGGACTTGTTGAAAGATTTGATTCCACAATCGGTGCAGGTACAGTATTAATGCCTTATGGAGGTGTATATCAGCTTACTCCCTCTCAGGCTATGGCTGCAAAGATTCCGGTACTCAAAGGCGAAACAAATACCTGCTCTCTCATGGGCTGGGGATATAATCCGAATATATCCGAGAGAAGCCCTTATCATGGTGCTGTATATGCTGTAGTTGAATCCATAGCAAAGGTTGTCGCTGCCGGAGGTAGTTATAAAAAATGCTGGCTTACTTTCCAGGAGTATTTTGAGAGAACTCAGAATGACCCGAGACGCTGGGGAAAACCACTCGCTGCACTTCTCGGAGCTTTCAAGGCTCAGCTTGAAATGGGCTGCGGAGCTATCGGAGGTAAGGATTCAATGTCAGGTACTTTTGAAAATATTGATGTTCCCCCGACTCTTGTATCATTTGCCGTATCTACTGCAAAGGCTGAAAAAATAGTATCTACAGAATTCAAATCCGCCGGAAGCAAGGTTATATATATCACTCCCGATTATGATTCAAATAATCTTCCGTTCTTCAACAGCGTAAAATCGGTATTTGACAAGGTTGAAAAAATTATCTCCGACGGAAGAGCCAAAGCAATATGGACTGTCGGATATGGCGGTGTTGCTGAAGGTATCGCAAAAATGTGCTTCGGAAACAAGCTCGGATTCAACTTTACATCAAAGCTCTCAGCAGATACGCTTTTCAAGCCCTGCTATGGTTCATTCATCATAGAGCTTTCAGGCGAGCCTGAACCTGATGAACAAGTTATAGGTACTACTCAGAAGGAATATAAAATATACAATCTCGACTACTCTATCAATATGGATTCACTTCAGAGAACATGGGAGAGCAAGCTCGAACCTGTATTCCCATGCAGAATAAAGACTGTCGATACTACTCCGGAAATCTATTCATATCCCACTAAGAAACTTCTTGCATCTGTTGAGAAATTCGCAAAGCCCAGAGTGTTTATACCAGTATTCCCCGGTACAAACTGCGAATACGATACAGCACGTGCATTTGAAAAAGCCGGAGCTTCCGTTGAAACTATCGTTGTCAGAAATATGAAAGCCGGCGATATCGAATCCTCTGTTGAACAGATTGAAAAGATTATCAAGGATTCTCAGATTATCATGATTCCCGGAGGCTTCAGCGGAGGAGACGAACCCGAGGGAAGCGGTAAGTTTATTACTGCATTCTTCAGAAATCCCAGAATCAAAGAAGCTGTCCATGAGCTTTTAAAATGCCGTGATGGTCTTATGCTCGGAATATGCAACGGTTTTCAGGCATTAATCAAGCTCGGTCTTGTTCCTTACGGTGAAATCGTTGATATGACTGATGAATCTCCGACACTTACCTTCAATACTATTGCACGTCATCAGTCTATGATGGTAAATACACGAATTGCTTCTACAAAATCCCCGTGGCTCTATGGCTGTGAAGTCGGAGATATTCACACTGTTGCAATTTCACACGGTGAAGGACGTTTTGTAGCTCCTCAGAGCCTTATTCAGCGTCTTGCAAAGAATGGTCAGATAGCTACTCAGTATGTGGATATTGACGGAAAGCCTTCTATGGATATACGTTACAATCCTAATACATCAATTGAAGCTATTGAGGGTATTACTTCTCCCGATGGTCGTGTATTCGGTAAAATGGGTCACAGTGAACGTAAGGGAAGCTTTATCGCTAAAAACGTTGAAGGAAACAAAGACCAGAAAATTTTTGAAAGCGGTGTAGCTTACTTTAAATAATAAAATTCAAAAAGCGGACAGTTTTCACTGTCCGCCCGATTTTTTATGACTGAATTTTTCAGCATATTCCATAATCTCATACTCTGTATTTTTCATCTCCTCATGAAATTCCTGAGCTGATATTCTGTATGCACCATTTCCAAGAATAATCATCTGTTCAAGATTATCTGAAGTCGCAACTCTTACACGGTAATCCTTTCCAAGCTCATGGGAGACTTTTTCTATATATGAATCCGCTGTTTCAGCTTCTCTGGTATATATGACATCTATATTATTCACACGTTCACATGAACCCTTGTTTCCTTTTACTTTATATGCATCAAATACAAGTATTACCCTGCATTTCCGGAATCCCTGATAGTTGCAGAGCCTGTTTATAAGCGTATTTCTTGCGAGGTCAAGACTTTCCTCAGCCTGCTTTTTGAGTTCGTCCCATGAGAAGATTATATTATAGCCGTCCACAAAAAGATATTCGCCCTTTTTTGGCGGAGAGGATTTATATACTGTCTCTGATGATTCGTATACCTTATGAAGTGCCTGACGTTCATCACGGTTTATTTTTCCGTATGTACGTTCAAATATCTGCATAAGCTCCCTGTCTTCTTCAATCGAACCGCTGTATTGTTTTTTGGGTACGGATACAACAGGTGCGGATACAGGCTCTTCAGATTTCTGAGGCTTCAGAAAGCTTTCAATATGCATATATTTTTCTACTTCATTCCACTTAACCAGAAATCCTGCTCCATGGCTACAGAATATTGAATCAGCTGAATTTTCTGTATCTTCGTCGCAGTTATATCCGATTCCGTAAATTATTTTTTCCTGATTGCGACAGGGCTTGTATCCGCTGAGAATACAGCTTAAACGTCCCTTTCCGGAGGTATATCCGGCAAGTTCACGATGATAATCACGTATTGTCTCAACGGGAACAGTTCCTTTTATTGTGCATATATCGTTATAGGTTTCCGGAGGAGAAAATACAGCGTCCATAAGCTGAATGTCCGATAAAGCTTTTCCTGTAAATTCAGAGGGTATTTCAAGTATAAAATCATAATAAGGCTCAAGAAGTACACTTTCAGCTTTCCGGAGTCCGTTTCTTACTGCTCTGTATACAGCCTGACGGAAATCTCCTCCCTCAGTATGCTTTATATGTGCCTTTCCTGATACAAGCGTTATATTCATATCAGTTATGGGCGAGCCTGTTAATACTCCGATATGCTGTTTTTCTTTAAGATGCGTCATAATAAGCCTCTGCCAGTTCTTATCAAGCAAATCCTCACAGCA
>JAQXFT010000161.1 GCA_029005335.1 Oscillospiraceae bacterium
ATACTGTCAACTATGAATATCCCCGTGGTGATGTTTCAAAGTGGGGAGACAAGTACGGAAACCGTGTTGACAGATTCCTTGGTGCAGTCTGCTATCTTGACGGCAACAAGCCGAGTGCCGTATCAGTAAGAGGATATTATACAAGAATGACAGCTGTGGCTTATGATGTCGTTGATAAAAAGCTTGTAAAGCGTTGGGGATTTGATACGGGAAACAGCTCTTCTGCTCAGGGCTACGGCGACGGAAATCATAACTGTATGCCTGCTGATGTTGACGGCGACGGAAAACAGGAGCTTATACTCGGTTCAACCTGCCTTGATGATAATGGAAAAGTCCTTTGGTGCTATAATAAAGGTCACGGAGATGCTATACACGTCGGAGACCTGCTTCCCGACCGCAAAGGTATTGAGGTCTGGATTTGTCATGAGGATAAGCCTTATGGAGTTTCGCTTCTCGATGGTGCAAACGGTTCAGTAATATTCCATAAGGACGGTTCAAGCGATACAGGAAGATGTTGTGCCGACAATGTATGGTCAGGAAATGACGGTGCGGAATTCTGGGGACTCGGAAATGATGTTTTTGACGGTGCGGGAAATCTTCTTTCATGCAGACGACCTGCTATAAACTTCCTCAGTTACTGGGACGGCGACCTTGAACGTGAAATTCTCGACGGTTATACAGATTCTCCTGCCAAAATTTCCAAAATGAAAGCTGATGGTACTCTCACAAATCTTCTTCAGACAGACGGATATTATACCTGCAATACCACAAAGGGTACTCCATGCCTTTCCGCTGATATTTTCGGCGACTGGAGAGAAGAGCTTATAGTCAGGGCTGCTGACAGCAAATCTATAAGAATTTACTGCACACCATATGAAACTGATTACAGAATTACTACCCTCATGCATGACCCGCAGTACAGAAATCAGGTTGCCGGTCAGAATACTGCATACAATCAGCCTCCGCACGCAAGCTTCTATTTAGGTTCTGAAAAGCCCTTGCCTGCAAAGCCCTCTGTAACAGTTCTTGGAAAGGGAACAGTCAATCCTGCTCCTACTGAACCAACTCAGCCTGATATTCCGGAAGCAGAAGTCCTTACAGAAGGTGCTGTATACATGATTAAAAATGTCAACAGCGGTCTTTATATGGAGGTTCAGGACGCAAGTGATACAAACGGTGCAAACGTCCAGCAATGGGGAGCGGACGGTGCTTCCGCTCACAATACATGGAGAGCCGTATCAGCCGGAGACGGATATTATTACCTTATTCCTCAGCTCGGTGACAAGGCTTCAAAGGCTCTTGATGTAACAGCTAAAAAACCTGATAACGGTACTAATATGGAAATCTATGCTTTCAAGGGCAATGATGCTCAGAAATTCAAGTTTACTAAAAATTCCGACGGAAGCTATAAAATACTCACTAAAGTATCTTCTGACAAATCATGCATTGAAGTCGTCAATGCTGATAAATCAAGCGGTGCTAACATTCAGGAATATGAAATAAACGGTGCTTCTTGTCAGAACTGGATTCTTGAACAGGTTGAAAATTCCGGTGCTGTTATGGATACCTCTGTAAGCTATATGTTCAAGAATGCAAACTCAGAACTTTATATGGAGGTAAAGGACGCAAATGCTTCCGATAACGCCAACGTCCAGCAGTGGGGTGCATCTGGTTCGGCTAATCACAATACATGGACTCTTAAAGAATTTGGTGGCGGATACTATTATATAATCTCACAGCTTGCTGACGGAAAAACATATTACCTTAATATAACTGATAATTCCGGTAATGACGGTGGAAATGCTGAAATTCTCACTGATAACAAGACAAGCTCTCATCTCTTTAAATTTGTTAAAAATACCGACGGCACATACAATATCCTTACAAGGGCTTCCAGAGATAAGTGCGGTCTTGAGGTTACAGGTGCTGAAACTTCAAACGGTTCAAATATACAGCAGTGGACTATAAACGGTCTTTCCTGTCAGAAGTGGATACTTGAGACCATTGAACCTCCTGTTACAGAACCTCCTACAACAACTCAGCCGGCAGTTATAACTACTGTTCCTGTTGAAACAACTCAGCCCTCCGGTTCAGAATATGTTCCCGGAGATGCAAATCTTGACGGTAAGGTTGAAATAGCAGATATTGTCGCAATGTCTTCATATATAGGCGACAGTCAGAATAATCCTCTCGATGTTCAGGCTATTATAAACAGTGATGTGCAGAACAGGGGAGACGGTCTTACAGCCGGAGACGTTCTTGCAGTTCAGCAGTATATAGCAAATATTATAACAACACTTCCGGTCTGATATAAAATTATAGGCGGTTCACTTCTGAACCGCCTTTTTTGTTATTTAAGTGTAACTATTGTTACTCCGTCCTCTCCCTCGCCGTATACTCCGGAGCGGAATGTTTTTACTGATTTGTGATTTTTGAGATGTTGTCTTACTGCCTGCCTGAGAAGTCCTGTTCCCTTGCCGTGTATTATTGTAACTGTTTCAATATTGGAAATCATAGCACGGTCGATAAATGAATCAAGCTGATATATTCCGTCATCGCAGGCACAGCCCCTTATATCAAGCTCCATAGTTCCACGGCGTTCAAATTTTCCGCCGACTTTTGCGGATTTTCTGACCGGCTTATTGGCATAGGTTACTTTTTTGGGTTCAACAAGCCTGAGCTTTGATATACTCATTTTTGTTCGCATTACTCCGAGCTGGACATATACAAAATCACTTCCGTCAGGTTCTCCGGATATAATGCCGTTGCGGTCGAGTTCCGGTATATAAACCGTATCGCCTCTCCTGAGCTTTCGGGGGAGAACGTAGCCTTCATTGAGGTCACGCTTGCTTATGGGATTTGCGGTATCGTACATCTTGTTGAAGCTCTGACGGCTTTTGGATTTCATAGCTGATACGTCTTCACTGAAGCTTTTTTTCTCCTTTTCTTTCCGGAGCTGTTCAAGCTCTTCAATAAGTTCATTGGATTCGGCTTTAGTAGCTTCAATTATACTCATTGCCTGAATACGAGCCTTTTCAAGCTCCTGAGACTTTGATTTTTCAAGGTTATCAAGCTCCTGACGTATTTTTTGTGCATTGCTTTCGGCTTCTGATTTCAGTAATCTGGCGTTTTCGAGTTGTTTTTCAAGTTCAGCTCTGGAGGCTTCAAGCTTTCCTATTACTGTTTCGAGCCGTGTATTGTCATCACTTACAAGGGATTTGGCTTTTTCGATAATACTTTTTGGCATTCCGAGACTTTCGGATATTGCAAAGGCGTTGGATTTTCCGGGAGAACCTACTATAAGTCTGTAAGTAGGTCTCAGGGTTTCAATGTCAAATTCGCAGGAGGCATTTTCAGCCTTCGGATTTTCGATTGCAAAGAGTTTAAGCTCCTGATAATGCGTAGTTACAATGACTTTTGCACCGTAATTCATCAGGGCTTCTATTATGGATACGGCAAGTGCCGAGCCTTCAACAGGGTCTGTTCCCGAGCCAAGCTCATCAAGAAGCACAAGTGATGATGTATCAGCAGTATTCAGGATTTCTATAGCTTTGTTTGTATGTGATGAAAATGTTGAGAGATTCTGTTCTATGCTCTGACTGTCGCCTATATCCACAAGAATTTTATCAAATACTGAAATACTGCTTCCGTCAGATACTGGTATAAGCAGTCCGCACATAATCATAGCACAGAGAAGTCCGGCTGTTTTCAGTGCAACGGTTTTTCCTCCGGTATTTGCTCCGGTTATGACAAGAGTCTGATATTTGTCTCCTAATGTTATATCAATAGGTACAGCTTTATTCCTTGCTATGAGTGGGTGACGGGCTTTTTTCAGCCTGATAATACCGTCATCAGTAATTTCAGGCATAGTTGCATTCATTTTTGAAGCAAGATTTGCTTTTGCAAAGTAGAGATTAAGCTCGGCACAGATTTTATAATTTTCCTCCAGAATATCGGCATACTGACCGCAGTCGGAACAGAGTTCGGCGATAATGCGTTCAATTTCCTCCTGCTCCTTGCTTTCGAGTATCCGTATATCGTTATTGGCTTCAACTATGGACATCGGCTCAACGAAAATTGTCTGACCGCTTGAGGAAGTATCGTGAATAAGACCGCTTATCTGTCCTCTGTGTTCGGATTTTACGGGGAGAACGTATCTTCCGTCACGGATAGTTACAATATTATCCTGAAGACATTTCTGAACATTCTGATTTTTAATCATTTTGTCGAGAGTTTCACGCAGAACAGCTCCTGCACGGTTGATTTTACGCCTTATTGCAGACAGTTCAGCACTTGCGGAATCTGCTATTTCGGTATCAGATATTATGGAGCGGTCAAGCTTTTCAAGAAGCCAGTTATTTGGCTTTAGCTGTGTAAAAAGATAGCTCAGCTCTGTTTCGATATTTTCGCAGTGG
>JAQXFT010000162.1 GCA_029005335.1 Oscillospiraceae bacterium
TAATACCCTTACCATAACACTGGATAAGAAATATAACAGCATGACATTACATAAATGGTACGGTGATGTAAATCTTAAATCAGTAGTTCTTTATAAAAAGGGTTCAGAACCAACAACTACAACTACCACAACCACAACCACAACAGCAAAACCAACTACAACGACTACTACCACAACTACGACAGCGAAGCCTACTACAACGACTACTACCACAACTACGACAGCGAAGCCTACTACAACAACTACTACCACAACTACGACAGCAAAGCCTACTACAACGACTACTACCACAACTACGACAGCGAAGCCTACTACAACAACTACTACCACAACTACGACAGCAAAACCAACTACAACGACTACTACCACAACTACAACAGCAAAGCCTACTACAACGACTACTACCACAACTACGACAGCAAAACCGACAACAACGACTACTACAACCACAACAACACAATCAGCAGGCAATACAGCTGTAATTACTGATATTGAATCCGGCAAGGAATATTCACTTGCAGATTATAATCCGTCAGCAGTAAAGGAAATAGTAATTCAGCTTGACGGTGAAGTAGGATACGGATTCGGCGGAAAACTTGTTCTTGGCAACTGGGCAGTACAGCTTGATTTCGGACATGCTGACATAAGTGCAGACAAGACTATTACATTCAAGATTGACAATCCTCAGGACAAGATTACAATATACAACTACTGGGGCAATATGACAGTCAAGAGCGTAACACTTGTATATTAATATTAACATTAAAAACGGGGGACGCCTTAAAGGTGTTCCCCGGAATTTTTTATATTTTGTTTTCAGCATCATCGAGATTTTTATAACCGTATAATTTAACGGTATTGAGCATAGTCATTTCAGCGAGATTTTTTCCGGAGCGATACAAATCAACGATAAACCGACCATAAAGTGTAAGAGTATCGGGAGAGTAGGTTGAAAGTTCGCCTTTAAGATATGTCTCATATGATGTATCATATTGATTGTCATCTGAAGAGTGAATGTTTCTTGCATTATTGGCAAGCTTCGGATATTTTTCAGCGAAATCGTCCATCATACCGGCTTGAATTTCTGCAATCTGATTTATTATATCACGCTGTTGCGAAGTCATTTCCGGAAGCTCAGCGGATATTTTTTTGTATTCTTCGGGTGAAGTATACTCCATCATACGTGCATATTTTTCTGAGATAAGATTTCTTCCGGTTTGCTGTGCATTATTCAAATCCGTAAGATAGCTTTCAAGCATAGTATCATTCCATGTCATATACTGGCTTTTACGCATAATATCAAAGGTTTCAAAATCGTCCTGACATGATGCACGTCCGCCGATATTCTGAACCTTATCAAACATATTCCATTCAGCAGCAACAATATTTTCTATACGCTGTTCTCTGATATTCATAGAAAAAATCTTCTTTGCGACAGATTCAAGATAATTGCTTTGCGGAAATCCGAGAGCTTCCGCAATATCGGAGCAGATTTTCTCAATTATGTTAATGTGAAAATCCTGATGATTAATTTTTCCGTACCACTCCTCCGGAGCGATTTTATTCCATGAGCTTAAATCGGGAGCTTCTGAAAATAGTTTAATCAAATCGCCTTGTATATCGGGGAGTATTTCAAAATTCTCCATAGCCCTGACCAGCCATTTTCTGTGTGGCATATATTTTCCGTTGAGAATAAAAGCAATGCTTATTACATCATTTGCGAAATCATTGAGCAGAAGCTGTGCATTAAGAATGTCACCTCTTGCCATAGCTCTGGGGTAATTGCACTGACCGTCCTGACAAGCCTGTGCAAGAGCCTGTGCAAGTTTTGCATTTCTGACATTTTGGGGATAATAGGAATATTTTTCTCTTATGCCTGATATTATTCCGGAATCATCACGGAAAATTTTTCCGTTAGTAAGCTCAGCGAGAGCGTATTCAGGAGTATCGTATAAATCTCTGGTGATTTTTTTAGTGAAATCGGAGATTTTAAAAACACCCCGTCTTATTCTGAGCTTCGGAAAGCCTCTGAAATATTCGGGAAGCCTGTCGTATTCGGATTTCAGAGCATTTCCTATCTGATTATATGTTTCATCATCAAGCCACATACAGAATCCGCACCCGAAATCGTGGTCACGGGATATTCTGTCATCAAAGCCGTAGCAGTCCGAACCCTCTCCGGCAATTCCGACAGCGATTTTATCAGCATAATCTGAGAATTTTTCCTCAATCATAGATTTTCCGAATCTGTTGTAATACTGTTCAGCGAGATATATTCCGCTGAAAGTTTCTCCGGAAACGGATTCGAGATTTGAAAGGAGTCTGCGGTATGATTTGGTATAGCCTGTTCTTCTGTGAAGCTCCTCAAGAGCCTTTTCGTAATACTGAACAGCATGCGGATAATCCTTTTTTACTGTCATTACATCACCCATAGCAGACAAGGCGGAGCTGTAATGAAAATCCTTTTCTTCATCACGTTCAAATATTTCAAGTGATTTAACAGCGTTTTCTTCAGCTTTCTGAATATTTCCGGAATGAAGATATGAGAGCGAAAGATTTGCATAAGTTGAGGCGAGTTCCGCAGAAGCATCGAGTTTTTTTATAATAGCGAGAGCCTTTTCGAGACAATTGCAGGATTCATCAAAATTCCCTGTTTCCTGATACAGAAGAGAGATATTGTTGTAATAGCTTGCATTGAGATAATCACCCTCATCAGGAAGCTTGTCATATATCTGACGGATTTTTTTATAAAATGCAAAGGATTTATCATAGTCTCCTGAGGCACGGTAAAGATTTGCTATATTCAGATATGAAGTAGCACCATTTATATTATCATCAAGCTGAAAGC
Source organism: Oscillospiraceae bacterium (assembly GCA_029005335.1). Classification (GTDB taxonomy): domain Bacteria; phylum Bacillota; class Clostridia; order Oscillospirales; family Ruminococcaceae; genus Ruminococcus. The sequence continues at coordinate 2,849 of JAQXFT010000162.1, forward strand.
TTCTGATGAGCTTTTCGAGACTTCCGCAATATGGTACAGCTTTTTCAAACTGACTTGTATCACGATAAAGACCTATAAGCTCATTGAGAACAGATATTATTGCTCCGGTATCTCCCTCAGATATAGCGGATTCAAGGCTTTTAGTGAGGAAAATTTCGGCATCGTCAGTTTTATTCTGAGAAAAAAGGCTGTCGAGTTTTTCTAAAATTTTGTTTATATCCATAAAAAAACACCTCTTGGATTGAAATTGCATAAAAAATGCATTATAATTATAGTATCAAACATGAAAGGAAATTTTGAGATGAATCAGATTTTAAAGAACAAAACAATTCTTATAGGAGTAACAGGGGGTATAGCATCATATAAAATTCCCAATCTTGCGAGAATGCTTATAAAGCAGGGTGCAGAAGTAAATGTCATTATGACAGAAAATGCAACAAACTTTATAACACCTTTTACATTTGAAACCCTTACGAAAAACAAGTGCATAGTTGATACGTTTGACAGGAATTTTCAGTACAGTGTTGAGCATGTGGCACTTGCAAAGAAATCCGATTCGATAATAACAGCACCGGCGACAGCGAATATAATCGGAAAAATTGCAAACGGAATCGCAGATGATATGCTCAGTACAACAATAATGGCAAGTACCGCACCGAAGATAATATCTCCGGCAATGAATCACAATATGTATCACAATCCGATAGTTCAGGACAATATTTCAAAGCTGGAGCATTACGGATACACGATAATTCCGCCTGAACATGGTATGCTTGCAAACGGTGATGACGGTGATGGCAGAATGCCTGATGAAAGAATACTTCTTGAATATATAGTGCGTTCACTTTACAGAAAAGATTTTTCCGGAAAAAAGGTTCTTGTTACAGCCGGAGCTACACGGGAAGCAATTGACCCCGTAAGGTATATTACAAACCATTCAACAGGGAAAATGGGATATGCTATAGCAGAAGAAGCCGTAAGGCGTGGAGCAGAAGTAATCCTGATAAGCGGAAAGACAAATCTTGAAATACCTTCAGGAGTAAAATTAATTCCGGTAGTTTCAGCAAAGGATATGTACAATGCTGTTATGGAAAATTTTCCGGAATGTGATATAGTAATCAAATCCGCAGCAGTAGCGGATTATACTCCGGAAACAGTAAGCAGTCAGAAAATCAAGAAGCATGACGGAGAATTTTCAATACCCTTAAAAAGAACAGATGATATAATCGCTGAATTAGGCAGGATTAAAAAGCCGGAGCAGTTTCTCTGCGGATTTTCAATGGAAACTGAGAATATGCTTGAAAATTCCCGCAGAAAACTGATTTCCAAGAATCTTGATATGATATGTGCAAATTCTCTGAATCAAAGCGGAGCAGGCTTCGGGACAGATACAAATATAGTAACGCTTATAACAAAATCTGATGAAACTCAGCTTGCACTTATGAGTAAATCAGAGGTTGCAGGGAAAATACTTGACAGGATAAAATCACTTATCGGTTGAATGTTTCAGAGAATACTTCAAAATTATGTTCGTCCCGTTTGTTGTTTACGAGTACGGGAAAGACGATTTCCTTAAAGCAGTAGTTATAATTTTCGCTTATAACCACATCATAGAAAGCCTGTGCAACGATTTCGGGAGGATTTCTGAAAGCTCCGCAACCGAAAGCTCCGAGAACTATCGAATCGGCATTATTATCCATAGCCGACTGAAAAATATTTCTTATTCTTGCCTTGTGAACTTTAAGAAGTGTATTTTTATC
>JAQXFT010000163.1 GCA_029005335.1 Oscillospiraceae bacterium
GCGAAACTCTTATGGAAGATGTATGGCGTGACAACTGGTTTTTCCTTATTGAGGATAAGACAGCACCGCTTCTTATGGGAGAGTGGGGAGGCTTTATAGATAAACAGCACGACCCTACAGGAGACAATACAAAGTGGCTTGTATGCCTGAGGGATTTGATGATTGAAAACCGTATTCACCATACGTTCTGGTGCTTCAACGAAAATTCGGGAGATACCGGCGGACTTGTATATGATAATTTCGGAAAGTGGGACGAAGATAAATATGCACTCGTAAAGCCTGCTCTGTGGCAGAACGATTCCGGAAAATTTATAAGCCTTGACCATAAAATTGCTCTCGGAGAAGCCGGAAACGGAATATCCCTCGGGGAATATTACTCTCAGACACCTTCAACAAATCCAACGCAGTCCGGAACAGAAAATAAATTCGTAAGAGGCGATGTCAATAATGATGGTGCGGTTGAAATAGCAGATGTTGTATCCATGGCTTCATATATCGGAGACAGCAAGGCTAATCCCCTGACAAGTGAAGCTGTTATCGCCGGAGATGTTCACAATACAGGAGACGGAATTACAACAGGAGATATTCTTATGATACAGCAGTATCTTGCAAATATAACAGACAAAATCTGACGTCCGAGGTGATATTGTATGACTATATCGGTAAAATCCATAAACACTATGTTAAATGGAAAAAGCCGTGCTTTTATGGAAAGCTGTGACAGGGAGCTTTTATCTCAAATCAGGCAGACAGCGGAAGCTCTTTGCAGAAGCCGTATGCCGGTTGTATTAATTTCAGGCCCTTCCGGTTCAGGGAAAACAACATCTGCACATATGCTCAGGGATATTCTTCAGGATATGGGAATAAATTCATGTTCGGTATCAATGGATAACTATTTCAGACCGCTTACAGAAAATGAGCTTAAGCTTCTTTCGGAAGGAAAAATGGATTTGGAATCTCCTCTCAGAATAGACAGTGAGCTTTTAAGCTCACAGATAGAAATGATTATAAAGGGCGAAAAAACAGAGATTCCGGTATATGATTTCAGAAACTCAAAGCGAATCTATAACGGAAACATAATACAGCGTAAGGATAATGAAATTATCATATTTGAGGGAATACACGCCCTTAATGACAATGTGGTAAAAATTGATGATACATTCAGGATATATGTAAGCGTCAGAACACGTGTTGAAAACGGAGAGGTAATTCTTCACCCTTCAAAAATAAGACTGCTCCGGAGAATAATCAGAGACCATATTCACAGAGGACGTTCCGCAGATGAGACATTACAGCTTTTTGTATCGGTTCAGGAGGGCGAACACAAATATATCATGCCATATAAATACCGTGCTGACTGTAATATAGATACCTTTCTTCCATATGAGCTGAGTGTATACAGAAATTTTCTTGAACGGAATAATATGATTATAAGAAAGAATCCGCTGACATCGGATTTGATAAGGATACTTGATACAATAACTCCCAGCGAATATTTTCCGCCGGAATCACTTATACATGAATTTGTAGACGGGGAGTGATTTTATGACTGTAAAAGAAAGCGTACTTAAAAAGCTTGCAGAATCCGAATGCTTTATATCAGGTCAGGAGCTTGCAGAATCGCTTGGTGTAAGCAGAAATGCAGTCTGGAAAGCTGTTAAATCTCTTGAAAGTGACGGATATATAATAGATGCCGTAAACAATAAAGGCTACAGACTTAAAAACAGCTACGGAATCCTTTCGGAAAAAATTATACAGAATCAACTTAATACCATAGAATATGGCAGAAAAATAATTGTACTCAGTGAAGTTGACTCCACAAACAATTATGCAAAAAAGCTTTCAGCCTCCGGAGCGGTAAACGGTACAGCAGTAATATCCGATTATCAGACTGCCGGAAAGGGTCGTATGGGCAGAAGCTTTTTTTCACCTAAAGGTGCGGGACTTTACATGAGTATAATTATAAGACCGGATATAGATATGCTTTCGGCACAGCTTATAACTTCATGTACAGCTGTAGCAGTTGCGGAAGCAATCGAAAAGCTTTGCAGTGCTGAAATCAAAATCAAATGGGTAAACGACTTGTTTCTCAACGGAAAAAAGCTTTGCGGAATACTTACGGAAGCTTCAATGAGCTTTGAGGAAAAAAAGCTTGAATATGCAGTTATAGGCATAGGAATAAATATAAGAACGTCATCAGACCTTCCGGAAGAGCTGAGGGATATTGTAACATCTCTCGAACAGGAAACCGGAAAAACTGTTGACAGAAATTCCCTTTGCAGTGAGATTCTGAACAGCCTTGAAAAGCATATATCAGAGCTTGAAAGCCGTAAATTTATGGACGAATACAGAAAGCGTTCATTTATATCCGGAAAGCAGGTGGAAATTACTGCAAACGGAAAATCAAAGCAGGGTAAAGCTATCGGAATTGATTACAATGCAAATCTCATAGTGAGATTTGATGACGGTTCAGAAACAACAGTCAATTCCGGAGAAGCAAGAATTATAAAATAAGGAGATGTTTAATATGTCTACACCTCACAACAGTGCAGAAAAAGGCGATATAGCTAAAACTGTTCTTATGCCCGGAGACCCTTTAAGAGCAAAATTCATTGCTGAAAACTATCTTGAAAATCCCGTATGCTATAATCAGATAAGAGGTATGCTCGGATATACGGGAACTTATAAGGGAGTAAGAATATCCGTTCAGGGAAGCGGAATGGGTATGCCGTCAATCGGAATATATTCACATGAGCTTTTCAATGAATATGATGTTGATAATATAATAAGAATCGGAACAGCCGGAGCATTGCCGGATAATGTAAATATCCGTGATATTGTAATTGCAATGTCTGCAAGTACCAATTCAGATTATGCTGTTCAGTACGGACTTTCCGGAACATATGCTCCGACAGCCTCATATAAGCTTCTGGCAGAGGCAGTAAAGTCCGCTGAAGCTCACGGAAGTATATATCATGTAGGTAATATCCTTTCAAGTGATACCTTCTATGACGAAAGCGGAAGCCTTTCGGAATGGAAAAAAATGGGAGTCCTTGCTGTCGAAATGGAAGCAGCTGCACTTTATATGAATGCCGCACGCTCCGGAAAGAATGCTCTCTGTATACTTACAGTATCCGACTGTCCTTTCAGAAATCTTGCAACGACTGCTGAAGAACGTCAGACCTCATTCAGAAATATGATGCAAATCGCTCTTGATACAGCATATCAGACTGAATCACGGTAATTTTCAAGAGCATCAAATATCTTGTGGAATATAACCTGATTCGGATAATATCTGTAATCAGCAAATACCCATATTCCGGATTTATAAAAATGTTCAAGTATTGCAGCCGCACAGCCCGCACTTCTGCTCTGACCGTATTCGCATTGACATATGATATCCAGTCCGTCATTATATGCCTGATAGATAAATTTCGCTATATCATCAGCTTCTGTAAAATATGTTTCATATGTAAGACCTTTTTCGCCAAGGTATCCTATATCAAGGTCATCAGTTTCACTGTAGAATACACGGTCGCATTTTCCGGAATAGTCAACACGTGTATAATCCTTGTCGATTCTCTTTATAGCCGGGTCATAAAAGCTGATAACAGCAGTGTTTTCCGGAAAATCTCCTTTCAGAAGCTTTTCAATTTCTTCTCTTGAACAGATTTTTACAGTCATAGGATTATTCTCCTTAATCAATTTTTTGTCTATTATAACATAAATTCGGACAGCTTCCCCTGAAATATCAGACAGAATCCGGAAAATCTCTGTTATGCACAAAAAAGTGAATAAAATATTGTAAAAACTGTAGAATAGAAAATATTTCTCCAAATACTTGATTTTTTCGTAAAAGTATTGTATAATAAAAAGCGTATGATAAGGCTGTACGTTTTATCCGTCAGCTCTTAAACATGAAAGGAGTATTTTGTTGATATGATTTATTCTAACGAAGGAGAAAAAATGTGTACCGTCAGACAGGGCGTTGCTCATGGTGCTGCTCCGATTCCGGAAGAAGCTAAGTGGGTTAAAGCTAAGGAAATTACCGACATTTCAGGTCTTACTCACGGTGTGGGCTGGTGCGCTCCTCAGCAGGGTGCCTGCAAGCTTACTCTCAACGTTAAAGAGGGTATAATTCAGGAGGCTCTCGTTGAAACTATCGGCTGTTCAGGTATGACTCATTCCGCTGCTATGGCTGCTGAAATCCTTCCCGGAAGAACTGTTCTTGAGGCTCTTAATACCGAC
>JAQXFT010000164.1 GCA_029005335.1 Oscillospiraceae bacterium
GTTGGCAGCGCCTGCTCTTGCTCTTCTGAGGTCGCCCTTTCTGTGAGGACCGTCGAGAATCATCTGATCGCCTGTGTAAGCATGGATTGTGCTCATGATACCGCTCTGGATGGGAGCATAGTCATTGAGAGCCTTAGCCATAGGAGCGAGGCAGTTTGTTGTGCAGGAAGCAGCGGAGATGATTGTATCATCGGGAGTAAGGGTCTTCTCGTTTACGGAATAAACGATAGTCTTGAGGTCATTGCCTGCAGGAGCAGAGATAACAACCTTCTTAGCACCAGCATTGATATGAGCCATTGACTTTTCCTTTGAGCAGTAGAAACCTGTACATTCAAGAACAACGTCAACACCGATTTCGCCCCAAGGGAGTTCAGCAGCATTAGCCTTAGCATAGATTGTAAGGGTCTTGCCGTCAACAGTGAGAGTACTAGCTTCATCATCAGCGGAAACGGTGTGTTTATTTTCACCGATTTTACCGCAGTAACCGCCCTGAGCGGTATCATACTTGAGGAGCTGAGCGAGCATAGAAGGCTTAGTAAGGTCGTTGATAGCGACAACCTCATAACCTTCTGCACCGAACATCTGTCTGAATGCAAGACGACCTATACGGCCGAAACCATTAATAGCAACTTTAACTGACATGGGATTTTACCTCCTAGAATTTTTTTACAAATATATTATACACCGAAAAAAATAAATTTTAAAGTACATTTAAAAAAAATTAGTACATTTTCCTATAAAAAGTGGAAATGTACAATAAAGTGGAATTTTGTTTGTATAATTTACACAAAAAATATCAGTGTGGAAAAAAGCTGTTTCTTTTCTGAAAAAAATGGTGTATAATGAGGATAAAAGGTGATTTTCTTTACCTTTTTTTATAAAGAAAGGAGATTCTTCAAAAATTGAAAGACTATATCAATAATATAAAACAGATATTTTCATGCTCAGACAGGATTGCAATGATTTTCAAAGGTGAAGAAAATATATGGTGCAACCGTAGTGCAGAATTTTTCGGCGGACAGCTTCCGCTCTGCCACGAGCTTGAAACTGTAAAAATAAAAAAGAAAGAAAACAATATACTTTCCGAGGTGATTCTCAATACAGGCAGCATGACACTGAAAGGAGAACTCCACGAAAACAAGGATTATTCCTTTGCACTTCTTGATAAAATCGATATAATTTCAGATGCCTTTAAAGACAGCAGCTTTCAGAAATATATTGAATCCAACAATCTCTATATAAAAGCTGCAATAAATGAAATCGGAGCTTATATAACACTCATGAGAAACAACGGATTCAGAAATGACAAGGAGCTTCAGGAATACTATAACGGAATTGAAACAAGCTGTATGGGGATTATGAAGACAGTACAGAATAACGACATAATGAGGGATACCTCCGGAAGTGCCGGCAATATGAATGTATATCTCAATCTCAGGGAAATTTTTGATGAAATTGTATCATCAGTCATGGCGTCATGCAGTAAGAAAATAAAAATAAGATACAACGTCAAAGACCAGAAAATGTATGTCCGATGTGATGAAACTCTCCTGAAGCTTCTTTTCCTTCATGTATTCAGATATATGATATTCTCATCTTATTCAATGGAAATGTGCGTCAACGAATCAATAACCGGAACAGATACCGCTGAAATTATATTTACAGCTCCCAAAAAAGAAAAAAATATAAATCTTACAATGGATTTTTATGACAAGATGATTAATTTCAACATGGACGGACTTCTCGTTCAGAGGCTTTCGGACTCCGTCGGAGCTGTTTTTGAGAAAAAGGAATTTGATAAAAAGATTTCCATGGTGCTTAAATTCAGCCTCTGCTCCCCTGAAAACCTTAATTCCGGACGCAGACAGGAAAAGCATACAAAATATTCACCCACAAATATAACGTTTTTCGACTTTCTCTGATATGGAATATAATTTTCCGGTATATGTTAAAATAAAAAATAAGCAGTTTTACTAAAAATTCTTCAGAATTTTGTTGACAATATTCAAAATTCGTTATATAATAATAATTGTGGATTTAAAACATATCCTTTAAGCAATTTTTATGATTTTCATGATATTATTACAAAATTCGGAGGAACTTATGAAAAAAGGTCTTGAAATCGAAAGAAAATTCCTTGTTGAAATGCCCGACCTGAAAAAGCTTAACGTATTGAAAATAACCGATATCAAACAGACTTACCTTTCCGACGGTAAAAACGGCTCTCAGAGACGTGTCAGAAAAATTACCTGTGGCAACAATGTATCTATGACATATACCGAAAAAAATTTCATATCCCCGATGGTGCGTGAGGAGGCAGAAAAGCTCATAAGCTGTGCCGAATATAACTCGCTTCTTGAGGAGGCAAAGGATACCGCTCCGGTAGAAAAAAAACGTGCAGTGTTTCTTTACGAAAATCAGAGGTTTGAACTTGATATATACCCATTTTCAGAAAAATATGCCATTCTGGAACTTGAACTTCAGAACCCCGCTCAGGAAATATATTTTCCGGAGAATATAAACGTTCTCAGGGAAGTCACCGGAAACAAGCTCTATTCAAATATCACACTTGCAAACGCAAAGACATTCCCCGAAAAATAAAACTTTAAAGAAAGAGAATTTTGCTTATGTCAGAAAGAAAGATACCGGTTTTAAATCAGTCAGGACTTTCCGGAGTATTCGGAAGCTTTGACTCAAATCTGAACAAAATCGAAAAGGAATACAATGTAACAGTTGTCTACAGAGACGGAAATATCAGAATTACAGGAGATAATCCTGAAAATACTGAATCCGCTGAAAAAGCTATAAATGCCCTTATAAATCTTGACAGCTCCGGTCAGCCCCTTACTGAACAGACTGTCAGATATGTTACATCAATGATATCCGACGGTAAAGAATCAGAGCTTGAAAAGCTGAGTGCGGACGGAATATGCTTTACGGCAAGCGGTAAAATAATACGTGCAAGAACAGTCGGACAGAAAAAATATGCTGAGGCTATAAAAAACAATACAATAGTACTCGGAATAGGTCCTGCCGGTACGGGAAAAACTTATCTCGCTGTCGCTATGGCGGTAAAAGCCTTCCGGAATCACGAGGTGAAAAAAATTATACTCACCCGCCCTGCTGTCGAAGCCGGAGAAAAGCTCGGATTTCTCCCCGGAGACCTTCAGGACAAGGTTGACCCCTATCTCCGTCCCCTTTATGACGCTCTTTTTGATATGTTCGGTGCGGAAAATTTCCAGAAATACATGGAAAGAGGTATTATAGAAGTCGCACCGCTTGCATATATGAGAGGAAGAACGCTCGATGAAGCATTTATCATTCTGGACGAAGCACAGAATACAACATCAGAGCAGATAAAAATGTTCCTTACCCGTCTGGGAGAAAGCAGTAAAATGGTAATTACCGGCGACATAACTCAGATTGACCTTCCGGATTCAAAAAAATCAGGGCTTATCGAGGCTATGAAAGTCCTTAAAGGAATAGAGGATATAAGTATCCACCGCTTCAGCGATAAAGATGTCGTAAGGCACAAGCTGGTTCAGGATATTATCAGGGCATATGAAAAATACAATAACGAAGGGGGAAAATAACAATGCCCAAATTAAAAGTATATGTAAAAAACAATCAGAACGAAATCAAAGTACCCGTAGGCATAAGAATGCTTATAAGAAGATGCTGTCAGGCTGTTCTGACTACAGAAGGCTTCAGGGACAATGCGGAAGTAAGCGTATCATTCGTCAGCAACAGCGAAATAAAGCTTCTTAACAGGAATTACCGCAACAAGGACAACGTTACAGATGTACTGTCATTTCCGCTTATGGAAGGAGACGATGTTGAAAGGAATCCCGAAACAGGATATATTCTTCTCGGCGATATCGTAATATCACTCGAAACGGCAGTAAAGCAGGCTTCAAATTACGGTCACTCTCTGGAACGTGAAATAGGCTTTCTTACAGTACATTCAATGCTTCACCTTCTGGGATATGACCACGAATCTTCACCGCTGGACGAACGTATTATGCGTGAAAAGGAAGAATCCGTACTCGAAAAGCTCGGAATCTCAAGAGATGCAACCTTTATTACAGGAGAATCAAATAAATGACAAAAACTGCATTTGTTACAATTGCCGGAAGAACCAATGCCGGAAAATCTTCACTTCTCAACAGCATAATAGGCGAAAAAATAGCTTCTGTAAGCGACAAGCCCCAGACTACCAGAACCCGTATCACGGGAATTAAAACAATCGGCGAAACTCAGCTTGTATTTTTTGATACCCCCGGACTGCATAAACCTAAAAACAAGCTCAGCGAGCATATGCTCAATACCGTAAAAGAATCCGTATGCGGTATAGATGCAGTTGTATTCGTCATGGACTGCACAAAAAAAATCAACTCTCAGGAAACTGAATTTCTGAAATCCTTCAGTGAATCCGGTATGCCTGTAATACTGGTGCTTAACAAAATAGACCTGCTTGACGATAAATCAAAGCTTGCTCCGATAATTGCGGAGCTTACATCAGAAATAAAATTTCATGCCGTAATTCCGGTAAGCGTAACCGAAAACAACGGCATTGATATAGTTGAAAGCGAAATCATGAAGCTTGCTTCTGAGTCTCCGCACCACTTTCCGGACGACAAGTTCACCGACCAGCCCGAAAAGGTTCTTGCAAGTGAAATGATTCGTGAAAAGCTTCTTATACTTCTTAAAGATGAAGTTCCCCACGGAATCGCCGTAGGCATTGAAACCATGGAGGAACGTCAGGACAAGGATATTCTTGATATATCCGCCGTTATATACTGCGAAAGAAATTCCCATAAGGGAATAATAATAGGAAAAGGTGGCTCAATGCTTAAAAAAGCCTCATCTATGGCAAGAGCTGAGCTTGAAGACTTCTTCCAGATACACGTAAATCTTCAGTGCTGGGTAAAAGTCAAAGAGGACTGGCGTAATAAAGAAGGACTTATAAAAAATTTCGGACTTGCTGATGACAAATAATTTCCACTTATAAATAAATCTCCTGAGGACAATATAATATTGTAAAGGAGATGCTGAACTGTAGGTGAAAATATAGACAAACGTATATAAATGTTGACAAATATATTCAGATAGAAAAGAATATCATCATGATATGATATTTTCCTGACACAAGCGGATAGTGTAACAGATTTTATATCCGAAGA
>JAQXFT010000165.1 GCA_029005335.1 Oscillospiraceae bacterium
GTTCTCTTGATTTAATCGACAATGACATCGTAAGCATTACTAATATAAACCGTCAGATTTATGCTTTACTGGATACTGTCGGACAGTATAAGACCGAGGTTGCGGAAAAACGCATTATGCAGATAAATCCCGAATGTCATGTGAGAAAATACAGAACTTTCTACACTCCCGAAACTTCATCGGAATTTGATTTCAGTCAGTATGATTATATAGTTGATGCGATAGATACTGTATCGGGAAAAATCGAACTTGCAGTTAAAGCACAGGAATCGGGAACTCCTATAATAAGCTCAATGGGTGCAGGTAACAAGCTTGACCCGACTATGTTTGAAGTATCGGATATATATAAAACTTCTGTATGCCCCCTTGCAAGAGTAATGCGTTATGAACTTAAAAAACGTGGAGTAAAGCGACTCAGGACAGTTTATTCAAAGGAACAACCTTTTATACCTGATACTGAAAACTATGAGGAAAAGGGAAAAAAGCGTATACCGTCAAGCAATGCTTTTGTACCGTCCGTAGCAGGTCTGATTATTGCGGGAGAGGTAATAAAAGACCTTACATCTGAATGGAGATGATTTTTTTTGAAAATGGAAAATATAAATCCTGCTGATATTGAAAAACGCAGTATGGAGATAATAGAAAGCGAAGCGGATTTTTCTGAATTTTCGGATTCCGAACGCCTTATATTAAAGCGTATCATACACACAACAGCAGATTTTGACTATATAAAAAACATCAGATTTTCGGAAAATGCGGTTGAATCGGGACTTAACGCATTAAAGAACAATGCAGTAATAATTACAGATACAAAAATGATACTTTCAGGAATAAGCAAGCCTGCTCTGAAAGCTCTGGGCTGTGAAGTACACTGTTTTGTGAGTGACCCTGATGTTGTTGCGGAAGCAAAAAAATACAATACTACAAGAGCTATACGGGCTATACACAAAGCTGTTGATACGTTTAAGAACAGAAATGTTATATTTGCGGTCGGAAATGCTCCCACAGCCCTTATATGCCTTCATGAGCTTATACTCTCCGAAGAAATAAATCCCGCACTTATAATAGGTGTGCCGGTCGGATTCGTCAATGTTGTGCAGTCAAAAAATCTTATTATGTCGGATAAAATCCCCTATATAGTATCAGAGGGCAGAAAGGGAGGAAGTACCGTTGCAGTATCGATATGCAACGCTTTATTGTATCAGCTATATGACAGAAAAACGGGTGAAATATTGCTATGAACGGAATTTTATATGGTGTAAGCGTTGGTTCGGGTGACCCCGGACTTATTACTCTGAAAGCAGTCAGAATTATAAATTCCTGTGATATTATAGCAGTACCCCGAACCAAAGGCGAAAATACTCTTGCACTTGATATTGTCAGAAAAGTATGCTGTACAGATGAAAAGGAAATTCTTTATCTTGATTTTCTTATGACACGTGATACAAATCTGCTTGAACGCCGTCACCGTGAACTTGCTGAAGAGCTTTTCCCTTATCTGAAGTCCGGTAAAAATATTGCATTTATCAGCATAGGTGATATTTCCGTATATTCAACCTTTTCATATATATCAGATATTGTGGAGAAATCGGGTTTTGATGTGGAAATATGTGCAGGAGTTACAAGCTTCTGTGCGGTATCTGCAAGGCTTAAAAGACCGCTTGTTCTCGGAAACAATCCGCTTATAATAATGCCGTCATCTTGTGATGACTTTGAAAGCCTTTCGCAGTACAACTGTACAAGAGTTATTATGAAATCAGGAAAAAATATTTCTGAACTCAGAGAAAAGCTTGACGGAAATATTTTTACTGCTGAGAACTGCGGACTTTCCGATGAAAGAATATATAACGGAATACCCGAAAAATCCGGATATTTCACAACTATAATAGCTGAATCAAAAAACAAATATATATACCACGGAAAAGAAAAACTTCGGTGCGGATATACTACCGGAACTTGTTCGGCTATTGCATCGAAAGCTTCTTCCGAAATGCTTGTCACAAGAAAGGAAATTCACAGCGTTAAAATTATGACTCCAAAGGGAATTGAAATTCAGTGTGAAATCCTTGATATAGATATTGGTGATAATTATGTATCATGTGCAGTAAAAAAATATTCGGGCGATGACCCCGATATTACAGACGGAATTTTAATATATGCCAAAGCTGAAAAAATAAAATCGGGTATAGAAATCACAGGCGGAGAGGGTATCGGAATAGTTACCGCAAAAGGTCTTGACCAGCCTTGCGGAGAATATGCAATAAACAGTGTTCCGAGAAAAATGATAGCTTATGAAGTCGGAGAAATTCTTGAATACTATTCCTGTGATTTCGGAATAAAAATCACAATATCAGCTCCGCAGGGAACTGAAATTGCTGAAAAAACCTATAATCCAAGAATCGGAATAAAAGGCGGAATATCTATAATAGGAACTTCCGGAATAGTTGAACCTATGAGCAGTAAAGCTCTTATTGATACATTCCGTCTTGAAATGCGTTCAAAGAGAGCAAACGGAATAAAAAATCTTCTGCTTGCAATCGGAAATTACAGCGAAAACTTTCTGAATGAAAAAATACCGGATTTATCCGAAAAAGCTGTTAAATGCAGTAATTTCATAGGCGAGGCAATAGATTCCGCACTTGAATACAAATTTCAGAGTATACTTATAGTCGGTCATATCGGAAAGCTTGTAAAACTCGGAGCAGGTATCATGAATACACATTCATCACAGGCAGACGGAAGATTTGAAGTGCTTGTTACATGCGGAGTTCTTGCCGGAGCAGATTCCGGAATACTGAAAAAGATTCCCGAATGTGTTACAACCGATGAAGCGATTGAAATATTCATAAATGCCGGAATACTTGATAAAGTATCATAAATTCTTATGAAAAAAATTCAGTATCATCTTAATATGAAAGTAAAAAACAGTATTCCGACAGGTGCGGTATTGTTTTCAAACAAGTATGGAATAATCGGTATGACTGAAAATGCGGAAAAAATTGCGGAGGAATATTATGGTTAATTTTGTAGGTGCGGGGTGCGGA
>JAQXFT010000166.1 GCA_029005335.1 Oscillospiraceae bacterium
GATTGTTGAAAAATACAATGATATGGTTGAAATGTCCGGAATGGGTACGGATTTTCTTATGCTGATATCGGCGTCATGTCTTGCACCAGTAGGTGAAGAGCTGTTATGCCGTGGAATAACTCTTATGTATTTCCGGAAGTCAGTTCCTTTCTGGCTTGCGAATATATTGCAGGCACTCATCTTCGGAATAATGCATATGAACTGGGTACAGGGAACATATGCATTTCTTATAGGACTTATTCTCGGATACGCTGTGAAAAAATATAACAGCATAATTCCGTCGGTGATGATACACTTTTTTGTAAATACAGTGACATCAGTGATAACGGCTGTATTGTTCGGATTTATTCCGGCAAATATTGCCTGCATTACAGTTATGATAATAATTTCACTTATGGCAGTAATACCGTCCTTCATAATGATGAAGAATGACAGTATATAAAGAGAGGTGATAAATTATGATAGATGTATGTCTTGCCGGAACAGGCGGAATGTTACCGCTTCCGGAAAGATGGCTTACTTGCTTCTGGATTGAATACAACGGGAAAGCCTGTCTTATAGACTGCGGAGAGGGTACACAGATTACGCTTGCAAAAAATGGCTGTAAATTAAGCCGTCTTGATTCGATTTTTATAACCCATGTTCATGCCGACCATATATCCGGATTGGCAGGACTTCTGCTTTCTCTGGGGAACTGCGGAAAAACCGGAGCGTTGAAAATATACGGTCATACAGGAATAACCAATATAATAGAAAAGCTCTGCTGTATCTGTCCGGTGCTTCCTTTTGAGCTTGAAATACATGAGCTTTCCTCAAAGAATATTTCGGAATTGAAGTGGAATGATATTGATGTAAAATCAATGCCGTTAAGACATGGAATAGACTGTCTCGGATATTCATTTACTCTTAACCGGAAAGCCGTATTCAATCCGCAGAAGGCTAAGAATCTCGGAATAGATTTGAAATACTGGAAAGTACTCCATTCCGGAGAAAGCATAGAGCTTGACGGAAAAATAATCACTCCCGATATGGTTACAGATGAAAAGCGTAATCCCATAAAAATCACTTACATGACAGACAGTATATACTTTGAAGATATGATTCAGTTTGCTGAAAAATCCGATTTGCTTGTGTGTGAGGGAATGTATGGTGATGATGAATACATAGATAAAATGCGTGAAAAGGGTCATATGGTATTTTCGCAGAGTGCAGAGCTTGCCGGCAGGTCGGATTCAAAGCTTTTATGGCTTACACATTACAGTCCGGCACTTGTAAATCCGTCTGAATATACGGAGAGCGTCAGAAAAATTTTCAGCAATACAACAGTAAGCCATGACGGTGAACGAATAATTCTGAAGTGAGGTATATTTCAATGAAAGTAAGATACAATGATGATAAGGAGGTTGTAAAAACCGTAAAGGAGGGTCTGAAGCGTACAGGAGGCTACTGCCCATGCCGTTTACAGCATACGGAGGATAACAAATGTATATGCAAGGAGTTCAGGGAACAGATAAAGAACCCCGATTTTGAAGGTTATTGTCACTGTATGCTTTATTACAAAAGCAAATAAATTCTGAAAGGATTGATTTTTTATGTCAGTTATAACAATTACAAACGATAATTTTGAATCTGAAGTTATGAAGTCCGAAAAAAATGTACTTCTTGACTTCTGGGCATCATGGTGTGCTCCCTGCCGTATGGTATCGCCTATAGTTGACGAAATCGCAGAGGAAAATCCTGATATAAAGGTCGGAAAAATAAACGTTGATGAACAGCCTGAACTTGCCGGAGCTTTTCAGATTCAGAGTATTCCGACTCTTGTAGCAATCAAAAACGGCAGAATAGCTGATGTTGCGGTAGGTGCAAGGGATAAAAAATCCATTCTTGCAATGGTAAAATAATTCACTTTGGGGCGAACTATGTTTGCCCCGAAAATATATTTAAGGAAGCGTTTTAAAAAATGGACAAACTTATTATAGGCGGTCATGAGTTTAACTCAAGATTCATATTGGGTTCGGGAAAATATTCCCTTGAGCTTATAAAATCCGCTGTTGAAAATGCCGGTGCGGAAATAATCACACTTGCCCTGAGGCGTGCAGATTGCGGAAATGTTGCGAATATACTGGACTATATTCCGGAAGGTGTTACACTTCTCCCGAATACCTCCGGAGCAAGAAATGCTGAGGAGGCTGTACGTATTGCAAGGCTTTCGAGAGAACTGGGCTGTGGGGATTTCGTAAAAATAGAAGTAATCAGGGATTCAAAATATCTTCTCCCCGATAACGCGGAAACTGTAAAGGCTACCGAAATTCTCGCAAAAGAGGGATTTATCGTAATGCCCTATATGTACCCTGATTTGAATACTGCAAGAGATTTGGTAAATGCAGGAGCTTCAGCAGTAATGCCCCTTGCATCTCCGATAGGTTCAAACAAGGGATTATGCACAAAGGATTTCATACAGATTCTTATAGATGAAATCGACCTGCCAATAATAGTAGATGCAGGTATAGGCAGACCGTCACAGGCTTGCGAAGTTATGGAAATGGGTGCAGATGCGGTAATGGCTAATACGGCAATAGCAACAGCCGGAAATATTCCGTTAATGGCAGAGGCTTTCAGAAAAGCTATCGAAGCCGGAAGAAGTGCATATCTTTCGGGACTCGGCAGAGTAAAGGAAAAAGGTGCATCAGCTTCATCACCGCTTACGGGAGTTTTAGGAGAGTGAATTTATAATGCTTAATCATATGGAATATCTTGATGGCATGGAGAATATCGGCTCTGAAATTCAGGATAAAGTCATATCAGCTATGAATGATTATAACCCTGATAATTATACTGATGAAGATGTAATAAATGCCCTTAATGATGATGTATGCACTGTTGAGGATTACAAGGCATTGCTTTCGCCGTCAGCGGAAAAATTCCTTGAGGAAATCGCTCAGAAAGCAAGATATGAAAAGCAGAAGCATTTCGGAAACTCCGTGTATATGTTTACACCGCTCTACATATCGAATTACTGTGAAAATCTTTGTGTATACTGCGGATTCAACTGTAAAAACAAGATACACCGTGCAAAGCTGAACTATGAGGAAATCGAAAGGGAAATGCAGGCTATATCAAAAACCGGTTTGCAGGAAATCCTGATTCTTACAGGTGAAAGCCGTAAATATTCTGATGTTGAATATATCGGTGAAGCGTGTAAAATAGCTTCAAAATATTTCAAAGTAGTGGGACTTGAAATTTATCCCGTAAATTCCGATGAATATAAATATCTTCACGAATGTGGTGCGGATTATGTTACAGTATTTCAGGAAACATATAATTCCGACAAGTATTCCGAGCTTCACCTCGGAGGTCATAAGAGAATTTTCCCTTATCGTTTCAACGCACAGGAAAGAGCTTTAATGGGTGGTATGCGTGGAGTTGGATTTGCATCTCTTTTAGGTCTTGACAATTTCAGAAAGGACGCTTTTGCAACAGGACTTCATGCAAGCCTGATTCAGAAAAAATATCCTCATGCGGAAATCGCAATATCATGTCCGAGACTCCGCCCTATAATCAATAACGAAAATATAAATCCCCGTGATGTTCACGAAAGACAGCTTTTGCAGATAGTGTGTGCATACAGAATTTTTCTTCCGTATTCAAATATAACTATCTCCACAAGAGAAAATCAGAAATTCCGTGATAACATAGTAGATATATCTGCTACGAAAATTTCAGCCGGTGTAGATGTAGGAATAGGCGGTCACGGAGACGGTGAGAAAAAGGGTGATGAACAGTTTGAAATCTCCGACCCCAGAAACGTACAGCAGGTTTACAATGCCTTGATTGCAAAAGGACTTCAGCCCGTAATGAGTGATTATATATATGTGTGAAATTATATGCGTTACTCAGAGTACGCTTTGCGGAGATAAATTTCTGAATCAGATTGAAAAAATATGCATGGGCGGTATTGACAGAATTATATTGCGTGAAAAGCATTTATCCGCAAGTGAATATTTCGGTCTTGCTTATGAAGTAAAAAGTATCTGCAATAAATACAATACAGCACTGACAATTCATAAATTTTACGATACCGCATTAAAGCTTGATGTTAAAAGCTTTCACTGTTCCTATGTGGATTTTAAGGAGAATAAATATAATTCCGAAATTACCGGCGTGTCTGTACATTCGGTATCAGAGGCAGTACAATCCGAAAGTCTCGGAGCTTCATATATAACGGCAGGTCATATATTTGAAACGCAGTGCAAAGCCGGACTTGCTCCACGTGGCACGGATTTTATCCGTGATATATGCCATAGTGTTGAAATTCCTGTTTATGCGATAGGCGGAATAAATTCCGATAATGCAAAGCTTCTTAAAAATACCGGAATAAGCGGAATCTGTGTTATGTCATCACTTATGAAATCCGAAAATCCCGAAATCCTTATAAAGAATTTAAGGGCGAATCCTGAATGATTCGCCCGTTTTTACTATGCTAATCCGTAAAGCGGATTTGAAATATCTGTTTCAATTCTGAGAAGTCTGTTATACTTTGCAGTACGGTCGCTTCGGCAGGGCGCTCCCGTTTTAATCTGTCCGGCATTAGTTCCGACTGCAATATCAGCAATAGCAGTTTCTTCAGTTTCTCCGGAGCGGTGGGAGATTACTGCTGTATATCCGTTTTCCTTTGCAAGCTGAACAGCCCGTAGAGCCTCCGAGAGAGTACCAATCTGATTATATTTTATCAGTACGGAATTTCCAGCTCCCTCCTTAATACCTTTGCGGATATGCTTTGTATTGGTTACAAACAAATCATCTCCGACAAGCTGAACCTGATTTCCGATTTCTGAAGTAATATTGCTCCAGCCGTTCCAGTCCTTTTCGCCGAGAGGGTCTTCGAGAGATATTATGGGATAAGTTTTTATAAGATTTTCCCAGTAGGCTATTAATTCATCGGAAGTCATATCCTTGTTGCGTTTCGGAAGATGATATTTTCCGTCTTCCGTATACCATTCGCTGGAGGCGGCATCAAGAGCAATTTTCACATCATTTGTATTGTAGCCTGCTGATTTGATTGCAGTGAGAATTACTTCAATAGCCTTCTCATCTGATTCCAGATTCGGAGCAAAACCTCCCTCATCACCTACGCTTGTGCTTAATCCCTTTGATTTCAGAATACTTCCGAGAGCGTGATATATTTCGCTTCCCATTCGCAGAGCCTCTTTGAAACAGCAAGCACCTACAGGCATAATCATAAATTCCTGAATATCAACATTATTTGAGGCATGAACTCCGCCGTTAAGAATATTCATCATAGGTGCTGGAAGTCTGTTTGCAGAGATTCCGCCTATAAATTTGTAAAGCGGTAATCTGTAATGCTTTGCGGAAGCCTTTGCAGCTGCAAGCGATACGGCAAGAATTGCATTTGCACCGAGATTTGATTTGTTTTCCGTACCGTCAAGCTTAATCATAGTGCAATCAATTTTGCGTATATCAGAAGCACACATATTTTTCAGATTCGGAGCAATGATGTTATTTATATTCTCAACAGCTTTAAGAACACCTTTTCCGTTATAGCGTTTTTCACCGTCACGAAGTTCGACAGCCTCATAAATTCCGGTAGATGCTCCGGAGGGAACGCTTGCTGAGCCTATTGAGCCGTCATCAAGCATAACCTCTGCCTTTACAGTGGGATTACCTCTTGAATCCAGCACTTCAAATCCGTATATTCTGTCTATTACTGCTGACATAAAGCACCTCCTGTAAAGGGAGCGTCACAGGCTCTTATGAAATATCCCTGATTCTTACCGCATACGGGACATACTGAAGGAGCTTCGGTTGATTCGTGAATGTGACCGCAGTTGAGACAGAGCCAGCGTTCAGTTTTATCGGATTTGAAAAGCCTGTTCTGTCTGAGAAGCTCTGCGAAGTATTCAAAGCGTTGGCGATGAATTTTTTCTATTTCTGCAATAAGGGTAAACTTTGAGGCAATTTCGGGGAATCCCTCTTTCCTTGCGATTTCTGCAAATTCGGGATAAATTGTTTCCGCCTCATCATTTTCATTCTGAACAGAAGTTTCGAGAAGCTTTAAGGCTTCATCATAGACATCAACAGGATAGCCGGCAGTTATTTCGGCATTTTTACCTGATGACGGCTTCATAAGATTGTAGAATACCTCTGCATGAGCTTCTTCCTGACTGGCAGTAAAATAAAAAATCTGTCCCAGAACATATAAATTATTCTGTTCGGCTGTATGCTGAGCAAAGGTATATCTGTTTCTTGCCTGACTTTCGCCTGCGAATGCACGCATAAGATTGATTCTTGATTCGGATTTTAAAAAATCATTCATAAAAAAAACCTCCTTTTCAGCTTATTATTGACACTGAAAAGGAGATTATTCTTTTTTTTGAATTTTAATTCTGAATTTAGCCTATAACTCCGAGAAGCACACCGGCTGCAACGGCAGAACCGATAACTCCGGCAACGTTAGGACCCATAGCATGCATGAGGAGGAAGTTAGTGGGGTCGTATTCCGCACCGACTTTCTGAGAAACTCTTGCAGCCATTGGAACTGCGGAAACTCCGGCAGAACCTATAAGAGGATTTACCTTTCCGCCTGTAACCTTGCACATGAGTTTTCCGAAAAGTACTCCGCATGCTGTACCGATACAGAATGCAATAACACCTAAAAAGATTACTTCTGCAAATTCTACATTCAGAATCTTATCCGCTTTTGTAGTAGCTCCGACAGATACTCCGAGGAAAATTGTAATAATATTCATAAGTGAATTTTGTGCAGTATCAACGAGACGGCTGCATACACCGCTTTCCTTTAAGATATTTCCAAGCATAAGCATACCAACGAGAGTAGCTGCTGAGGGAACTATCAATGCGACAATAAGTGTAACGGCAACAGGGAAAATAATTTTTTCAGTTTTTGAAACTGTTCTGAGATTTCCCATTTTAATTTTGCGTTCTTTATCTGTTGTAAGCAATTTCATAATCGGAGGCTGAATTACAGGAACAAGTGCCATATAAGTATAAGCAGCAAGAGCAATAGTACCGGTGCTTATATTGAAGTCTCCGCCTGAAAGAAGCTTTGTTGAAACGTATATAGCAGTAGGTCCGTCAGCACCGCCTATGATAGCGATTGAACCGGCTTCAGCTGCTGAAAATCCGATAAGTGCAGCTCCGAGGAATGTAATGAAAATACCGCCCTGAGCTGCAGCTCCGAGGAGAAAGCTTTTAGGATTTGCGATAAGCGGGGCAAAATCGGTCATAGTTCCGATTCCAAGGAATATAAGCGGAGGATAAAGTCCGAGCTTGACTCCTATGTAAAGTATATCAAGCAATCCGCCCTCTTTAAGTACTCTGCCATAGTCGATATAATGGTCAATAATATTTCCGGCAGTGTCATACTCATAAACATAATCGAAAAGTTCGGGGTGATAGATAGCGTCGGATATGTTGACTACCGGAAGATTAGTCAGGAACATACCGAAGGCAATCGGAAGAAGCAGAAGCGGTTCAAACTTCTTTACAATGGCGAGATACATAAATCCGAAAGAAATGGCAATCATTATAAGGTTTTTCCAGTTGTCACCTATAAATATTGCAGAAATTCCGCTTGTATTCCATATTTCTTTCAGAGTGTCGAGAAAAATTTCCAGCATTGTGTAAAAGATTCCTTTCTGAAAAAATGGTTGTTAAAATGGATTGGTATTCTGTCTCAGACCTTCAGAAGCCCATACAGGTCTTCCGCCGGATTTCTGATTTTTAGCCTTAACTGATTTGATTCTGTAGTTTTTTCCGTCCTGAATGCTCATCTGGGCAACGACTGCGGAAATAACAGCAATAATTTCGTCATCATCTTCCTCCGGCACGGGGGCGGTAGCAGGAACGGGATTTTTAATTTCCTGTTTTGGCGGAGGAGCTTGTCTTGCGGGAGGTTCTTTTTTGCTCTTTTTGAAAAAAGAACCGAACAGACTTACAAATCCGACAAGCAGAAGCAATACAAGAAAGACTACAGATAGTCCGCTTATAATTACTCCGGCAGTCTGGCTTATGTTCAGGTCTGCCGTAGGGGCAATTTTGGCGAGCATATAGAGGTTCATGACTCACACTCCAATCATAAAAATTTCATATGAAAATATTATACACTATATTTCCTGCTATTTCAAGATGTAAAAAAGATTTTTCAATTTTTTATTTTTTAATAATCCAGCGGAAAATATATTCTGGTTAATTTTTTTTTTTTTTTTTTTTGCGTGTATTGACATTTACATAAAAGAGTGATACAATAAGAATAACAAGATGTATTATCTTTAAGGAGGAATTTATATGAAAAAAACAGTAAAAATCTTTACTTCCGTTTTAACTTCCGCACTTCTTGCAGTTTCTTCACTGCCTGTTTTTTCATTCGCTGAGGAACATATAACAGGTGATATAAACTGTGACGGCATTGTAAATTCTGATGATTGCTTTATGATACTTGAATATTACGCCAAAAAAGAGATGGGCAAACTTGATGAAATTTCAGCTGATGATATTGAAAAAATTATTAAATACGGCGATTTGACCGGTGACGGAGAAGTAAATTCAGCAGATGCAAGCTATATTATGGCTAATTGCATGAAATTTGATTTGAATGGCGACGGTTTTATAAATTCTGATGATACATTTATGATACTTGATTATTATGCAAAAAATATGACTGGCAGACTTGATGAAATTCCTGATGAGGATATTGAAAGTATTCTGAATTTCGGTGACCTTAACGGTGACGGTGAAATAAATTCAATTGACGCATCTATTCTTTGCAATAAGATATTAAAAACAATTGACGCTAATGGTGACGGAAAAATTGATATTGATGATGCAATGTTTTTCCATAATATAGCAATGAATATTGATTCTTATAGTGAAGATGAAATAAAATCATTTACTAAGCTTACTGCAAATATCCAGTATTATTATGATACTGATACTATGAAAAATGCTTTTATGGGATATTCCTCTGATATGGCAAGAACTTTTTCGGGATTGGAAATGGGAGATGTAAACGGCGACGGAACAATAAATGCGTCAGACGCTTCCAGTGTTCTTAGCTTTTACGCTGAAATGTCATCGGGAAAAACTCCGCAAAAGGATTCCGAGGAATATAAATATATTACACTTCTCGGAGATATAGACAAAGACGGCATTGTTGATTCAAGAGAGGCATCAGAAATACTTTCCATTTACGCAAAGACATCATCAGGTCAGTAAAATAATTTGATTATTGTATTTCCCTATTGACAATTAAGTTTTTTTCGTGTATAATATACCCATATATTATAAAGGCTGTGACGGAAAGGAGTACGCATTTTTTCCGATTTTCAGAGAGCTGTCGTCAGGTGCAAGACAGTATGAAGAATCTGCGGAAGTAGTTCCCGAGCCTCGGTTGCGAAAGATTTTTATTTAATCAAGTAGTTTCCGGCGTGTTTCTCACGTTACAGGGAATACAGTTGTATGACTGCACTAAGTGCGGAATATTTTTAATATATTCCGAAATCAGGTGGTAACACGGATTTTTATTCGCCCTGAATCTGTTTTCAGCAGATTCGGGGCATTTTTATTTTAATTCAAAGGAGAGATTTTTAAAATGGCAAAGGAACTTGCAAAGTCCTATAATCCAAAGGATTTTGAGGACAGAATCTATAAGGAATGGAATGAAAAAGGCTGTTTCCGTGCAGAAGTTGATGCAAAGAAAACACCGTATACAATAGTAATTCCTCCTCCGAACATTACAGGACAGCTCCATATGGGACACGCTCTTGACGAAACTTTACAGGATATATTAATCCGCTGGAAAAGAATGTCAGGATATTCCGCATTATGGCTTCCGGGAACTGACCACGCATCAATAGCAACAGAAGCAAAAATCGTTGAAAAAATGCGTCAGGAAGGCGTTACAAAAGAGGAAATCGGACGTGACGGCTTTATG
>JAQXFT010000167.1 GCA_029005335.1 Oscillospiraceae bacterium
TCGCCCCATGTTACAGGATAAGTACCTGCTGCACAGTCATCAGGGATTGTATAAGTAAGTGTGAATACTTCTGCACCGTCAGCAGCCTTTACGTTGAATGCTGACTTTGTATCGAATGCGATAAGCTCTTCAGCAACATTATATGCAACTCTTGCGGCATAGCCTGCACTTTCATCGCTTACGGCTGAAAGCTTGATACCAGCACTGCCGTCATCCTTTACAGCACCGTTCATACCGGCAACGCCGATAACGTCGCCCTCAACAGTAACCTTCATATTTACGGTATCGCCGGGCTTAGCTTCTACATCAGGAATAATCCATGAGATTTCGCCTTCCTGAGCAGTTGGTTCAGCAGCGATAGTGATTGAACCGTCAACAAGCTTGATATTCTTTGTGATATCGAGCTGATTTTCATCAACAATCATGATATCGCCCCATGTTACAGGGTACTTGCCTGCCTTGCAGTCTTCAGGAACTGTATATGTAAGTGTGAATACTTCTGCACCGTCGGCAGCCTTTACATTGAATGCTGATTTTGTATCGAATGCGATAAGCTCTTCAGCAACATTTGAAGCTACTCTTGCGGCATAGCCTGCACTTTCATCGCTTACGGCTGAAAGCTTGATACCAGCACTGCTGTCAACATTAACAGCACCTTCCATACCTGCAACACCGATTGCATCACCCTGTACAGTTACATTCATCTTTACTGTATCGCCGGGCTTAGCTTCGACGTCGGGAATAATCCATGAGATTTCGCCTTCCTGAGGCTGAGGAGCTTCAATTGTTATTGAACCGTCAACGAGCTTGACATTCTTGGTAACATCAAGGCCGTTTTCGTCAACGATGCTCACATTACCCCATGATACAGGATACTTTCCGGACTTGCAGTTCTCAGGAACTGTATATGTAAGTGAGAATACTGTTGAACCGTTTTTAGCAGTTACATTGAATGCTGATTTTGTATCGAATGCGATAAGCTCTTCAGCAACATTATATACGACTCTTGCGGCATAGCCTTCACTTTCATCACTTACGGCTGAAAGCCTGATACCTGAGCCGGAATCAACATTGACAGCACCTTCCATACCTGATACAGCGATATCCTCGCCTTCAACTGCAACATTCATTTTAACAGTATCGCCGGGCTTTGCGGTAACATCAGGAATAATCCATGCGATTTCGCCTTCCTGAGCAACAGGCACTTTTGTAGTAGTAGCTGCTGCTGTACTTGATGCTTCAGCCTTTGTGGTAGCTGTTGTAGCTTTAGTTGTAGCTGAGGTAGCCTTTGTTGTAGCTGAGGTAGCCTTTGTTGTAGCTGTTGTAGCCTTGGTTGTAGATGTTGTTGTAGCAGAAGCTGTTGTAGCTGCTGAAGAAGGCTCAACAGGGTCACCGATTGTGATTGAACCGTCAAGAAGTGTTACTTCTGCAGTAGTACCTGAGTTATCAGCAACGGCTCTTTCATATTTTGATTCATCAAAGAACATCTGTATATCATACTTGCCGTCCGGAACATCTGTAGGAAGTGAGAAACAAAGCTCTACAACGACTGCACCCTGTTCCTGACAAACAAAGCCTATAGCAGGGCCGCCTGCAGGGTTGGGCTGAGGACAAGCAAAGTTTACATGCGGAAGGGTCTTGTTCATAACGCATGAAACACCGGCATAAGCATAGTTTGTCTTATCTGCTTCGCCGCCTTCCCATGTAAGTTCGTCAGCATAGCTGAAGCTGAATGCTGCACCGGCAATCATCTGGTCTGATGTTTGAGAAACGATAACAGGAACAAATACATAGCCTCCGCTGTCGACAAGCTCATCACGTGTAAGGGTTACATCAGAAACCTTCCACTGAAGCTCGCCTTCGGCTTTTTTATTTGCAGTTACGCCTCCTGCTCCATTTAAAGCAACATTAGACTGACCGGCAGGGTTTTCCCCGCCGGCAGCCAATGTACTAATCGGAACAGCAAATGAGCTTGCGAGTACCGAAATACCCATGCACACGGACGTAACTGCCGAAAGAAATTTCTTCATTAGCATTTCCTTTCCGAGTCAATACTCAAACTGCATTATCCTTTATTTCGGAAAATAAATTTTATGTTTTAATTAAGCCTTGTCAGGAAGTGTTACGAGTTTAACAAGTGACTTGATGATACTTGTTGAGTCAGCTGCTGTGAGCTTGCCGTCGAGGTTAACTTCAGCATTAATCTTACCCTGTGCAGAGAGGTCATACTTAGCATTATCAACGAGGTACTGGTTGAGGCATACAACGTCAGCGATATTTACCTTGCCGTCAACATTTGAGTCACCGTAGAGAACGTCACCAACAGGAGCAGTTGTTGTAGCAGGAGCCTTTGTTGTTGAAGCAGGAGCTGTTGTTGAAGCAGGAGCCTTTGTAGTAGTTGTTGCAGGAGCTGTTGTTGTTGAAGCAGGAGCTGTTGTTGTTGTTGAAGAAGGTTCTACAGGGTCACCGATTGTGATTGAACCGCCGAGGAGTGACAATTCTGCAGTAGTACCTGAGTTATCAGCAACGGCTCTTTCATATTTTGATTCATCAAAGAACATATTGATGTCATACTTTCCGTCCGGAATATCTGTAGGAACTGAGAAGCAAAGCTCAACAACCTGAGCGCCTTCTTCTTCGCAGACATAACCGATAGCAGGACCGCCTGCAGGGTTAGGCTGAGGACAAGCGAAGTTTACGTGAGGAAGAGTCTTGTTCATAACGCATGAAACGCCTGTATAAGCATAGTTTGTCTTATCAGCTTCTCCGCCTTCCCATGTAAGAGCTTCATCATAGCTGAAGCTGAATGCAGCACCGGCAATCATCTGGTCTGAAACCTGAGCAACACGAACCGGAACGAATACATAACCGCCCATATCCTCGAGTTCTGCACGTGTAAGCTTTACATCATCAACCTTCCAAACGAGGCCGTCAGGCATAGTAACGTCGCCAGTTGAAGGAGCTGTTGTAGTAGGAGCTGTTGTTGAAGCAGGAGCAGTTGTTGTATCAGCAGGAGCTGTTGTTGTAGCAGGAGCTGTTGTTGTAGCAACGTCACCCTCAACAGTGATTGTGAGGCCTTCTTCACCGAGACCACCGATAAGGAGGTTATCAAACGGAGGCTTTGTGAGGTCGCTGTATGTCATCATTGTTGTTGATCTGCTTGTAGTCTTTTCTTCACCTGTAGTCGGGTCTGTGAAGGTTGTCTTTTCCTCGTCGTTAACGAAGTCAATCTTGTATTCACCAGGAGCTGCACCCTGCTTGAGAGTTACTTCAAATGTATTAATCGGGAATTCATCTGATGTAGCACCGAGCCACTTTACGTCTTCAGGAGCAGTATCATTGATTGTATAGATGAAGTTAGCAGTATTGTTGTCGAATACCTTTCTGAACTGGAGAGAACCCTGAGCTGCTACAGTCTTCTTTGCAGCCTTGTATTCGCCGTAGAAAGCAAGTCTCTTTGTTGACTTTACAGTCTTTCCGTCGTTAACGCCGCCCTTGAAAGTATACTCAAATGCGTCAACAGTTTCTGAGTAGATATCGTTCATTTTTGTAATCTGGATAGCGTCCGGATCTGCAGCGTCGCCGACACCGACCTTAACACACATAGAACCTGTTGTAGCTTCGTCCTCTTCAACATATACGCCAACTTCGATTTTTACGTCGCCTGCAGCGATATCCTCAGCGGAAACAGTGTAATTAGCCTTGCCGTCAGCAAGAAGCTTAAGAGTCTTTACAACCGGAACGTCAGAAACGGCTGCTGATGTGCTGAAAGCAGCGAGTGTGCCTGCTGTGAGTGAAACACTCATGCAAAGTGATGTAAGCGTTGAAACAAATTTTTTCATATCAGTTTTAATTCCTTTCTTTAGGCTTTTTGCCTATTAATAACTTTATAGAAATTTATTTATCCTTAAAAGCCGGAAGGACTTTTAAGGGACAAACCTTAAATTAATCACAGCTCAGTGATAATCTGAGCGAGGTATTGCTGGAGCATAAGAACGTCGCCGGAGGTTATACCGTCGCCGGTATTCTGGACATCGCAGAGGAAAAGAGCATCATTGGAGAGCTTATTCACACTGCTGTCTCCGATATAGGAAGAAACAGCTACGACATCAGCGATATCCACCTTGCCGTTATTATCGGCATCGCCCTTGACACCCTGCTGAGCAGAGCCTGAAACAGTCAGTGAGCCGTCTGACACTTCCGAATCATAGTAAACATAATTACTTATATCGTCATCGGGATTAGTATCGGAATCATATCCGAGCCAGATTTTGTTATTATCTTCTGAAGTACCGCTTCCGTTGATTTTTCTTGGATTTGGTATAATTTTGAAATCTGCAACCGAGCCTGCGGAAGCATTTTCGAGGACAGTACCGGTTATAGTAAACATAACGCCTTCGCCCTGCATATAATATGCGGGATTGCTGTCAGCGACGGCAAAGTAAACTACAACAGCACTTTTTTCTTTTGAGATATTGCTGGAGAAGACTGGGATTTCTGCAATATTATCGGCTTCCTCAGCACCTGTCTCAGCGAGCTTTCCTATACTGACCTTATCGACTGAAACGATAGAGCTGTCATACGAAACTGCAAATTCAGCACCCTGAATACCTGTTTCCGGTATATCAGCAAGTGAAACGCTTACAGTAAACTGTTCACCGGCGGCAGCAGTTTCATTGCTTGCAGATATTTTAACAGTACTTTCCGCACCGCTGGCAGATATAACAGACAATGCCGAACAGGAAAGGGCGAGTACAGATAATGCTCCGGAAGCAACTTTTTTCAACTTCACAAATATCATCTCCCTTAACAGTAAATTACAGACAGCATAAAATCTTAAAGATATTGTGCTGTCGGGGGGAAAATTCAGTATTCAAACAGACTTGTACCTGATTTAACAAATATTGTTTTCACATCTGCAACTTCATTATATAATAAAGAGATACAAAAGTAAATAGTTTCTTGAATTTTTTGTTAATTTAGATAAACAGATTTTATTTTTTTAAGCAAATTCACCAATAAAGACAAAATGCAAATCAAGGGCAAGAGCAAAAGTATGTACAATTTATAAATAAGCTATCAGATTTAACTTTAAGGCATAGTACAGGCAAAAAAATTTTTCTGATTAACCAATACATAAATTATGTATTTATTATATCATAAACAAACTTATTTTTCAATTATATTTGAAAAATATTTCTCACAAAAAATTCCTGATTTTTTTGTACAGTTCTAACAAATTATTATTTTTCATCTGAATGAAGCTGATGAGAGCATATTTTAATTCTGACTTTTTTAACGGTCTGTTCTTTTACTTCAAGGACAGTAACATTAAAAATACCACTTTGTGCAGTTTCGCCTTTTTCGGGGATATGCTCCAGAATTTCGGTAATCCAGCCTCCGACGGAAGTATAGGTACTTTCAATCATATCATCATCAAGTCCCATTCCGTCGAGCATATCGCTTATACTCAGTGAACCGGAGACCTCATATACATCACTGCTGATTCTGATTATATCATTTGTAACTTCATCATTTTCATCATAGATTTCGCCGACAAGCTCCTCAATAATATCCTCCATAGTAATTATGCCCTTAGTACCGCCGTACTGATCCATTACTACAGCGAGATGAGTTTTGTTATACTGCATTTCTTTAAGGGCTTCGCTTATAAGTTTAAGGTCTGATATATGTGCAACGCTCTGCATTATTTCGGATATATTTGATTTGCCGTCATTAAGCATTTTAAAAAAGCTCTTATTTGTAATTATGCCTATAATATTGTCAAGTGTCCTGTCATATACGGGTAATCTTGAATACATTTCAGTCAGGAATTTATTTTTTATTTCCTCAACGGATTCATTTTTTTCGACTCCGACAATCTGCACTCTGGGAATAAGTATTTCATTCACAGTAGTTTCATCAAATTCCAAAGCACTTCTGACAAGGTCGCTTTCCTGTTCCTCAAGAACGCCCTGTTCCTCGATTTCCTCTATAATACATTTAAGCTCATCTTCAGTAACGCTGGGTTCAGTGGTATTGCTTTTAAGGAGTCCGGAGAGCTTGTTGAAGATAATTACAAAGGGTTTCAGTATAAATATCAGTGCAGAAAGAGGGCCTGCGAAAATCAATGAAAGCTTTTCAGCATTTTCCTTTGCATAGGATTTGGGAAGGATTTCGCCGAAGATAAGAACTATAACAGTACTGACAGCCGTAGAAATTCCCACACCCTTATCGCCAAAGATTTCGGTAAAGAATACGGTTGAAAGAGATGCCATAGCGATATTAACAATATTGTTTCCTATCAGAACGGCTGTAAGGGCATCATCAAAGGAATTAGCAATTTTCAACGCTCTTTCGGCTTTTTTATTTCCCTGTGAAGCGTAATTTTTAAGTCTGATTTTATTGACGCCGGAAAAAGCCGTTTCGGTACTTGAAAAGAGAGCTGAACCAATCAGCAGAAAAATAATCGCAACTAATTTACCAATATCCATATTAAACCTTTCCGTAAAAAAAATATATGCTAATATAATAGCATATTGTGGGAAAATAATCAAGACTATTTTTTGAAACAAATAGAAATTTTATGTAAAAAACAAGGGCGGAGTCAAAGCTCCGCCTGATTTATGAACATCTTTTGCATTTATCTGATACAGGAATATATGAATTTCTTTCTCCGTCAAGTTCTCTTTTAAGTTCGGGGAATTTGCAGAAAGCAACTATAAACAGCAGTATATCAGCCATAAGCCATGCAACAGGGCTTGCAATGCATACTCCGGTATAACCGTAAGTGCCTACGAGAAGGACAACAACGCCTACTCTTGCAATAAGTTCTGTAAAGCCTGCCATCATAGGAAGGAGACTGTAACCGAGTCCCTGAAGCGAGTTTCTTATAATAAAGAGTACACCGAGCAGAGAGAAAGTCACAGAATTTATTTTAATATAGTACATAGCATAACTGATTACTTCAGTATCATTTTTATCTATAAAGAGAAGTGAAATATATTTTCCGAAAGCAATAAGCACAACACAAGCGAATATGCAGTATATTACTGAAACAATAATACTCTGTCTTAAACCTCTGGTAATGCGTTCATATTTTCTTGCACCTCTGTTCTGACCGCAGTAAGTCGCCATAGCAGTGCCAAGACATTCCATAGGGCCTTGTACAATCATCTGAATTTTCTGAGCTGCCGTAACAGCTGCAACATATACAGTACCGAGGTTATTTATAGCAGTCTGTAAGGTTATTGAACCTATAGCAGTAATTGAATACTGGAGAGCCATGGGAAGTCCTATTGACATAAGCTTTCCGGAATCCTTGATATCAAAGGCAAGCTCACCTTTATCAAATGCGAGTATATCGAATTTCTTACGCATATATATGAAGCACAGAACAGTTGAAATTCCCTGAGCTATAACGGTTGCAAGACCTGCACCCGATACGCCCATATTGCAGAATTCTATGAAAACATAGTCCAGAATTATATTTATTACAGAAGCGATTCCGAGAAATATGAGCGGAGAACGGCTGTCACCCAATGCACGGAGAATTGAAGCAAGAAGATTATAGAAAATTGTCACTGCAAGTCCTGCAAAAATCATAAACAAGTATTCATCAGCCTGCTGAATAATATCATCAGGAGTTTTCATAAGCTCCAGAAGCGGACGTGTAAGAGAAAGTGTAAGAACAGTAAGAACTGCTGCAATAATAATGCAGAGCCAGCAGGAGTTTGCAACATATTTACGCATTTTATCATAATCATTTGCACCATACTCCTGAGAGACAAGTATACAGAATCCGCTGCATATACCGGTAGCAAAGCCGATTACCAGAAAGCATACAGAACCTGTTGCACCTACGGCTGCGAGAGCATTAAGGTCAATACATTTTCCGACTATTATAGCATCAACCATATTGTATAACTGCTGAAGAAGATTTCCGATAATCATCGGAATACAGAATGAAATAATAAGTTTAAGTGAATTTCCGTTTGTCATATCCTTAGTCATATAAAAAACCTCCTTAATAAAGATTTGATGTCGTCTGTAAGTGACATTATAGCACCTTAAAACCTGATTTTCTACTATTATTATAGCAGAAAATGATACTATAATTATTTTCTGAAAGTACTGATGTATTATTTTTCTGATAATTGTACATAATATTTCCGAGGTGTTTTAAAATATGCGAACCGAAAATTTTTACTATGACCCGATTATTCCGTCAATCAATGAGAATCTCGAAAAAATCAGAAAAATATCGGGAAATTCTTCCGACCTGCTTATAAATGAATTTGTCACAGGCGGTGTGAACTGCGTTCTGTTATGCTGTGAGGGAATGCTTTCAACATCAACTATAACGGAACTTGTACTGCACCCTATAACAAAAATAAATCTGCGTGAACCGGGCGGACAGGCACTTTTCAACCACATACAGAATAATCTTCTGCTTTCGGTTGACCGTGTAACCGTAAAGAATTACGGAGAGCTTTTCAGAACGGTAAATTCGGGATTTGCGGTTCTTATTGCAGACGGAATGGACTCCGCACTTGCATTCGGAGTACAGGGATATGCTGTAAGGGGAATTGATGAACCCTCCGGAGACGCTAATATAATGGGAGCTCATGAGGGATTTTCCGAAGTGGTAAGGACAAATATGTCACTCCTCAGAAGAAGGCTGAAAAGCCCCGTATTCAAAATGGAGCTTATGGTTATGGGCGATAAAAGTCAGACTGATGTCTGCCTGTGCTATATGCAGGACAGAGTTCCCGAAAAACTTCTTAAACAGATAAAATCTTCACTTGACAGAATAAATCTCGAAAGCATACTTTCAACGGGATATATAAGACCATTTCTTGAAAGCAAAAGTTTTGAAATATTCAGCTCGACGGGAACTACCGAAAGACCTGATGTTTTATGCTCAAAGCTTATAGAGGGCAGAGTTGCAGTATTAATAGACGGTGTACCGTTTGCAATAGTTATTCCGAAATTTTTCACAGAAAGCTTTCAGACTCTTGATGACTATGCATTCAAGCCCTACTATGCATTTTTCATACGCTGGATAAAATATGTAGCATTTTTTATATCCATACTTCTTCCGGCACTTTATGTATCAATAGCACTTCATCACCCCGAACTTCTGAACAATACGCTTCTGATGATTCTTGTTGATGCAGAAAAAAAAGCTCCCATAGCACTTCTTGCGGAGGGATTCGGAGTACTGATTATGTATGAAATAATCCGTGAAGCAGGTCTCAGACTGCCGAAAGCAGTAGGCGGAGCTGTAAGCATAGTGGGAGGACTTATTATAGGAGATTCCGCAGTAAATTCGGGGCTTGTCAGCACTCCTATGCTAACTATAATAGCACTTGCAGTGACAAGCGGATTTGTCGTTCCTGAGCTTAATCAGAGCATAACTATACTGAGGCTTCTTTTCCTTATATCCGGTGGGCTTCTCGGACTTTTCGGAATAAGCCTTCTTGCATCTGCGGTGCTTTTCAATATATGTGCAACAGAAGATTACGGATTCCCCTTTACTGCACCAATATCGCCGTTTAATATGAAATCCATGAGGGATACGACATTCCGCCAGAGCTTCCGGAAAATGCAGGACGGCGGATTTACAGTGGAGGAGCTTCATGAATAAAATATCATTCGGACAGTTTGCCTCACTCCTGCTTGCATCAGATGCATTTGCACTTATATGCTATTCAAATAAAGTTTCCCTTGTTACTCTTGAAGGGTTTCTTATTGCAATATCTGTACAGTTTATAATATCCCTTTTGCTTTCAAAACGGAACATTCCCTTAAACAATAAATTTCTGCTCTGGATTTATTTTTTCTCTGCAATAGTATGGGGAACGCTTTTATTTATACGCGTATGGAATATATCAAAAGCCATATATATACCAGTTCCGGAAATAAAATTTCTTCCGGAAAATCTGATAATATCGGCTCTTATAGCAATTGTATGCCTGTATGCCTCCTCACCCGGAATAAAAGCGGTTTCGAGAGCTTCTGTAATGACAGCCGGATTCGGAGTATTCTGCTTTGTAACGATTATACTCGGAAGCTTTAAGAACATAGATACATCAAATCTTTTGATTCCGGATAATTCGGGAATATCCAGTCAAATAATATCGGGTTTTGCAATCGGGGGAAGTTTCTGTATGCTTCCCTTTCTGATAGGTCAGCTGAAAAGATCCGTCTTTCCGGTAGAGGGCACCGGTACGCCAGGTTCTTCATAGAGATTCTGGCTGGAAGGCATTAAATATAACGTCAGAACAATCTGACCATCCAGCATTTTTTCTTGTTCGTTATACTGGAATGTCGCATAGCGAATAGAGGTGATGC
>JAQXFT010000168.1 GCA_029005335.1 Oscillospiraceae bacterium
CAAGTCAGTGCTTGAACAGCTTACAAAAATCAAAAAGGAAAACAAGGAGAAATTCGCTAAATACGTCAAGAATAAGAGCGATTTCAAAATCGATACTTCAAGCATTTTTGATGTTCAGGTCAAGAGACTTCACGAATATAAGAGACAGCACCTCAATGTTATGAATATCCTTGCAGATTACAGCTATCTTCTTGCAAATCCTGATGCTGATTTTGTACCAAAAACATATATTTTCGCAGCAAAGGCAGCTCCGGGATATTACCTTGCAAAGCAGATTATAAAGCTTATCTGGGCTATTTCAGAGGAAATCAAGAAGAATCCGAAGATTTCCAAGAAGCTCTCTGTATATTTCCTTGAAAACTACTGCGTTACACTTTCCGAACTTCTTATGCCGGCTTCTGAAATTTCCGAACAGATTTCTCTTGCAGGTACAGAGGCATCAGGTACAGGAAATATGAAGCTTATGCTTAACGGTGCAATTACTCTCGGTACTCTTGACGGTGCTAATATCGAAATCGGTGAATCCGCAGGCTTTGACAATATCTTCATCTTTGGTATGAGAACCGAAGAAGTTAACAACCTCAAGGCAAGAGGATATAATCCTCAGGATTACTATAATAACAATCCTGTAATCAGAGACTGCATTGACAGAATGTACAACGGAATAAACGGCTGTAAATTCAATGATGTTGCAAACTCTCTCAGAACTCAGGACCCGTATATGGTTCTTGCTGACTTTGATTCCTACAGAAGAATGCAGAAATTCAGCTCTGAAGTTTACAGAGATACTGAAAAGTGGGCTAAGATGTCACTTAACAATATTGCCGGTGCAGGAATCTTCTCTGCAGACCGTGCAGTAAATGAGTATTCAGATAACATCTGGCATTTAAAGTAAAAATAAATCTGACTTCACAAGGGGGCGGGTGACAGGCGTTGCCCGTCCCGATTTTTTTAGGAGGAATTTTTTTGGATAAACCTATTTTTGACAGCTGGGATTCGGAATATAAAAATCCCTTCGGAGCTATTACACGTGAGAGCGAATGTCGTTTCAGAATAAGAATACCTAAGGACATTCATCTTGACTATCCGCCCGGAGTTATTCTTTTCAGAAACGGATTCAAGGAACGTTTTCTCAATATGACTAAAATCTGTGAGGAAAAGGATTGCAATGTGTATCAGGCATCTTTCTATGCGAGATACTCCGGAGCTCATTATTATTATTTTTCCTATACAAGTCACGGCACAAGGCACTATATCAAGAAAACTGACGGACATCTCGGAAATATCGATAACGGCGACCTCTTTCAGCTTACTGTATATGCACCGTTCTATGAAACTCCCGATTTTCTCAAGGGCGGTATAATGTATCAGATTTTCCCAGACCGTTTCTGCAAAAGCGGTAAGGAACACGAAAATATTCCGTATGGCAGGGTTCTCCGTGATGACTGGGGCGGAACACCTTATTATAAGCCTGATGAAAGAGGTCATGTATGGAACAATGACTATTTCGGCGGAGATTTGGAGGGCATACGTTCAAAGCTTGACTATTTAAGCGATTTGGGAGTTACCTGCATATATCTTAATCCGATTTTTGAATCCCATGAAAATCACAGATACAATACGGCTAACTATATGAAAATCGACCCTCTGCTCGGTACTGAAGAAGATTTCAGAAATCTCTGCGAAGATGCAAAGAGCCGTGGAATATCGGTAATTCTCGACGGAGTATTCTCTCATACAGGTGCGGACAGTATCTATTTCAACAAGTTTAAAAGATATGATACAGTTGGTGCATACAATTCAAAGGACAGCGAATATTATGACTGGTATACTTTCTATAACTATCCCAATGAGTATGAAGCATGGTGGGGAATTGATACACTTCCGAATGTTCATGAAATGAATCCGAGCTATCTTGAATATATATGCGGTAAGAACGGAGTCCTTAATTACTGGCTTAATCTCGGTGCATCGGGCTGGAGACTTGATGTTGCCGATGAGCTTCCGGAAGATTTTATAATAAAGCTCCGTGAAACCGTTAAGAATAACGATAAGGAAAAAATCGTTATAGGAGAGGTATGGGAGGACGCTTCCAATAAGGAGGCATATGGAGTAAAAAGACTCTATCTCAACGGAAAACAGCTTGACTCCGTTATGAATTATCCGTTCAGAGAGGCTATTATAGGATATATCAAGGGCGGAGACCCGAAATGGTTTAAAAACAGCATTATGACTATACTTGAAAATTATCCTAAGTGTACTGTTGATGTGCTTATGAATTTCGTATCTACTCACGATATTGAGAGAGCTATAAACAGATTCGCCGGCGAAAGCTGTGACGGAAAGAGTAAGGACTGGATGGCAGAACGTTATCTTAATGAATCAGAGTATGCTCAGGGAAAGAATATGCTTAAAGCCGCTATGGTTCTACAGTTCTTCCTCCCAGGAGTACCGAGTATATATTACGGCGATGAGGCAGGACTTCAGGGATATAAAGACCCCTTCAACAGAAGGTGCTATCCGTGGGGAAATGAAGATAAAGAGCTTATCGGATATACCAAGGAGATAGGCGGAATCAGAAGAAGTATTCCCGCATTTGTTGACGGAAAAATGAAGTTTATCTATAATGACAATGACATCATGATTTTTGAAAGATATACCGATTCAAGCCGTGCAGTCATATTTATGAACAGATACGGCAATGAAAGAACAGTTGAAAATCTTTCAGCTATGATAGAAAATTACAGTCAGCTTGAAGTCACAAGAGGAAACATCTCTGAAAATAAAGTTACTCTTGAACCTTACGGTTATGCAGTAATGAGCTATACAGAACCGCAGACGGAAACAGAATCAGATATTGCTTAAAACATTCGGGGCAGAATTTAAAAATTTCTGTCCCGATTTTTTTGTATGCGGAACGTAGAATTAACAAAATATCAGCAATTCTACGCTTTGTGGGTTTAAATTTCGGAATTTATGCTCTATAATTAATTCAGAAAGGAGGAAATCAAGATGAACCAGATTAAAACCGGAAAATTTATATCGGCTATGAGAAAAAGCAAGAATCTTACTCAGAGACAGTTAGCCGAAAAGCTTAATATCAGCGACAAGACTGTTTCAAAGTGGGAGTGTGGCAACGGTATGCCGGAAGTATCTCTTATGCTTCCGTTATGCGAGATTCTTGAAATCAATGTCAATGAACTGTTGTCGGGAGAAAAAATCGATGACGGAAACTATCACAGGAAAGCGGAGGAAAATATGATGAATCTTATCAAGGAAAAAGAAGAAAACAGAAAAAAGCTTATTATCTCATTTATAAATGCAATAATGGGTACAAGTATGCTTGTAGTTTGTATACTTGTTGCAGGATATACAGAAAATCTAAGCCCTGTTATAAAGGTACTGCTTATAATATTCGGAGTATTAATGATGATTCTCGGTTTATGTGTAGCTGTTGTACTTGACAGGGAAACAGGTACTTATGAATGTCCCGAATGTCATGCAAAATTTACTCCGGATATGAAATCCTATATAATGGGAGTTCATACCCTTACAAAACGCAAGCTTAAATGTCCCGAATGCGGTAAAACAAAATACTGCAAACACATAATTTCAAAATAATCCCTTTACATCATCAAGAGTAAGCTCAGGCTGTAATGCAAGATTTATTCCGTATGCAATAAGCTGTGATGCCCTTTCAGTGAGTCGGTCAATATCACGGGGAGTTACAATCATATTCGGAATACTTTTATCAGGCTCACACTTAGTCATACTGCTTACAATTGTATACATATCAACAACAGTCGGAACTCCTATGGCTATAACGGGAATACCGAAAACTTTTTCTGAAATTTCTTTTCTTGAATTTGCAACACCGCTTCCGGGGGAGATTCCGCTGTCGGAAATCTGAATAGTAGTTCCGAGACGGCTTATATCCGAACACGCAAGGGCATCAACAGCAATAATTCCTGAAGGTTTAATTTCACTGCATACAGCTTTCAGAAGCTCAGCAGATTCTATTCCTGTCTGCCCCATAACGCCTCCGGCAAGAACGCTTACACGTCTTAAAGATGTCAGGAATGCCTCATCATCTGAGCTTAGCTCATCTCTGAGGTGACGTGTTGCGAGAATTTTGTTTGCCGTCTGAGGCCCTAAGGCATCCGGTGTAATATCATTGTTTCCAAGACCAGCTACAAGTATATCTCCTTTTGGAATAAGCTTTTCAAGCTCCTCTGAAAATTCAAGAATCATGTTATCATATCCGTCAGAAAACTTGCTGAGATTATCGCCCTCAAGCGTTATATAAATTCCCTTGCCCTTTCCGGTTGATTCAATATAGCTGTCATCATCTATTGATATTTCTGTAATCCGGAATGCTTTTCCACGCTCCGACTGCCTTATTCCTTTGGAAATTTCTTTATAATTAAAGCTTTCTACTGCTAAATCTGTCCGCCTGTTCATAATAAAATTCCTCCGTTGTGCAAAATGACGAAAAATCTGAATTATTTTCTATATTATATTTTTATTTTGCCTATTGCTTTTTTTTGATTTCAATGGTAAAATAATAATTAGTCTCAGTATATGCGGATAAGTTAAATCCGCACACGTAAAAAGCAGTTTCGTGTCACTGCTTTTGTATATATTATATGTATTTCAGGAGGAATTATAAATGCCGAATATCAAATCTGCAAAGAAAAGAGTTAAAGTAAACAAAGTTAAGGCTGCTGTCAACAAGTCCAGAAAGTCAAATCTCAAAACAGTTATAAAGGCTGCTGATGCTGCTTGCGTTAACAATTCAGCAAATAAGGCTGAAGCTATAAAGGCTGCTATCAAGAAGGTTGACCAGGCTTGTGCAAAGGGTCTTATGCATAAGAATGCTGCTGCAAGAAAGAAGTCCCAGCTCGCTAAGAAGCTTAACGCTGCCGGCTGATTTTAATATAAAGCTTTTCTCCCCGTAATCTGATTGCGGGGATTTTTTTTATAATATACAAAAATATCCTGAATAATATGGTTAATATGTCAATACAGACAAATATTCTTCAACGAGTTGACTTTTTCAGAATGTTATAATATAATTGTGACAGGGTGTCATATATTCGGAAAAAGGAGGAAATTTTTTGCCTACAAAATGCTTTTTTAATCTTCCGGAAGAAAAACAGATGAAAATTGTCGGTGCATCTATGTGTGAGCTTTCAAGAGTGCCGGCTGATAAAATATCAATAAACAAGATTATTAAGACAGCCGGAATTTCAAGGGGGAGCTTTTATCAGTATTTTGAAGATAAATCTGATTTGCTTGATTATATACTTTCGGATTTTAAAAACATAATTCAAAAATGTTTCCGGAAAAATCTCGAAAAATATAACGGTAATTTATTTAAAATGACTGAGGCTGTATATGATGAAATAATACTTCTCGGCAAAGATGAGCGTAATCTGAAAGTAATTAAAAATTTTCTGCTTGGAATGAAATTTACTAAAAATGAACGTATAAGCTTTATGGAGCTTTTAGGTATAAAAGAAGGATTTATTGAGAATATGTTTTTGCCATATGTAGAAAAAAACAATTTCAGAGATTCTTCAAGAAAATTTATCAGAGCAATAATTGAAATTATATGTCTGCTTATGAGACAGTCATTTACTGATATATTTTCCGATTATCAGAACAGAGATATTTATAAAAAAGACTTTTATATCCAGCTTGATATAATCAGGCATGGTGCAATAAAAGAATAAAATTAACCAGAAGGAGATTTTTTATGTCAAAATTCAGTGTGCGAAATCCGCTGACCGTGTTTATGGCAGTCATTGCGGCAATAGTGCTGGGCGTTGTTTCATATACAAGAATGACTCCGGACCTTATGCCAAGTATCGACCTGCCCTATGTATTAGTGGTTACGTCCTATCCCGGTGCTACACCTGAAAAGGTCGAAACAGTTATTTCAAAGCCGATAGAACAGAGTATGGGTACTCTTGACGGAATAAAGAATATTACCTCAGATTCCAGTGAGAATGTCTCAACAATAATACTCGAATTTGAAGAAGAAACCAATATGGATACTGCAACAGTTGATATATTGCAGAAGCTCAATCAGATAGAGGGCTATTGGGACGATATGGTGGGAACTCCATATATAATGAAAATGAACCCGAATATGATGCCTGTTGCTGTTGCTTCGGTACAGATGGACGGTATGGACAAATCAGAGCTTTCAAGCTTTCTGGACGAAACCCTTCTTAACCGCCTTGAGGGTATAAACGGTGTTGCAAGTATTTCCACAACGGGAAATATTGATGAGGAAGTAAGCGTGCTTCTTTCACAGTCAAAAATAGATTCGCTTTATGAAAAGATTTACGCTGAAATGGATAAGAATTTTGAAGAGCCTCAGAAACAGCTTGATGATTCAAAAAAACAGCTTGATGAAGCTATGAAGGGCTTTGAACAGGCTATTGCAGATATAGATGCCAATGCCGAAATGTCTGCCGAAATGAAAGAACAGGCTAAGGCTCAGATTACATCATCTCCCGATTATGCACAGGTTCAGGAGGGACTTAAAAATCTCGGACAGGGACAGAAAGACCTTGACAAATCAAAGGAAGATGCTCACAAAGCTATCGATTTATCAGGACTGCTTTCAATGGATACTCTTTCCGGAATCCTTACCGCACAGGATTTTGCAATGCCTGCCGGATATGTAAAACAGGGTGATGCAAGCTGGATTGTCAACGTCGGAGACGAAATCGCATCTATAGAGGAAATCCAGAATCTTGTACTTGCCGATTTGAAAATGGACGGCATCGACCCCATAAGAATCAAAGATGTTGCAGATGTTGTTGTAACTGATGACAGTGCTGATATATATGCAAAAATCAATGGTGATGACGGTGTTATGCTCTCATTTTCAAAGCAGTCATCATATGCAACAGCTGATGTGGCTGAAAATATTACTGAAAAATTTGATGAACTCTCTGAAGAATATGAGGGACTTAAATTTGTAACCCTTATGAATCAGGGTGATTATATTCACCTCGTAGTCAATTCAATAACATCAAGCTTATTGTGGGGAGCTTTGTTTGCCGTAATCGTATTGTTTATATTCCTCAGGGATATAAGACCTACTTTTATAACTCTCTGCAGTATTCCGGTAAGCGTAATATTTGCAATAGTGCTGATGTATTTCTCCGGAGTAACTCTCAATATGATGTCACTTTCAGGACTTTCAATAGCAGTCGGAATGCTTGTTGACAACTCAATAGTAGTTATCGAAAATATATACAGACTAAAAAGCAAAGGCGAATCAACTGCTAAGGCAGCTATATCCGGTGCAGCACAGGTTGCCGGAGCTATAACAGCATCTACACTTACAACAATATGTGTATTCCTCCCGATAGTTTTTGTTGACGGTCTTACAAGAACTCTCTTTGCAGATATGGCACTGACTCTGGGATATGCCCTCATAGCAAGCCTTATAATAGCTCTTACTTTCGTACCTGCTACAGCTTCAAAAATACTCGGAAAGAATACCGAAAAGAAATATCGGAAATCAAACGGTCTTACAGCAAAATACAAAAAAGCCGTTACATGGTGCGTATCTCATAAAATAATCGTATTTACAGTAGCTATTGTGCTTCTGGTCGGAAGCATAGCAGCTGAAATGTCAAGGGGATTCACCTTTATGCCTGATATGGATATGCCACAGCTTTCGGCAACTCTTGAAACTGAACTCGGTACGTCTTTTGAAGATACCACAGCTCTTGCTGATGAGGCTATTAAGCGTATACAGAGCATCGGAGATGTCGAAACAGTCGGTGCAATGATTAGCTCAGGCTCGGGAATGTCCATGATGGGCGGAGGAGGTTCGGATAATTCCGTAACTTTCTATATTATGCTTGACGAAAATAAAAAACGCTCCTCAAATGAAATCATCAAGGAAATAAACGAACTCTGTTCAGACCTTGACTGCGATTTTGAAGCAACACCAATAAAAAGAGCGATGGTATGAATGATATTATGAATTGTACTATGATGATATTAATGTGATTAGACTGCCTTGTTTGCTACTCCAATTACGAAGTCGTTCTTGAATTCGTTTTTAAAATATCCACTTTACAATTATACAGGTATGAACAACTCTTCAATTTATTATATATGATGATACCCTCTAGTCAAGGTCAATAATCAAATAATTGGTTGTATATTGTGTGATTCTAAAGAACAATCGATTCTTGAAATTGAAACGATCTTTGTATTGCCTCAGTATCAACATCAGGGAATAGGTATTTCATTAATACCATCTATATCCTCTTTTCATTCATAATCATAACAAATAATCATATTGTTTCAAATAGGATCCAAATTATTGTCCACAGTGATTCAACAAGCAGCATCAGATCCATCCTATAACTCTATTCAACTATATGTATTTTACACAATAAAACTCACCTTTATTCATAGGTTAATGCAGATAATCAAGATGCGATTCAATTTTATAAACATCATAATTA
>JAQXFT010000169.1 GCA_029005335.1 Oscillospiraceae bacterium
ACATAATGCTTGCCTTGATATTTTTTGATTCTGCAATAGCATTAAGTCTTTCGAGTTCGGAAATATTGTCAACAATGATGTGTCCTATATGGTGGTCTATCGCAAATCCGAGTTCCTCATCAGTCTTGTTGTTGCCGTGGAAGCAGATTTTATCGCAGTCAAAACCTGATTTAACGGCGGTATAAAGTTCGCCGATTGATACAACATCAAGTCCGATTCCTTCTTCTTTCATGATTCTGCACATTTCCTTACAGCAGAATGCCTTGCTCGCATAGCATACG
The DNA here is from genome assembly GCA_029005335.1 of Oscillospiraceae bacterium. Lineage (GTDB taxonomy): Bacteria > Bacillota > Clostridia > Oscillospirales > Ruminococcaceae > Ruminococcus. The sequence goes on from JAQXFT010000169.1 coordinate 282, forward strand.
AGACCGTTTCCGCCATAGAATCTGTCGATACTGGATTTAAAGCTTCTGCATGATTTTCTGATAAGCTGTTCGTCCATTACATAGAGGGGCGTTCCATACTTTTCAGCGAGTTCAACGGTATCAATACCGCCTGCCGTCAGATGTCCCTTTTCGTTTACAGAAAGATTTTCAGATACAAACATATTTTTTACTTCCTTTCGGATATATTTTATTCATCAGCCGAGATTTCATCTATAATACTGCGTATTTCCTCAACACCCTCAAAGGTCATTGAGGAAAATGGTACTATATGAATCTGGTCATAATACGGAATTTCGGTTTTCAGAGCTTCCATACGCTTTTCACGCTCTGTTTTTTTAAGCTTGTCAGCCTTTGTCAGAACTATCACGAACGGGAGTTCCGCTTCAATCAGGTAATTTATCATATGAATATCGTCAGCCGTCGGGGGGTGACGCATATCTATAAGAGAAAATACAAGCCTTATATAACGGTCGGAATTGAGGTATCCCTCTATAAGCTCCGACCAGCGTTCCTTTTCGGATTTTGCAACCTTTGCATAGCCGTATCCAGGGAGGTCTGCAAAATAGATATTCTCAAGACTGTAAAAATTTATAGTAGCAGTCTTTCCCGGAACAGAGCTTACTCTTGCAAGATTTTTTCTGTTGAAGATTTTGTTTATAAGCGTGGATTTTCCGACGTTTGAACGTCCTGCAAAGGCTATTTCAATTCTGTCGCACGGAGGTATCTGTGAAAATTTTCCGTAGGAGGCATAAAATTCTGCTTTGCTGTAATTCATTTATTGTTTCTGCTCCTTTCACATCAATAATCTTCATCATAAGGGAGAATCAGATATTCTCCGTTTTCTGTAACCCTGTAATATTCGTCCGTTTCCGTGTCAACCATAAGCACGGGAATAACTCCGCTTGTAAGCACGTCGCCGTCTATATAATAATGGCTCATACCGTCATAATAGATATCATGGAAATAACGGTTTCCGGAAATTTCCGAAGTATAGACATGACCTGCAACAATTTTCTGACCGGTTGAAAATCTGCCTGTTTCTGCCGGATATTTTTCTGTCATGGTGATTTCATCTGTTTCCCATTCCCAGAAGTCTCCGGCTTCCTCATCTATTCCGGCATGGACAAAAATTGTATTTCCCTCAGTATAATATCTTGGGAGATTCTGAAGCCACGAAATATAATAATCTTCTTTTTCGTCGTAGCGGTTATTTTCAAAGAGCGGACAAAACCCCTCAACTGCCATATCCTCATGATTTCCGCACAGTACTATAATTTTTTCAGACCCCCATTTATTCCGGAGGTCTATAATTCTTTCAAGCACATCTTTACTGTATGAACCGCCGTGAATATAATCACCCAATAATACAAGCTTTGTATTATCTTCGCTGAGATGTCCGGTAATCAGTGAGAGTGCATAATCAAATTCATGTATACAGCCATGAATATCGGAACAACAGTATATTCTGCTCATAAATTCTCCTGTTTTGCAAGAGCGGTATCAAGAACCTGCTCAATATTTTCTGCATATACAAAGCGGACTGACTTTTTTACAACGTCATCGGCTTCTTCAAGGTCAGATTTATTGTCTATGGGTATTATAACTGTTTTTATATCTGCTTTATACGCTGCCATGGTTTTTTCTCTGAGTCCTCCTATGGGGAGAACCTTTCCATGGAGAGTAATTTCTCCTGTCATAGCGACATCGGATTTTACCGGTATTCCGGAAAGTGCTGATACAAGAGCTGTCGCCATTGTCACTCCGGCAGAAGGGCCGTCCTTAGGTACTGCACCCTCAGGAGCGTGTATATGAATATCATTATCCTTGTAAAAATCAGGATTGATGTTATATTTTTCCGCAACGCTTCGTGTATAGCTTATAGCAAGCTTTGCACTTTCCTTCATCACGTCTCCCAGAGAGCCTGTAACTTCTACAGTACCCTTTCCCTTTAAAATCAGGACTTCAAGGGGCATCAGTACTCCTCCGACAGATGTCCATGCAAGACCGTTTACAACTCCGACCTGATTCTGTTTTGATTTAAGGTCAGAGAGATATTTATAAGCCCCCATGAAATCGGTAAGATTTGAGGATTTTATATTTACTTTCTTTACTTCTTCTGAAGCGATTATTCTTGCGGATTTTCTGCAGAGTGATGATATACATCTTTCAAGATTTCTTACTCCGGCTTCTTTGGTATAGTGTTCTATAACGTCATTTACAGCATCATCGGAAATTTTAATCTGTGAAGCCTTCAGACCGTTTTCTTTAATCTGCTTTGGAATAAGGTGTTCTCTGGCTATATGGAATTTTTCTTCGGCTGTATAGCTTGTCAGCTCGATTACTTCCATACGGTCAAGAAGTGGCTGAGGTATTGTTGAAGTGGTATTTGCTGTAGTTATAAATACAGCCTTGCTGAGGTCAAACGGTACTTCTATAAAATGGTCACAGAAGGCGTTATTCTGTTCACTGTCAAGGACTTCGAGCATTGCTGCGGAGGGGTCTCCCTTTATATTACTGCTGAGCTTGTCTATTTCGTCAAAAAGAATCAGAGGATTTGCAGTTCCTGCCTGAATAAGTGCGTTTATTATTCTTCCGGGCATAGCTCCGACATATGTCTTGCGGTGGCCTCTTATTTCTGATTCGTCATTTACTCCGCCGAGAGATACTCTGGCATATTTTCTTCCCATAGCCTTTGCAAGTGATTTTGCTATAGAAGTCTTGCCTATTCCGGGAGGTCCTACAAGGCATATAATCTGTCCCTTTACATCGGGATTGAGCTTATGTACTGCGATATATTCCAGAATACGCTCCTTGACTTTTTTCAGTCCGTAATGCTCCTTGTCAAGAACAGCCTGTGACTTCTTCATTGAAATTCTTGAATTGGAATATTTTCCCCACGGTAAATCAAGGCAGGTATCGAGATAATTTTTTATGACATAAGCCTCCTGTGAAGCAGGACTCATTTTTGAGAGCTTTTCCGCTTCTTTTATAAGCTTTTCACGGCTTTTTTCATCAATTTTCAAATCGATTATCCTTGAGATATATTCGCTGACTTCCTCTGCACCGTCTTCGCCAAGCTGTTCCTGAATAACTCTCATCTGTTCACGCAGGAAATATTCTCTCTGACCTCTGTCAATATTTTCCCTTGTCTGCTCATTAATCTGGCTTTCTATTTCGAGGATTTGATTTTCATTTGAGAGTGAGGCAAGAAGTATGGAAAGTCTGCCTATTATTGAATCCTCCTCAAGAAGAAGCTGTTTGTCCTTATAGTCGAGACTGCAGTTGAAGGTTATCTGTTCAAAAAGCTTTACAGGTGATTCCTCACAGATAACTGATGTTACAAGCTCCCTTGGCATTCTTTCAAAAAACGAGCTGTATTTCTGAAATGCCTCTTTAAGGGAACGCATAAGGGCTTCGACCTCACACTTTTCCGGCTTTGATTTTGAAAAATTCGGAAGTCTCTTGACCTTTGCACGCATATATTCATCGGTATCTTCAAATTCAACGATTTCGGCACGGTAGATTCCCTCGACAAGGACTTTCATTATATGATTGTCAGGCATTTTAAGAACCTGTCTTATTTCGGCTACTACACCTGTATTATATAAATCCTCTCTTTTCGGATTATCAGCTGCAACTTCCTTCTGAGTTACCAGAAAAATCTTGCTTCCTGATTTTATTGCTCTTTCAACCGCCTCGGAGGACTTTGGTCTGGCGACGTCGAAATGCATTACCATTCCCGGAAATGCAACCATTCCTCTCATAGCAATGGTATAAAAAGTATTTTTTAAATCTTTCTTATCGTCCATAAAAAAACCTTTCTTATGCTCCTATCTGCGAAAAATTACTTATGAAATATACCGTTTTCCGCAACTGCCGGTATACTCAAAAAAGCTTCATATCATATTATACTATAACTTTTCTGAAATTGCAAGAGGAAATAAGTGCTTTTTGTAAATTAATAGAAATTTTTGGAGAAGATATATTTTTTTAAAATCAATATGTTCTTCTGAATTACCGGATACGACAACAAATACAAAAATATTTCATATTTTTTTGTTGACTTTCTATAATTTATATATTATAATATTATTATATATGACGAAAGGAAGGTTTATTTGTTATTATGGACGAAAAAGAATTTTATCTTGAAACTATAAGGAAAATCCCTGCTATCGAAAACAAAACGGCTTCTGAAGTATTCTTTGAATTTCTTCAGCTTCAGCATCACTACAACGCTGCCATTGAAATAGTTACTACTCAGCTTAATATTCTCGATAACGAATTCAGCGTGAAATTCCAGCGTAATCCGATACATAATATAGAAAGCAGGCTGAAATCTCCGCAGTCAATCATAGGCAAGCTCCAGAAAAAGGGACTTCCCATAACAACTGAGGCTGCAAAAAAAAATCTGCTCGATATGGCTGGCATAAGAGTAATATGCTACTATGTAAATGATATATACTCCATCGCTGAGCTTCTCACCTGCCATGATGAATTTATACCAATCAAAATAAAGGACTATATCGCTAACCCTAAAGCAAGCGGTTACAGAAGCTATCATATGATTCTGAATATTCCTGTATACCTTTCCAATGCAAAATATTATGCTCCTGTTGAAATACAAATCCGCACAATAGCTATGGATTTCTGGGCAAGCCTTGAACATCAGCTTAAATATAAAACCAAAAATACCGTCTCAAAGGAACTCGCTGAGGAACTCCGCAAATGTGCCAATACAATCTCCGAAACTGATATCAAAATGCAGAATATATTCAATCAGCTCAACGAACTTGAGTAATAAAAAATTTTTCTGAATCCCTCTTGCATTTGATTTTAATCTGCGTTATAATATATCTATAAAATATTTCTCTGAAAGGTCGTATATTAAAATGCAGGAAAAAATCAATATAGGTTTTATAGGTGCAGGCAATATGGGTTCTGCTATTATGAAAGGAATCGCCGGAAGCGGTATGGATAACATAAGCCTTTTCGCTTTCGACAAGCTCTCCGGAAAAGCTGACGAGCTTAAAAAATACGGCGTTGAAATCTGTTCAGGCGAAAACGAAATCGTTTCAAAGTGCAAATACGTTTTCCTCGCCGTAAAGCCTCAGGTTATTGAGAGCGTCCTTGATACAATTTCGGAAAACATTTCTCCGGATAATGTTATCATATCTATTGCCGCAGGTATTTCCGATGAATATATAGCTTCAAAAACTATTCCTGATGCAAAAATTATCCTCGTTATGCCAAATACACCTCTTCTTCTCGGCGAGGGTGCATCTGCACTTTCAAAAAATGACAGGGTTTCTGAAAGCGAATTTAAGCTTATATGCGATATTTTCGCCGTATGCGGTAAAATCGCTGTAATCCCCAAAAACAAAATGAAGGAAATTATTGCCGTCAACAGCAGCAGTCCGGCTTTTATTTACCTTTTCGCAAAGAGTTTTATAGAATACGGCGAAAAAGCCGGAATAAATCCCGAGGCTGTAAAAAATCTCTTTGCTCAGGCTCTCATAGGTTCAGCCAGAATGATTACAGATTCCGGCTATACTATCGACGAGCTTATAAAAATGGTATCCTCCCCCGGAGGAACTACTCTTGCCGGTCTTGATGCCCTCTATGAGGGAAATCTTGACGGTATCGTAAAAGATGCCTGCGAAAGATGTACAAAGCGTGCCTATGAGCTTTCTAAATAATTAAATATTCCGCATTAATCCTGATTGTCCGGCATATAATTGCTTTATAGATATGAAAGGATTGATGCAAGATGATTAACACAAAAAACAGGACGTTCCTTATCCTTATGACAGCCATTATGACTGCCGGCATAATCGCCGGAAGCTTTACTGCTGTCTTCTGCGACTCTCTTAAAGCTTCACCGCTTGCAGGTCAGTATATTTATCCGCTTCTGAGCGGTATTACGCTTCTGGAAATATTCAAAAATACTTTTCTCTCCGTATCTGCTCTACTCGGAGTAATATTCTGCACCGGCTTTTTTGCGGTCGGACAGCCCCTTTCAGTTGCAATGCTGATATACAGAGGATTCGGAATAGGATTTTCCTCAGCTCTTACATATATGGCATTCGGGAAAAGCGGAGTATATATATCACTGATATTTATAGCTCCGAAAATTCTTGCAACATCAGTTATAATTATGCTGGCTGTCAGGGAATCACTCAGGCTTTCAAATATAATATACGGTTATATATTCAGAGAAGCCTGTCAGGAAAATATGGGAAAATATATAAAGCTTTATTGTATAAAGTTTATAGTCCTGATTCTGTTCGTATTACTGACCGCTCTGGCTGACTGCGGTATAAATTATCTGTTCGGCTATATGCTTTAAAAAAATTTTTTTCATTGGGAGTGATGAATTTGGGCATATTCAAAAAGGATTATGAAAGTGCCGGTTCGGGAATCGCTAAAAATTCAACTCAGAAGGGTGCAAAGCTCTTTTTTGAAATTCTGGGAGTAAGATTCTGGAAGATAATTGAAGTAAATCTGCTTTACTCCCTGTTTTATCTCCCGATTCTGTTTGCTTTCACTTTCTTTGCATATGTAAACAACAAGACAATCGCACTGATACTTGGCGGTATAATGCTTCTGGCATTCCTTATAATATGGGGGCCTGCTACATCAGGAGTTTTTAAAATCATGAAAAATTTTGCTCAGGACAAGCACGCCTTTATAGTTTCAGATTTCGTTCAGACATTCAGGGAGAATTTCAGATATGCCAGCATTATCGGAATTGTTGACCTGCTTCTGTTAAGCTCGATTACCGCCGGCATATGGGTATATCCCGCACTTGCCGCTCAGACCGGAAGCAAGATTATGTATGTTTTTCTTGCTGTAAGCCTCAGTGTGGGAATTACGTTTATAATGATGAATTTCTATATGTTCCCTATGCTTGTTTCAACTGACCTGTCACTGAAAAATATCTTCAAAAATTCCTTTGCACTGATGTTTGTGGAGCTTAAAAGAAATATCATCACTCTGCTTATAACCGGTGCAATAACAGCTTTAATGGCTCTCCTTATATTATTTGTCAACTTTGCATTTATATATATTCTGCCGTTCTTTCCGTTCGCATTCAATACTTTTCTGATATGCTTCAGAAGCTATCCTGTAATTCAGAAATATGTAATAAATCCATACTATGAGGAAAAAGGCGAAATAAATCCGGAGCTTGCCGGTAATACAAGCACTGAGGAATCCCTCTTTGAGGATAAGGGCGGTTCTGAAAAGCCTATCGAAAGCCGTAAAAAGAAAAAAGGAAAAACAATCTCATAAAAAATTATACCCGTCTTATGACGGGTATTTTTTATGTTATCTGAGACTTTCAAAAGCATTCTCAATAGTTTTTTCATCGGGCTTTTTTGTAAATATGCTTACAACAGGTACTATTATAAGTGAAAGTATCATTGAAAATGCTCCGGCATTAATCGGAGAAAGTATATTTACAGGAAGATTAAGCTCTGCAACGCTCTGCTTCAAGCCATCAAAAGCCGGTATTCCGAATCCGAATAAAACCATATGAACTATAGTAATTCCTATTCCGAGTATAAAGCTTGCCCAGCATGATGCTGATGTGATTTTCTTTGAAAAGAGTCCGTAAAGGAAAGGTCCTAAAAATGCTCCGGATAATGCTCCCCACGAATATGACATAAGAGTTGTTATTGATGAATTTTTATTAAGTGCAATAATTACAGATACTATCAGAAATACTGCTATAAGGACTCTGAGTATAAATACTTCCTTCTTATCAGTCATATTTCTGATTCGGGGCTTTATGAGGTCTATTGTCAGCGTTGAACTTGATGTCAGAACCAGTGATGAAAGTGTTGAAAGTGATGCCGAAAGTACAAGCATTACAACAAGTCCTATGAGAATATCAGGAAGTGCATTCTCAAGAAGTGCAGGTACCATTGCATCAAATTCAGGTCTGCCATTGACTACGTTTACAGAGGCTTTTCCCTCTTCTCCGCTTATACTGCAATAAAGGCGTATAAATCCTCCCATAAAGTATGAACCGCCTGCTACTACAAATGCAAATATTGTTGATATTACAGTGCCTTTTACTATAGCCTGCTCATCTTTTATTGCATAGAATTTCTGAACCATCTGAGGAAGTCCCCATGTTCCGAGAGATGTAAGTATAACTACTCCGAGAAGATTCCATGGGTCGGGGCCAAATACTGTATTGAGATTTTCAGTTCCCTCGATTTTTCCGAGATTTTCAAGAGCTGTCGAAAATCCTCCGGCGTTCTTTACTGTAAAGTATACTACAGCCGAAATTCCGACAAGCATTACAATTCCCTGAATAAAATCATTTATGGCTGTTGCGGAATATCCTCCGAGAATTACATATACAGCCGAAAGTACTGCCATTGCTATTATTATGTATGCATATCCGTTTTCCCCAAGATTGAATGCCATACTGAAAAGTCTTGACAGTCCGTTATATACAGATGCTGTATAAGGTATGAGAAATATGAATACTATTACTGCCGAAACTAATTTCAGTGAAGGAGAATTAAATCGCTTTTCAAAAAATTCCGGCATGGTCTTAGCTTCAAGATGATTAGTCATAAGTCTTGTACGCCTGCCCAGTATAAGCCATGGAAGCATACTTCCTATGACAGCGTTGCCTATTCCTATCCATGTTGAAGAAATTCCGAAATTCCAGCCGAACTGTCCGGCATAGCCTATAAATACTACCGCTGAAAAATATGATGTTCCGTATGCAAACGCCGTAAGCCATGAACCGACGTTTCTTCCGCCAAGCACAAAATCATTTACAGATTTCGTACGCTTTACAGTGTAGATACCTATACCAAGCATAATCATGATATAGACTATCAGAATTAAAATAGTTGATATCTGGGTGTTCATAAAAACCTCCGCTTTCCTGAAATTTATCGCTTTAACTCTTTAAAGCGACATCAGACTATTATATTATATCATTTCTGATATTTTATGTCAATAGTTTTTGTAAAAAAATCCGAAACGGATATGTATTCCTATTGTAATCCGTTTTAAGATATGCTATAATAAATAAACACGGAGGTATTATAAAATGGATAAAAAGGAAACTGCACTTCTTGCCATAAAAGAGCTGGAAAAACTTTATCCCGATATAGAATGTTCTCTTAAATATGCACACAATTATCAGCTTCTTATTGCCGTAAGACTTTCCGCACAATGCACTGATGCCAGAGTAAATATTGTTACTCAGAGCCTTTTCAAAAAATATCCCACTCTGAAATCCTTTGCTGATGCGGATTTGTCAGAGCTGGAACAGGACGTCAAGCCATGCGGATTTTATCACACCAAAGCCAGAAATATAAAGGATATGGCAAACGTCCTGCTGGAAAAATACGGCGGAGAGCTTCCGCAGACTATGGAAGAACTTACTTCACTTCCCGGAGTAGGTCGGAAAACTGCTAATCTTATCATGGGTGACGTATGGGGAAAGCCTGCAATAGTAACCGATACACACTGTATCAGAATTACGGGAAGGCTCGGACTTACGGAAAATACTGAGCCTTTCAAGGTCGAGAAGGATTTGCTGAAGCTTATTCCGCCGGAGGTATCCTCGCATTTCTGCCACCAGACTGTACAATTCGGACGTGATATATGTACCGCACGAAAGCCTAAATGCTCTCAGTGTCCGCTTAATTACTTCTGCAGATATTTTAAATTCAAAAATATGGAGGTCTGATTCTTAATGGATATTCAAAAGCTTCAGGATATTATTTCCTCATCGAAAAAAATAGTTTTTTTCGGGGGTGCAGGCGTTTCAACTGAAAGCGGTATACCCGATTTCAGAAGCGTTGACGGTCTTTACAATCAGAAATATGACTATCCACCCGAAACTATTCTCAGCCACAGCTTCTTTATGCGTAATACTGAGGAGTTTTACAGATTTTACCGTGATAAAATGCTCTGCCTTGATGCTCTTCCGAATAATGCTCACCTTAAACTTGCCGAACTCGAAAAATCCGGAATCCTTACGGCTGTAGTTACTCAGAATATTGATGGTCTCCACCAGAAGGCAGGAAGTCAGACTGTCTATGAGCTTCACGGAAGTATTCACAGAAATTACTGTATGAAATGCGGTAAATTTTACAATGCTGAATATATAAAGGAAAGCTCCGGTGTTCCGAAATGTGTATGTGGCGGAACTATCAAGCCTGATGTCGTACTCTATCAGGAAGGACTCAATCAGGATATACTTTATGATTCAGTAAGTGCAATTTCCCATGCTGATACTATGATTATCGGCGGTACTTCTCTTAATGTATATCCTGCAGCCGGTCTTATTCAGTCTTTCAGAGGAGATAATCTTGTTATAATAAATAAATCGCCCACTTCTGCCGACAATAAAGCTAATCTTCATATCAGCGGAAATATAGGCGAAATCTTCTCACAGATAAAGGTATAATATTATGAAAGCTGTAATTCAGAGGGTATCACGTGCAAGCGTTACTGTTGACGGAAAAATATGCGGTCAGATAAATCAGGGATTTCTGGTGCTTCTGGGAGTCGGTCTTGAAGATACCGAAAATGACTGCATAAGAATAGCAGACAAGCTTATAAAGCTACGCATTTTTTCTGACGAAAACGGAAAAATAAATCTTTCACTGAAAGATGTAGGCGGAGGACTTCTTATAGTTTCACAGTTTACACTATATGCCGACTGCCGGAAAGGTAACCGTCCGAATTTCATACAGGCGGGAAAGCCTGATGTTGCTGAACGTCTCTATAACTTTTTTGCAGAATACTGTAAAAAAAGCGTTCCGAATGTTCAGACGGGAATTTTCGGTGCTGATATGAAAGTTGAACTTCTTAACGATGGACCTTTCACCGTTATACTTGAATGAAAAAAGGGCGGATTTATTTCCGCCCTTAATCAATCAGAATAATTTTTACGGAGAAGTGCGATTTCCCTTTTATAGCCTTCCATATCGTTCGGAGTTTCAAGAATAAACGGCAGATTTTTCAGTGCAGGGTGATTGATTACTCTTATAAGAGCGTCAAGACCTATTGTTCCCTCACCTATTTTAGCGTGTCTGTCCTTATGCGAACCCATCGGGTTAAGGCTGTCGTTAAGGTGAACTGCCTTTAATTTTTCAAGTCCGATGATTCTGTCGAACTCCTCAAGAACATTTTCGAGATTTCCGGCTATATCATAGCCTCCGTCCCATATGTGACAGGTATCAAGGCATACTCCGAGTTTATTGCTAAGATTAACACGGCTTATAATATCCCGAATTTCCTCGAAATTCCTGCCGACTTCCGAACCCTTTCCTGCCATTGTTTCAAGGAGTACGGTTGTAGTCTGATTCGGATTAAGAACCGTGTTAAGCTGTTCTGAAATCAGTTTTATACCGGTTTCTGCTCCCTGCTTTACGTGTGAACCGGGGTGAAAGTTATAGTAATTATCCGGAGTATACTCCATTCTTTTAATATCATCTTTCATGGCATATACGGCAAATTCCCTTATTTTAGGGTCTGATGCACAGGCATTCATTGTATACGGAGCGTGTGCGACAAGCTTTCCGAATTTTTCACGCTTATATATTTCAAGAAATCTTTTAACATCATCGGGATTGATTTTCTTAGCACTTCCGCCCCTTGGATTTCTTGTGAAAAATGCAAAAGTATTGGCATTTATGGAAAGTGCCTGATTTATCATTGCCTCATAGCCTTCTGAAGCAGAAAGATGACAGCCTATATACAGCATAGCTTAAGTACTCATCGAATGAATCGAAATCGATTCCGTTAAGAATTTCTTTAAGAGCAACAACTTCATCAGCAGTCAGAGTACAGCCCTTGCCCATTTTGGAGTGGTCGGGAGCCCATTCACGGATATCGTATTTAGGGTCACGTTCATTCCAGCTTACGAGATTGAGTTCCTTTTTCCAGCCCTTTGCATTTTCGGAAAGGTCGCCGATATGCTCAGTTATTTCAAATTTAAGTTCAGCCATTTTAAAAAAATCTCCTTTTCAAGAATACTACTGATTATTCTATCACAAAATTCCGGTTTTGTCTACTGTACATATTGCACAAATTTTCCTTAAAAATATATGCATTGTGACGGTTGATATAATCTGGTTTTTATGATAAAATTATTATGATATTGATTTTGGGAGAGTGTTCTGTTTGAAGAAATTTCTTAATGTATTTTCATTTGTTTTCAGCATGATTCTGTATATGTTTGCAGGTGCTTTGACTGCGGGTATGTTTGAAAACCTTATTTTCGGATTTGTAATACTTTTTCTTTTCTTTCTGATTCACATTATTATACACGAATCGGGGCATCTTGTTTTCGGACTTCTTACGGGATATAAATTTCTTTCTTTCAGAATCGGCAGTTTTACTTTACAGAAAGAAAACGGAAAATATTTTCTGAAAAAATTCACTATCCCCGGTACTGCCGGACAATGTCTCCTCGGAGTTCCCGATATTCCGGCTGAAAAATGTCCCTATCTCCTCTATCACGCCGGAGGCGGTCTGATGAACCTTATTACAGCTTTAATTGCTTTGCCACTGATATTTATATCCGACGGTATCGGAAAATCTGTACTTGTAATGTTTGTTGCTATGGGAGTAATTACGGCTCTGCAAAATCTTGTACCTCTGAAAACTCAGGGAATAAACAATGACGGAATGAATATTATTGAAATTTCCCGTAACGATTCCGAAAAGCGTATGATATACAATCAGCTTGAAATAAATTATCTGACTACACTCGGAACACGATACAGGGATATTGACGAAAAATATTTTGATGATGAGGGCTGTGAGGGTATTTTCGCTGACGGCATAAGAGCTGTAAAAATAAACAGATTTCTTGATATGCACGATTTTGAATCAGCAGGAAAAACCGCTCAGAATCTCATTGACAACAATATATCCGGATTCTATGGCAAT
>JAQXFT010000170.1 GCA_029005335.1 Oscillospiraceae bacterium
ACAGGCAAACGATAATATGATATCTTATCATATCTATTTTATTATTTATATAATATCACATATTCTTTTTATTGTCAATAGTGGGGACGCAATTCATCCCCCACCTAAAGAGGTGGGGGTCTTCTTGCTGAAAATGATAAAATGGGCTTTTCTTTATGGAGTTGTCCTCTGTGTTGCAAGAGCTATGGGAGAATTCGGAGCTGTATCAGTGCTTTCGGGACATCTTCGGGGAAAAACAAATACACTTCCGCTTCATGTTGAGATACTTTTCAATGAATTCAAATATGTGCCGGCATTTGCCGTATCATCAATACTTGTAATGCTTGCAATAGTAATTCTCATCATAAGAAGCGTTGTTGAATATATCGGAAAGAGGAGCGGTGAAGATGTACGTTGAACTTAAAAATATAAACAAGACCTTCGGAGATTATAAGGCTTCTGACAACGTAAGCTTCGGAATAGAAAAAGGAAGCCTTATAGGACTTCTGGGAGCGAGCGGAAGCGGTAAAACTACAATACTGAGAATGATTGCCGGACTTGAAACTCCCGACAGCGGAGAGATAATTATTGACGGAAAAGTTGTGAATAACATTCACCCGAGCAAGCGTGGAATAGGATTTGTATTTCAGAACTATGCACTTTTCAGATATATGACGGTCTATGAAAACATAGCTTTCGGACTGAAAGTACAGAAAGCCGACAGCAAATACATAAAAGAAAGAGTAAATGAACTTATTGAGCTTATTGGTCTTAAAGGACTGGAAAAACGCTATCCGAGTCAGCTTTCGGGAGGACAGCGTCAGAGAGTAGCTTTTGCAAGAGCATTAGCTCCGAATCCTCAGCTTTTGCTTCTTGATGAACCATTCTCAGCTATTGATGCAAAAGTCCGTCAGGAACTCAGAAGCTGGCTGAGGGAAACTATTACAAAGCTTGGAATTACCAGTATCTTTGTTACTCATGACCAGGACGAGGCAATTGAGGTTGCTGACAAGATAATTATTACAAATAAAGGCAGGGTTGAACAGACCGGTACACCTGCCGAAGTATATAAGAATCCGGAGACAGCCTTTTCAGCAACATTTTTCGGAAAGCCCTCATTTCTTACAGATTACACCAAATTCAAAAGCTTTGAGAAGATTCCTGATGCAGAAAAAGCGATTGTCCGCCCTGAATTTGTAAGGGTAGCCAGAAAAGATGAAAATATAATTTATCCTGCATCTGCTTCAGAGGGAGAAGTTATTCAGGTTTCATTCCGTGGAGATGTTACAGAAATTAAAATAAATGTCAACGGAAGTATAATTACCGCTAACAGGGGACTGAATCATTCTGAAATAAAAGTCGGAGAAAAAGTTGACGTATTCCTTTATCGTATTTTTGTCACATCAGGAAATAAGGCATATATTCTTGAAAACAAAACCTTGTCAGAAAATTCAGTATTTATTTAAGTCAAAGAAGGTGTTAAAAAATGGAATCGGAAAAGCTCATAACCGATATACTGATAATTGGCGGAGGGACTGCAGGCTGTTATGCCGGACTGACTATTTCCGAAAGGTCTCCCGATACAGAAGTTATTATATGCGAGAAAGCCAATATAAAGCGAAGCGGTTGTCTTTCAGCAGGAGTAAATGCACTTAATGCATATATAACAGAAGGACATACTCCGCAGGATTATGTGGACTATGCCAGAAAAGATGCTGATGATATTGTAAGAGGAGACCTTCTGTTTACAATGTCGGAGAGACTTAATTCAGTAACGGAACGTCTTGAAAAGCTGGGGCTTGTAATTTTAAAAGATGAAAACGGAAAGTATGTTACAAGAGGTAACAGGAATCTTAAAATCAACGGTGAAAATATCAAGCCTTTACTTGCAGGGGCGGTTGAAAGTCTCCCGAATGTCAGAATAATAAACCATATCAATATAACTGATTTTTCAGTTGAGAATAACAGAATAAAAGGTGCATACGGATTCGGTATTGAGAGCGGAATCTTCTATACAATCGAAGCAAAGGCGGTAATTATTGCAACAGGCGGAGCTTCCGGACTTTACAAGCCGAATAACTCAGGATTTTCCCGTCACAAGATGTGGTATTCGCCGTTCAATACCGGTGCAGGCTATGCAATGGGAATACGTGCCGGAGCTGAAATGACTACTTTTGAAATGAGATTTATCGCTTTAAGATGTAAGGATACAATTTCACCGACAGGAACTCTTGCACAGGGAGTCGGTGCAAAGCAGATAAATTCTCTCGGAGAAGTCTATGAAAACAAATACGGTTTAACCACTTCACAGAGAGTATACGGAACTGTTACAGAGAATATAGAGGGAAGAGGTCCCTGCTATCTCAGAACAGAGGGAATAACACCGGAGCAGGACGAATCACTTATTAAAGCATATCTGAATATGTCACCCTCACAGACGATAAAATGGATAGAGAGCGGTAAAAATCCCTCACAGCAGAATGTTGAAATCGAAGGAACAGAGCCTTATATTGTCGGAGGTCATACCGCAAGCGGATACTGGGTAGATACCAAAAGAGAAACGACAATAAACGGTCTTTTTGCATCGGGAGATGTTGCAGGAGGCTGTCCTCAGAAATATGTTACAGGAGCATTGGCAGAGGGTGAAATATCAGCCTTATCAGCACTGGATTATATAAAATCAGCAGAATTATTTCATATTGCTGAAAAGGAAATATCAGAGCATATTTCAGAAGCTGAAAAATATTTTTCAAATGCTGATTCACTTTATACATACGAGCAACTGGAAGAGGCTATGCAGACTGTAATGGATTCGTATGCAGGAGGTATAAAAACCAATTATCGTTTCAACGAAAAACAGCTTGAGCTTGCAGACGAAAAGATATTGAATCTTGAAAAGCTTTCGGAAAATCTTCATGCTGATGATTATCATGAGCTTATGCTGATATATGAGCTTAAAGAGCGTCTGACAGTATGCCGGAGCGTTATTGCACATCTGAAAGCAAGAAAGGAAACACGCTGGCACAGCTTTGCGGAAAATCTTGATTATCCCGAAAAGGACAATATCAATTTTCTTTGTTATATCAATTCAAAGCTTGAAAATGGCAGGATAAAGATTATAAAGCGTGAGCTTGTAAAGGAGCATGAAACTTATGAGCATAGCAATTGACCGGAATAAGTGTATCGGCTGTGGAAAATGTTCAGATGTATGCCCCGGAAGCCTTATAAAGCTTGACGGAAGAAAGGCATATATAAAATATCCGAAGGACTGCTGGGGCTGTACCTCATGCATTAAGGAATGTCCGGTAAATGCCGTAAAATTTTTCCTTGGTGCTGATATAGGCGGTATGGGAAGCCTTGTGCATACTGAGAAAAACGGAAATATATTAAGCTGGATAATTGAGCGTACGGACGGTACAGTTACCGAAATCAAAATAAATCAGAAAGAATCCAATAAATACTAAGGAGTGAAATATATAATGAGCGAATACTCACATCTTGATGAGCTTGAGGCAGAGGCGATATATATAATAAGGGAAGTATCAGCGGAATGTGAAAAGCCTGTAATGCTTTATTCCATAGGAAAAGACAGTTCAGTAATGCTTCACCTTGCTATGAAAGCATTTTATCCCGAAAAACCGCCCTTTCCGTTTCTGCATATAGATACCACATGGAAATTCAGGGATATGATAAAATTCCGTGATGATACAGCGAAAAAGCTTGGAATAGAAATGCTTGTATATACAAATGAAGACGGCATAAAGCAGGGAATAAATCCATTTGATTCAGGTTCTGCATATACTGACATAATGAAAACGCAGGCATTAAAACAGGCTCTTTCAAAATACGGATTTACGGCAGCTTTCGGAGGCGGAAGACGTGATGAAGAAAAATCATGTGCAAAGGAGAGAATCTTCTCATTCCGTAATGAGGCTCAGGCATGGAATCCCAAAAATCAGCGTCCGGAGATGTGGAAGCTTTACAACGCAAAAATCAAAAAGGGCGAAAGCATAAGAGTTTTTCCGCTTTCAAACTGGACTGAAAAGGATATATGGCAGTATATAAAGCGTGAAAACATAGACATAGTACCGCTTTATTTTGCGGATAAGCGTCCTGTTGTTGAACGTGACGGAAATATCATTATGGTTGATGACGACAGATTCCCATTAAGAGAGGGAGAAGTTCCGGAATATAAATCAGTACGCTTCAGAACTCTGGGCTGTTATCCTCTTACAGGCTGAATTGAATCCACTGCAACAACTCTTGATGAAATTATTGATGAAACATTGAGTGCAGTGTCCTCAGAGCGTACAACACGTGTAATCGACAACGAATCAGCCGGAAGTATGGAAAGAAGAAAGAGAGAAGGTTATTTCTGATGAAAGGTTTACTTAAATTTATTACATGCGGAAGTGTAGATGACGGCAAGTCGACACTTATAGGACATATTCTTTATGATTCAAAGCTACTTTACGCCGACCAGAAAAAGGCTCTTGAGCTTGACAGCAAAGTCGGAAGCAGAAACGGAAAAATTGACTATTCATTACTGCTTGACGGTCTTATGGCAGAACGTGAACAGGGTATCACAATAGACGTTGCATACCGTTATTTTACCACAGATAACAGAAGTTTTATTGTAGCCGATACTCCCGGACATGAAGAATATACAAGAAATATGGCAGTCGGAGCATCATTTGCAGACCTTGCAGTAATTCTCGTTGACGCATCTCAAGGAGTTCTCGTGCAGACAAGACGTCATGCAAGAATATGCAGTCTTATGGGAATAAAATATTTTGTATTCGCTGTTAATAAAATGGATTTGGTCGGATACAGCGAAGAACGTTTCAGAGAAATTGAAAAACAGATTACAGAGCTTAAATCCGAGCTTTCTCTCGAAAATGTGAAAATAATTCCTCTTTCCGCAACAGAGGGCGATAATGTTACTGTAAAGTCTGAAAATATTCCGTGGTATAAGGGAGAGCCTCTCCTTGAATATCTTGAAAATGTTGATATAAGCTCTGATGACAAAGAGCAGGGATTTTATATGCCTGTACAGAGGGTATGCCGACCAGACCATACATTCAGAGGATTTCAGGGACAGATTGAATCGGGAAGTATAAGCGTAGGCGATGAAATTACTGCACTTCCGAGCAATGAAAAAGCTCATGTAAAAAGCATACTTGTAACTGACAGAAATTCAGATACAGCTCATAAAGGTCAGCCTGTTACAATTTCCCTTGATAAAGAAGTAGATGTATCAAGAGGCTGTGTTCTTGTAAAAGATAACAATATTGCAGTATATAAAAAGCTTACTGTTTCACTTCTCTGGACAGACGATGAACCTCTTGTTGCCGGAAATGATTATCTTGTAAAGCTCGGAACTAAAACAATATCCGGAATAGTTACAAATATTGAATATGCAGTTGATGTAAATACCGGAGAGCATATCAAAGCAGACAGTCTTTCAAAAAACGGCATTGCATTATGTGATATAAAGCTTGCGGAGGGAATTGTTGCAGATTTGTTTTCATCGCATAAGACACTTGGTGAACTTATACTCATTGACCGTGTAACAAATATGACATCAGCCTGCGGAGTTGTTGAGAAAACAGACGAAAAGGCTGAATCAAGTGAAAGAGCATCTTTCAGAAACGGTGATATTACTGCAAGAGGAGATATTTTTGAAGAATTTTTCTATGATGCCTCAAGTCTGAATGTTCTCAAATATCAGCCTGTTCACAAAACATATACAACAGGTGAAGAAATTCCGGTTTCCGGCGAGAGTTACAGCTATCCCGAAAGCTTTGATATACTTGTATTAAGAGATAAAACAGCCGTAAAAATTCGAAACAGAAAAATTGCTGGAATAATTCCTTTCAGTGAATACAAATACAGCGGATTCCCTCTCATAAACGGCAGAGGATTTGAAATAAAAGTATCATCGGATTCAGAATTAAGAGATTTTCTTGCCGAATACAATCCCGATAATGCGGAATATTTCAGAAAGTGGTTTAAATTTGATACCTACCGCAAGGTTGTTTTTCCAAAGTAATTTTTTTATAACTGCAACAGCTGTCTTTAACGACGGCTGTTTTTTTATATTCAGTAATAACTTAACGTTTAACATTGAAATAACATAAAACTTACTTATTTTTGGTAGATAGTAAACTCCGGAATATGATAAAATGAGTTTTGACAGAACAAATACAAAATAAATTCATATAGCCTGGAGGTAACTATGGCAGGAAAATTCAAAAAGTGTCTGGCAGGAGTACTGGCTTTAATGCTTAGTGCATCGACAGCAAATTTAAGTATACTGTATGTTTCCGCAACTGATTTCATAGAAGAACTTAATGCGGAAATAGGTAGCGGTGACATCAATAAAGATGGCTATGTCAATTCTGATGATGTCGGAATGATAAAGGAACTTATTGGAAGCACAGCCAGAAGTATATCTTCATCAGAATACAGTTTATATGATGTTTACAAAGATGATACTATTGATGTGAGAGACCTTATGGCAGTAAAACAGCTTGCCGACGGTAAAATTCCTGAAAAGCCGGAAAACGAAAGTTCCGGAAAAACGGTAAAGCTTGAAGTTACAGATGCAGATTGCTGTCCGGGAGAACAGGTAACTGTTGACATTAATATTATTGACTGGAATCAGGATATAAATGCAGTCGAACTGTATATTGACTTTGACAGCAGTCTTTCACTTGCAAATATTTCCTGTAAAGGTGACTATCAGTATGCCATAGAGGAAAATGAACTGAAAATATTTGGATTAAGTACGCTGAAAGACGTATACCGTGGAACTGTTGCAACACTGACCTTTGATGTACCGGATACTGCATATGGAGATTATGATGTAAAAGTAAAAGAATGTTCATTCTATAATGAAAACTTTCAGAAATTTTCTCCGACAACTGAAGTAGGACTTATATCTGCTGATGTTACTGAAAGACCTCTTTATCTTGCACCGTCATATGTAAACAGCAGTTCGCTGAGACTTTCCTGGAGTATGCCATATTGCAGTGGTGCTTTGGAAGGTTATATTGTATACCGTGACGGTGTGGAGATTGCAAGAACTTCTGAAAACTTGTACTATGATGAAAATCTGGAGAACGGTAAAAAATATACTTATGCAGTTCAGGCGTACGGAGATGACAATTATCTTTCTGCAAAGTCAAAGGCAATAACATCAATGCCACAGAATCCTTCAATCAGTGCAATAACATTTCCGGATAATGCTTCTGTAATCGGGGGAAAAAGCACTTATGTAAAATGTTCTCTTGAAAAAACTGTTGATGCATCAGAATATTCACTTTCATATATTGATTTGCAGGGTGAGAAACAGACGATTTTTACCGGAAACAATCTGGCTTTTTCAACCTTAATGAGGGCGATATTTATTTCTATATGATGTGTGCCGTTGACAAGTTTGGTCAGGAGGGAATATACAGTGAAGAAAAAAGTTCTGCTGTAAAGGGAGATGAAACTCCGCCGGATATAACGCTTTTTCTTCCGGAAAGCGGTAACGTCCTGAATCATTATGTAACAATTTCTCTCAAAGCAGACGATAATATCGGCGTTGCTTCAATTAAGGCATTAATTTCTGCCGATGATGGTAAAACGTGGGAAGAATTATTCAAAGGAAAAGGTTCTTCTGTAAACTTCAGATTTGATACAACAGCTTATCCCAATGATAAAATAAAAATAAAAGCTGTGGCATACGACTATGCCGGAAATGAAAGCAATGCACTTGTTCATATTTATGCTGTTGATAATACAGGGCCGGCAAAGGTCGAAGAAATTCAGTCAGTAGCTGTAACCGGTGTAACAGCTACAATAAGCTGGAAAGATGTTCCCGATGATGATTTCAGTTATTTTATGGTTAAGTACAAAGAAACAGCAGATGATGATTCCAATGTAAAAACCGTAAATGTTTCAGAAACGCTTGGTGTAAATCTTGCAGGACTTAATCCTGATACTGAATATACAGTTAGTGTTGTTGCTGTGGATATATATGGAAATTACTGCAGGAGAGGACGGTTATAGTTTTACTGATTATGAAACGACCACAGCAGGAACTGTAATATATAAAGCAGAAGCATACAGTTCAAATGGCCTTAAAACCGAAAAGCAAAGCAATGCAATTCAGATTTATACGAATCCAGAAGTATCGCTTGATTTTGAAAATGTACAGGGGCAGGGTGTTGAATATATATTTGATGCAACAGGCTGTTCGGATTATTACGGTATAACAAATATAACAATTGATTTCGGTGACGGTACAACTCAGAACAGTACCTCATCAGCTGATGCAAAGTTTGTGCATAAATATACGGAAACCGGTCAATATAATATAAAACTTACATGCCAGAATGAACAGGGACTTACAAGTATTATTGAGGATACCATAGATGTTATAGCACGTGAGCTTATAGGTGAAGCAACAATTAATGTCAGAACAACCGACGGAAAATCCGCATCGGGAATAACAGTATATCTTGACCTCGGAGAGGAAAATCAGAAAAAGATAAAGACTGACAATGCCGGAAGAGCAAAATTTAAAGTTGTGGCGGGAATACATAAAATCGGTGTTTATGGTGAAGGTTTTCTTCCATGCGAAAAGGACTGCACTATTCTCGCAGGAAATAATAACATATTTGATTTTACAGTTGTAAAAGAAGATATTGTTACTGCGGATTTCACTGCTAAGAG
>JAQXFT010000171.1 GCA_029005335.1 Oscillospiraceae bacterium
TCTGTTTCCGTATACAGAAAAAGCAAAGTAAAGAAAAAGGCTTGAATACGTCATTTATACGCATTCAAGCCGATTGAATATGGTCGAGGCGACAGGATTCGAACCTGCGGCCTCTGCGTCCCGAACGCAGCACTCTACCAAACTGAGCCACGCCTCGCCAACAACTAACATTATATCATAAAAAAAACAGAATGTCAATAGATATTATAAAAATAAAATTTTATACTTTACCTGATTTTTTATTGACAGATGTCATAATCAGATGCTTTAATCTGTCGCACGTAGCCTGCGGAAACTCTGTTATAAACTTTATTGTATGCTCCTGAGCCTGTTCGTTCCCGAGCTTCAGAAACTGTCTGAAAAAGATATATATTTCGTTGTAATTCTTCATAAGCTCATCAACAACTTTTATTCCCTCATCAGTAAATTCAACGCTGTTGCAGTAATTCTTGTATACAAGCCCGCAATCTGCAAGACATCGAAGTGTCTTGCTTACACTGGGACGGGAAACATTAAGGTAATTCGCAATTGTAACACACCTTACTTTTTCTCCGGTATGCCTGAGCTGATAAATTGCTATAAGATATTTAATCTGTCCGCCGCAAAGATTCAAAAACGTCCCTCCCTATTTGTCGGAATCTATAAGATTCCAGTAAGCTTTAAGATATATTATACCCGAAATTACTGTGAGAATTGTCGAAATCCATATCATTGAGGATATAAAAATTCCTGATATGCTGTAAAAGGTATCATTCAGATTAAGTCCGAAGCCTCCGAAATCATAGACAAAAACAAGCCATGCATTTATTCCGATAATTGTAACCATAGTAAAAGCTGTTTTAAGCTTCCCCCACATTCCGGCGGCAACAACTACTCCGCTGTTTGCCGCAAGAAGCCTGAGTCCGGATACCATAAATTCCCTTGCGGTTATTATTATAAGCGGTATTGCACTCATGCCCACTTCATCAATATCTACAAATACGGCAAGTGCTGCCATTACAAGGACTTTATCCGCAAGGGGGTCAAGAAACTTTCCGAAATTTGTTATGAGATTATTTTTTCTTGCAATATGCCCGTCAAGAGCATCTGTTATGGAAGCTGCTGAAAATATTACAAGTGCAATCAGAAAATGACAAGGCACATCAATATACATGAACAATAAGAAAAACGGTACAAGGATAACTCTTATCAACGTAAGCTTATTTGCAAGATTCATCAGAATATCACCTCTCCAATCAGGTCATAATCAAGCGTGTCAACAATTTCTATTCTAACATAGTCTCCTATATTGAGATGCCTTTCAGACATAAAGAATATTTTTCCGTCAATATCAGGGGCATCTGCTTTTGTGCGTCCGAAATAACATTCTCCGTACTGGTCAAAGCCTTCAACAACTGCCTCAAGCTGTTTTCCAAGAAGGGATTTGTTATTTTTCGCACTTATAAGCATCTGCTGCTGCATAATCATTTCTGCTCTGTGGAATTTTACATCATCATCAAGCTGTCCCTCAAACTCAGCAGCTTTAGTACCTTCCTCCTGCGAATATGGAAAGCACCCGAGACGGTCAAATTTCATCTCCTGTACAAATTCCGAAAGCTCTGTGAACTGCTCTTCAGTCTCACCGGGGAATCCTGTAATAAGAGTTGTTCTGAGTACAATATCCGGAATTTTTCTTCTGATTTTTTCAATAAGGCTTTTAAGTTCATTATAGCTTCCATGACGGTTCATTCTTCTGAGAACTTCTTCATTGCAATGCTGTATAGGAATATCAAGATATTTTACAATTTTTTCCTCGTCTGCTATTGCGTCAAGAAGTTCATCTGTTATGCGTTCGGGATAACAATAAAGCACTCTTATCCATTTTAATCCGTCTATTCTTGCAAGACTCCGGAGAAGCTCGGGGAGCATTGATTTTCCGTACAAATCCTCGCCATAGCGTGTTGTATCCTGAGCTATAACCACTATCTCGGTAACTCCGTTATCCGCAAGCCAGTGTGCCTCATCAAGAACGTCCTCAATCGGAACACTGCGGAATTTTCCTCTTATCTGCGGAATCGCACAATAAGTACAGCAGTTACTGCACCCCTCTGCAATTTTAAGATACGCAAAAAAAGGAAGTGTTGATATAATACGCTCTCCCGTTAATTCTGCATCAAGCTTAGGGGCAAAGTGAATCACTCTTTCATCAGCAAGAACCTTATCAAGAATATCAACAATATCTTTATTGTCTCCTATACCTACTACCGCATCAGCTTCAGGAAAAAGCTCCGCAGTTTCCTCCTTATAGCGTTCGGAAAGACAGCCGGTAACTATAATTTTTTTAAGTGTGCCGTCATTTTTGAGCTTTCCGAGTTCTATAATAGTTTCAATAGCCTCTTCCTTTGCTGATTGTATGAATCCGCAGGTGTTTACTACTGCAACATCAGCCAGCCCCGGTTCGGTAACAAGCTGATATCCTCTCTGGCGAAGTTTATATAACATTCTTTCAGAATCCACAAGATTTTTTGAGCAACCAAGTGAAACCATTCCAACTTTTATGGGCATTTTATAAATCCTTTCTTTTTTCAAAATAATTGTCAATAGCTTTATTTATATCATCAAAGCCGTATCCCGAACGGACAAGCGAGCTTTTTACTTTATCAATATTTTTTTTGTCATTCGGGTCTTCAAGGTAACGGGAATACTTCTTTTCAAGAAGTTCAGAAATATTTTCCTCCGCACAGTCTGAATAGGGTTCAAGAGCCGTTTCCGCAACTTCTCCCATTATTCCCTTATTATACATCTCACGCCTTGCACGGTTTATTCCGAATTTTTTTATTTCGATATATTTTCTTGCAAGATTTTCGGCATAGCGTCTGTCATTAATCATACCGCCCCTTACAAGCTTATCCATAACTTCAAAGCATAAATCTTCATTCTTGTATACTCCAAGGAGCTTTTTGAAAAGCTCCCTGTATGAGTAATCACGGTAATCAAGAAGATACAGCGAATACTGATAGGCTTTTCTTCTGTTGGACAAATATATTATCTCTTCCATCTTTTCCTCATCAAGTTCAGTGTCTGTATTTATATGGAAGTCATGAATAATATCTATATGAAGATATATTTTTTTTTCGTCGTCAACAGTTACCTCATATGAAGAACCCTTGTATTTTTTTATAGCTGTAATTTTCATAATTATTCAGTAGGGCTGAATTCCTCAAAATCATCATCAGCATCAACCATAACATCATCAATATTCTTTTCAGCAGTATCTTCAATACTGTTCAGGGCGGAAGCCTGATTTACAGCTCTTTCAAGCCTGTCGTCCTTTTTGTCTTTTCTTACAGCTGAAAGAAGTTCATCTTTTTTCTGAAGAATCTGTTCCTCAACCTCTTTCATAAAATCGGGGTCGTTGTGCAGAAGCTCCTTGATTTTGTCACGTCCCTGACCGAGCTTCTGACCGTTATAGCTGAACCATGAACCGCTTTTCTTTATTATATCCAAATCTACAGCAAGGTCGAGGACTTCACCGTCTCTGGAGATTCCCTTTCCGTACATAACATCAAATTCACATTCCTTGAAAGGAGGTGCTACCTTATTTTTTACTACCTTGCACTTGGTTCTGTTTCCGATGATTTCAGTACCGTTCTTTATAGCTTCGCCTCGTCTTACTTCGATACGGACTGAAGAATAGAATTTCAATGCACGTCCGCCCGGAGTAGTTTCGGGATTGCCGTACATAACACCAATTTTTTCACGAATCTGATTTATAAATATTGCAACACAGTTTGATTTTGAAATAGATGCTGTAAGCTTTCTCATAGCCTGAGACATAAGACGTGCAAGCTGTCCGACATGATTATCACCCATTTCACCGTCGATTTCGGCACGTGTAGTCATAGCTGCTACGGAGTCAAGCACTATAACGTCAATTGCTCCGGAACGCACAAGAGCTTCAGCAATCTCGAGTGCCTGTTCACCGCTGTCAGGCTGTGATACAATAAGGTTATCCGTATCAACTCCGAGTGCAGAAGCATAGTTCGGGTCGAGAGCGTGTTCAACATCTATGAAAGCTACTTCTCCGCCCATTTTCTGAGCTTCTGCGATTATATGAAGTGATACTGTAGTCTTTCCGGAGCTTTCAGGTCCGTATATTTCAACAATACGTCCTCTTGGTACTCCTCCTATACCGAGTGCGAGGTCAAGAGTCATAGAGCCTGTCGGTATTGCGTCCACATTAAGAGCCTTATTCTGTCCCAGACGCATTACTGCTCCTGCACCGTATTTTTTTTCAATCTGAGACATTGCAGCTTTAAGAGCTTCCTTTTTGTTGTCATCATTGACCTTTATCACTGCTTTTTTTGTTGTGAGTTCCTTTTTAGCCATTTAATTTAATCCTCCTGTTTAACTCCGGATACTACCCGTATTATTCCGGCAGTATCCTTAATAAATTCTGTCTGGTTAAAATTATTTGATTTGAGTATATCAGATACGCTTTCATGCTGATTCATACCGATTTCATATACAATCATTCCACCGGATTTCAGTATCTTTTTCCATAACGGAGTAATTCGCTGATAGAAATATAATCCGTCTTCACCGGCATAGAGGGCGGTTATGGGTTCAAATCGCACTTCCGGCTGAAGCTCACGCATATCCTGTCTTGTGAGATAGGGCGGATTTGATACTATTATATCAAAATCCTTGAAATTATCTGTATACTTATCTTCAAGAACATCGGCTTCCATTATTTTTATATCAGCCTGATTAAGCTTTGCATTATATTCAAGATATTCAAGTGCAATTCCTGAATTTTCAAGAGCATATATTTCGGAATCAGGCATTTCCTTTTTAAGAGCAATTGCGATACACCCTGTACCACTGCATAAATCAATTATTTTCGGGGATTTGATATTATTCTTACGGCATATATCAAGCACATAGTCAATAAGAGTTTCGGTATCCTGACGGGGTATCAGTACACCCTCTCCGACCTTGAACCTATAGCCGTAAAATTCCCATTCACCCAGAATATATTGTATCGGAAAGCCTTTTTTACGCTTTTCAGTCATATCCTGTATGTTATCAAGAATACTTTCGGGTACTGCTGAATCCCGATTCATAAGGATTCGGGGAAGCTCAGAGTCAAAAGCTTTTTCAATAATCAATTTTGCCTCAAAAGCGTATGTATCGATATTCATAAGCCTGAGAACTGATTTCAGATTTGTATAAAGCTCTCCGATTGTTACCATACGTCCTCCTCAAGGTTCTTCGGAATACAGGGTTTAAGGGCTTCGATTGCAACTTCTATCTGCGAATCATCAGGTTCACGTGTTGTAATTCTCTGCATTGCAAGTCCGGGGGCGGAAAGTATTTCTGTAAACAGATTGTCATGATTTCCTGCCAGTCTTATGCACTCATAGGATATTCCGACTACTACCGGAAGAAGTATAATGCTTGCAAGAACTCTCTGCCATACTATCGTAAACGGTATAAAGCACATCACAAATACGCTTACTATAAGAACTATAAATATAAAGCTTGTTCCGCATCTCTTGTGAAATCTTGTCTGCTTTCTGACGTTTTCGACTGTAAGCGGAAGCTGTGCTTCATGACAGGCTATAGTTTTATGCTCTGCTCCGTGATATTCATACTGTCTGCGTATATCCTTCATAAGTGCGGTAAGAGCCATATAGGATACAAATATAATTATTTTGACTATGCCCTCAACAAGTGAACGGATTATTCTTGAATCCGTAAGAGGCTTTATAAAGCCTACTATCCATTTTGGAAGAAACATAAACAATCCGAGGGCAATTACTACTCCGAGAATCATTCCGACATACATCATGATACTTATAAGAGTATTTTCACCTTTGGTAAGTTCTTCTTCCTTTTCTTCGGGAGTCATCTGCTTGTCAGCGGATTTCATAAGGTATTTATATCCTTTTATCATGGAGCTTACGAAATTAAAGCTTCCTCTTATGAAGGGAGTTTTTTTGTACCATGGGGCATCTTTTCCGTTTTTCTCCTCCCATGTCTCAACGTCAATAGTTCCGTCAGGAAGTCTGCATGCCATTGCACCTGTATTTACTCCCAGCATCATAATGCCTTCGATAAGTGCCTGACCGCCTATTTTCGATTTGAATTTTTCATTGCTGTTATTTTGTCTGCTCATTTGATTTTCCCTTTTCTGACTTTAGTCTGTTTTCGGACGGAAGCGTTATAATAACAGTAGTTCCGACATTTTCCTTGCTTCTGACCTCAAGAGTACCCTTATGCATTGTAATAATTTCATCGGCAACCGCCAGACCGATTCCCGAACCTCTGCGGGTATGATTTGCCTTGAAAAATTTGGTTTTTACCTTAGGCAAATCGGATTCCCTGATTCCGCACCCTGTATCAGCTACTGTTATAATAATTTTATCATTTCTGCTCTCTGCTGTAACAGTAACAGTATCTCCGGCTGAGGAATATTTTATTGCATTATCTATTATATTTATAAAAACCTGACGTATTCTGTTTTTGTCTCCGAATACAAAGGGAAGCATATCAGGTTCATCATAGATGATTTTTATATTTTCACGTTTGGCTTTATCACTGTATATAAGTACAGCGTCTCCAAGCTCCGCAAGAATATCCATTGTCGCACTCTGAAGCGTAAAATGTCCGTTCTGCATTCTTGAAAAGTCAAGAAGCTCCTCAACCATCTGCGAAAGACGTTCGGTTTCATTCATGATAACACTTATTCCCTTTTTCATTGTATCAGAATCAGGACAGTCATCATACGACATAGTTTCCGCCCAGCCCTTTATTGCAGTAAGAGGCGTGCGGAGTTCGTGGGATACAGACGATATAAATTCATTTTTCATAGCCTCTGTATTTGAAAGCTCATCAGCCATATAGTTTATACTTGTACAGAGGTCGCCTATTTCGTCATGACTGTTATTGGCTATTCTTACGGAAAAATCTCCCATAGCATATTTTTTTGTAATATTGCTTATCTGCTGTATCGGCTTCAGTATAGAGCCTATAAAGAAAAATCCCGTAAAAATCATTATAAGTATAATGGCGAGGCATACTCCGGTAGCCAGAAATATATAATTTGATACGGCACTGTCTATAGCTGTCAGTGATACAACCATTCTGACTGCACTGTATTCGCTGTTTATAGAAGATATAGGAACAGATACCGCCATAATTTTTTCGCCTCTCGGAAGCTTTCCGACCCAGTATCCTGTTTTTCCTCCTGCGACAAGCTCATCATAATCCGGCATGGATACATCTTCATCAGGAGAAAATCCCGATGACGTAATAACTATTTTTCCCTTTGAGTTTATCGCCATAAGCTCCATTTTATCTTTTTCGTTGAAATTTTCAAGAGTAGTACGGATTTCCGTATTGAAATTCGCTGAGCTGTCCTGAGCGTGTATGCTCAGAATACTTGTCAGTGCGTTTATTTTTGATACAAGATATTGTCTGGCTGAGCTGTAATAATAATTCTGTATGGCATATATAAACGTCATTTCTATAACTATAAGCGTCAGGAATACAAGTCCCAGATTGTTAAAAATCCAGCGTTTTGTAATACTTTTTTTCAGAGCCATATTATTTTACATCATTCCATTTATAGCCATAGCCCCATATAGTCATTATATATTTTGGGCTTGAGGGTTCTTCCTCTATTTTCATTCTTATGCGTCTTATATTGACATCGACTATCTTGTCATCACCGTAATAGCTCTCTCCCCATATATGATTAAGTATGCTTGAACGGTCAAGAGCCGTATTTTTATTCTTCATGAAGTATTCGAGAATCTGATATTCGACCTGTGTCAAATCAATAGGCACTCCGTTTTTTGATACGGTACGGCTTTTGAGATTAAGTACAAAAGGCCCTGATTCCACTATTGAAAGGCTGTTTTCATCTTTAATAAAGCTCATGCATACACGCCTGTATATTGCATCAACCCTTGCTGTAAGCTCCGAAGGCGAAAAGGGCTTTGTTATATAGTCATCAGCCCCAATCATCAGACCGCTTACCTTATCCATCTCCTGAGACCTTGCTGTAAGCATTATTATTCCCAGTGTTGAGCTTTTTTCACGGAGCTTTTTGCATACCTGAAAGCCGTCCATTCCCGGCATCATGATGTCAAGCAGGACTATATCAAAATCTCCCTGTTCCCTTTCAAAGGTTTCGAGAGCTGATTCTCCGCAGTTTACATCAACTACCTCATATCCGGCACGCCTCAGATTTATAACGACAAATTCCCTTATAGGGTCTTCATCTTCACATACAAGAATACGTTTCAAAAAATGTCATCTCCTGTCATATATTATCCAAAATGGTTTGTTTCATCAAAACTGCCGGAATTACCGGTGCTGAAAACCTCCTCAACATCAAAAATTTCTCTGTTCTCAACAAAAATAAATTACAGTAACCAATATCAATTCAATAAGATTCAAATCCATTTTTTTTCCCTGTATTTTTTTATCTTTATCTATATCCCTGATATACAGAATTATTCTGTAAATTTGAAACAGAGTGCTGTTTCACCGTAAGCAAGCTCCAGATTTTTATTTACGGCTTCGGAAACATATGCCATATATGAGGTTTCGCCCTTTGTATGTATAAGCTGATATCCCGAAGATATATGGTCGTTTTCCGAGGCTGAATCGTATGATATATATATTCTGAGAAGCTCTCCGCCCTTTGAACCGTTCTCCTTGTATTCAGTGAATACAAGTTCTTCGTTTATTATATCCTTTTTGACTGTCACATGATTTACCCAGCGTTCGGGGAATACAAATACATATCCGTCAGAAACACTGCAATATCCCGAGTATTTCTTTTCAAGTGCAGAACCGTTATAAATATACCATTCAGTCATTTTAATCTGTTCGCTCTCCGGAACGTCATCATATCCGATAAACTTTGTCTGAACCGGAATTTCATAAATTCCGTCGCCGTCTATATCAGATGTATTAAGTC
This sequence comes from Oscillospiraceae bacterium, assembly GCA_029005335.1. Taxonomy (GTDB): domain Bacteria; phylum Bacillota; class Clostridia; order Oscillospirales; family Ruminococcaceae; genus Ruminococcus. The sequence continues at coordinate 8,975 of JAQXFT010000171.1, forward strand.
CCGAGGGACGAACCGTTCTGAGGCTGTCCTCCGGATTTGAAAATACCTTATTCAGTCCCGAGGAATCCATATATATTATATCTGTCTGAATCAATCCCGAACCTGATACCGCATCTATGTAAAGACCTGTTCTCTGATTCCCTATATTTCCATATACAAGACGGTCAAATTCGGTAAAATTGCCGTTCAGGTCGGTTTTATACTCGTGATATTTACCGTCGCTGTCAAGCTTATATGCAGCGGATACAGCCGGTGACGAAGATGAACCATAAAGAATTAAAAATTCGTTCATATCGTCCTTGTCCATATCAGTAACGTCCATGAATGAGTATACGGAAGAAAATGTTTTTTCAATTATACCGTCACGATAGGTATATATTGAAGCAGATTTGTCTGAATTATTTATAAGACTGCTCCCTATAATTATATTGGTTCTGTCATTGTCGCCGAGCTTTGATATAATTACCTTTTCTATATCAGAGCCTTCCGCAGAAGTATCGCATACTGACTGCCATTTATCGTCAAAGCGGTCGAGAACATTTATTCTCAGAGTATTTTCACTTAAAGTAAGTCCCTTTTTCTCATAGAATACTATGGATTCATTTTCACCGTCTCCGTCAATATCCTCTATTATAAATGCTGAGAGATATTTTCCGGATTTGGGGTATTTAAGGTTTATGGAAGTACCTGTTGTATCAGTAAGGGCATTATAAATCTGTTCCTGCTCGAAGCTGAGCTTCGGAGGAGCAAGAAGATTATCTATGCTCGTTCCGAATGAACAGCCTGTTGCTATAAGAATAACTGTACAGATTATGCCGAAAAGCTTTATTTTCACGTCTTTCCTATCTCTCGGAAATAGAAACATACTTCTTGCTTTTTGCTATAGCTTTATATGCCGGACGGATAATTCTTCCGCCTGTAAGGATTTCCTCCATACGGTGAGCAGACCAGCCGGCAATTCTTGCGACTGCAAAAAGCGGTGTGAACAGGTCATCAGGTATTCCGAGCATTCTGTATACAAGTCCCGAATACATATCCACATTTGCACACATAACCTTACTGCTTCCCTTGACTTTCTGGAATACCTCCGGAGTAAGTCTTTCAACAGTATCAAGAAGTCTGAACTCAGCTTCAATCTCTTTTCCTTTTGCAAGCTCAAATGCTTTTCTTTTGAGTATGCAGGCTCTTGGGTCTGAGATAGTATATACAGCGTGTCCCATTCCGTAAATAAGTCCGGAGTGGTCATAGGCTTCCTTTCTGATGACTTTTGTCATATAGTCGGCAACTTCTCCCTCATCTTCCCAGTTCCTGATATTTTCCTTGAAGTTGTCAAGCATCTTTATTACCTTGATATTAGCTCCGCCGTGACGGTGACCTTTCAAGGCACATATAGCACCTGAATATGCAGAATAAGGGTCTGTTCCTGATGAAGTGAGTACACGGCAGGTAAATGTAGAGTTATTTCCTCCTCCGTGTTCAGTCTGAAGCATAAGGAGTATATCAAGAAGCTGTGCTTCCTGTTTTGTATATTGTCTGTCTGTACGCAGAAGTGAAAGTATGGTCTGAGCTGTATTTTCCTCATAGTTTATAGGGTGCATAATCATGCTTTCATTATCGTAGTAACGCTTTTTAACCTGATATGCATTTGTCATGATTACCGGAAGCTTTGCTATAAGGCTTATAGCTGTACGCATTTCATTATCAAGCTCTTTTGCCTCGCTCTCATCATCATAGGAATACAGTGCAAGTACAGAACGGGCAAGCTTATTCATGATATTATTTGAAGGAGCTTTTAAAATCATATCCTCAACGAATCCGGAGGGCAAATCACGTTTAAGGGAAAGATATTTGTTAAAGGATTCCAGCTCCTTTACTGACGGAAGATGTCCGAAGAGCAGAAGAAATACAGTTTCCTCATAGCCGTATCTGTCTTCTTTTTCGACATTTGCGACCAAATCATCTATATTGTAGCCTCTGTATATAAGCTGTCCGGGGATAGGCTCGACTTCGCCCTCATTCATGACATAGCCATGCACATTACAGATATTTGTGATTCCTGCAACTACACCTGTACCGTCACTGTTTCTCAGACCTCTTTTGACCTGAAATTTCTCATATAGACCCTGCTCGATTAAAGAATTTTTTTTAAGCTCACTGCATAAGCTTGTAACATCAGCACCTGAAATAAATGCTCCCATATAGTTCACTCTCCTTAAAGAATTATTAACTCATTATACACCTTTTTTTAATATCTGTCAACCGTTGAAAAATAATGAAAGGAAATAAAATAAATATGAAAAAATACATATCTTTTATAACATCATTCACGATTATTGTAACATTTATTCCGGCAATACCGGTTTTTGTATCCGGAAAAAACGGAAATGAGGATATCCGGAGTACGGAAATATCTGAGAATAAAACTCAGAAATGCTACAAGGTTCTTGATGTCTCAACCGGTGAAGTTATTGATGTAAACAAGCTTGACTACGTAATCGGTGCAGTATGTGCGGAAATGCCTGCTACTTTTGAAGAAGAAGCTCTTAAAGCTCAGGCTGTTACAGCTCATACGTATGCTGAAAGACAATGTATGCGTGAAAGGGAAAACCCGACTCCGGAGCTTTGCGGTGCTGATTTCTCAAACGATACAAGCAGGTTTCAGGGATATTTTACCGTAAATCAGGCTAAGCAGTTCTATAAGGATAATTTTGATTTGTATTACAATAAGATTTCAGATGCCGTATCGGAGGTATGGGACTATACGATATACTATGATGATGAACCTATAGTTGCAGCTTTTCACTCCATGTCATCAGGCAAAACTGAAAGTGCTGAAAACGTATGGGGAAGCGATATCGAATACCTCCAGTCAGTGGACAGCTCTCAGGATATTTCAGCACCTAAATATCTCGAAGAAACAGAATACGATTCCGAAACGGTAAAAAACAAGCTGATTTCGGAATATCCCGAAATTCAGCTTGATGATGACTATACAAAATGGTTTGAAATCAAAGATGTTTCCGATGCCGGAACAGTTCTTTCTTTAAGAGCCGGCGATATTGAAATTACCGGAAATGATTTGCGTTCGGTATTGCTTCTGCGTTCGGCTGTATTTGAGATAGAGTGCAGGGACGATAAATTTATATTTACTACAAAAGGATATGGTCACTGCGTAGGAATGAGCCAATACGGTGCAAACGCCATGGCACAGGAGGGAAAGACATGGAAAGAGATTCTGGAACATTATTATTCCGGCTGTACTATATCAGATAAATAGATTAGTTTTTCATCTCAAAATTCTCACCGAGAATATCCTTGTTTTCATCAAGGACAGGCTGAACGAGTCCGGAAATAAATTCCTCAACCTGCTGTTCACTTCTTCCGGTATAGTTTTCCGGTTTAAGGACAATATCCATTTCTTCCTTTGTAGTCATAAACATAGGGTCATTGACTATAAGGTCGCAGAGATTGTTTTTCTTTCCGTAAAGCTTAACCTGTTCTCCGGCAGTCATTGAATATTCACGGATTCTTTCATGAAGCTCCTGACGGTTACCGCCCTTCTTTACAGCGTCCATCATAACATTTTCAGTAGCCATGAACGGAAGTTCATTCATAACACGCTGCCTTATAACCTCGGGATATACTATAAGTCCGTCAGTTACATTCATCATTATATTGAGTATAGCATCAACACCGAGGAATGCTTCTGCAACGGAAATTCTCTTATTTGCGGAGTCATCAAGGGTTCTTTCAAACCACTGTGTACCTGCTGTAAATGCAGGGTTAAGGCTGTCAATCATAACATATCTTGCGAGAGATGTAATTCTTTCACATCTCATAGGATTTCTCTTATATGCCATAGCTGATGAGCCAATCTGCTTTGATTCACGGGGTTCTTCCATTTCCTTGAAGCTCTGGAGTATTCTCATATCGTTTGAGAATTTGCTTGCTGACTGTGCGATTCCGCTTAAAACAGAAAGTATCTGCGAATCAATTTTTCTTGAATAGGTCTGACCTGATACAGGTACAACGCCATCAAATCCCATTTCATCGGCAATCATTTTTTCAAGTTCCTTTACCTTTGAGGAATCGCCCTCAAAAAGTTCCATAAATGATGCCTGTGTACCGGTAGTACCCTTTGAGCCGAGAAGTTTAAGGTTAGCTATTCTGAAATCAAGGTCATTCAAATCCATGAGAAGTTCATTAATCCAGAGAGTAGCTCTCTTTCCTACAGTAGTAAGCTGTGCGGGCTGGAGGTGAGTATATGCAAGGCACGGCATAGCTTTATATTTCATTGCAAAATCAGAAAGATTTGCTATAACGTTTATCAGTTTTCTGCGTACGACCTTAAGGGCATCACGCATTATGATTATATCTGTATTGTCACCTACATAGCATGATGTAGCACCAAGATGTATAATTCCGGCAGCATCAGGACAGACAAGTCCATAGGTATATACATGGGACATAACATCATGACGTACAATCTTTTCACGTTCAGCAGCGGTATCATAGTCAATATCATTGATATGTTCTTCAAGCTGTTTAACCTGAGCCTCTGTTACAGGAAGTCCGAGCTTCATTTCCGCACGTGCAAGAGCTACCCAGAGCTTACGCCATGTTGTGAATTTTTTATCCGCCGAGAAAATATACTGCATTTCCTCACTGGCGTAACGTGTACAGAATGGGCTTTCATAGCTGTTAGTATTATTCATCTAAAAAAAATCCTCCTTTTTTCAAAAAAACTGCAAAACAGCTTTTTTTCAATTATATCATTATTTCCGGAATTTGTCAATGTCATTCCCTCAATTTTTACTTAAAGATGTATGGCAGTATGTACAGCAGAAAACTTTTTCTGCACCGTTATTTTTCAGAAGTCCGGCAATTTCGGAAAGTGTGCTTCCGGTAGTGCATACGTCATCAACAACAAGTATATTTTTTCCGGAAATTTCCTCGGAATTTTTTATTGTAAAGGCATTTTTCAGATTTGATTTTCTTTCCTTTCCGGAAAGCTCTTTCTGATGAGATGTTTTTTTAGTTTTGAAAACTATATTGAATTTATGCGGAATACCTGTAATATATGAAAGCTCCTTTGCTATAAGCTCGCATTGATTGTATCCCCTTTTTCTCTTGTCTGATTTATACATAGGAACAGGCACTATAAAATCGATTTCATTGGATATATTATAATCCCTCAGGATTCCCGATATTCCAAGTGCAAAGGCATATGGAGAATTTCCGCCCTTGTTTTTCAGGGTAAACACCGCAGGAGATATATTTTCATCATAGATGCATACTGACATACTGAAATCGCTTTCCGGAATATTATACGGATTTTCGAGAAAATTTATATTTTCACGGCATTTCTGACAAAAGTCGTCCATATATCCTATAAATTCTCCGCATACCGGACAGCGTGACGGATAAAGCAAATCCAGAGCAAACCGCAGATATTTATAAATCATCAGTTTTTTTCGCCTTCGGATAGGGTTCGGGGGTGTCTGTGAGTCCGAGAATATAGTCAGTACTTGTATTATAGAGAAGTGCAAGCTTTATCACAAAATCAACCGGTATCGGTCGCAGTCCACGTTCATATTTTGAATATAATGACTGGTCACAGAAAAGATATTCTGAAATTTCCTTCTGTGTCTTGTCATTGTCTTCACGGAGATTTCTTATTCTTCTGAACACATTCCGTCACCTCAGATTAATTATAAGTCAGACAGAAAGCATTTCTTTGATTATAGGACAATATGTCCGTTAATTTATATAAAACAAGGGCGGATTTTTCACCGCCCGAATGAAAAAAATTATCTGTTACGTGCTTCACGGGTTGCAGAAGTGGTGTGATTATTATCGTTATCGCCTGTAATGCCGTCTATAATATCTTCGGCAGCATCACCTGCACCGTTAATTATGTCTTCTCCGGCAGATTCCACATTATCTATAAAGCCGTCACCGTCATTATCAATATTGCTGTTATAATTATGGTCTGTTGCTGTAGTATAAGTTTCTGTTACTGTTTCTTTATCCGATGTTACAGTTGTATTCATGGCTGTCGAATCAGATGAACTGCTGTTATCGTTATTGTTGTTATTGTTTCCGCACCCTGTAAAAGCCGTACAAATCAGAAGCATTGAGGCACTTAATACAAAAAGCTTTTTCATATTAACAATTCCTTTCATATTTTATTGCGGAATCAGTTTCCACAATGTAAAAATATTATTTGCAGATTCATTGAAATTATCACCATAAAACACAAAAAAAGTTTTCAACACTTTTTTCAACAAAAAGTTGAAAACTCAGATGAGGCTTATTACAGCGGATAATATAAGCATAAATCCTCCCAGCCATGAAAGGTCATATTCTGATGAAAAAAATTTTTTTCCGGTCAATGCCCCGAGATATACAACGACAATATTTACTATAAACGTAAAAAAAGCCGTTCTCACAGGATTAGCTCCGAGAAATCCCGCATTTATTCCCACAGCTACAGAATCCGCTGAAAGTGCAAGGGCAAGTGCAAAGCTTTCGGATATTGACAGAACCTTTGAATAATCTGAATCAGCAGTCCTTTCATCAAGATAAAGACGTACTGCGATTCCAAGTCGGCTCATTCTTATACATATATCGCCCTTCTGAGAAAGCTTTCTCACTATTCCTCTGACTATGCTTTTGAATATTGTAACAGTTCCTATGGCAGTAAGAGTTATACAGCCGATTACAGAGCATACTTTTAATGGTATTACAAGTTCAAGAATACCGGCAAATAAAAGCGATAAATAAAGTATCAGGGACGAGATAAAACTGAGCATAAGTCCCGACCGGAACGGAATCTTTATTCCTGATGAATTATAGTTTACGGACATAAGATATGTATCAATGCATACAGTAAGCGTTATAAACAGTTCGTTAAGCATAAAATCACCCGTTTCGCATTTTTTCTTACATTATATGCAGAAACAGGTGACAGGGTTAATAATTATTCTTCCATAAGAAGTACCGGATATGATACATCATATGGCTTTACTATTTCGGGGTGCGAATCAGCATATCTGAATATGTTGTCCGCAAGACCCTCTTTCAGAAATCCGACCAGCTCCGAAAGTGGCTTATTATACATTGCTTCACATATGCCTGCAACAGTTATTGCTCTTCTGTCACCGATTTTCATAATTCTGTAAGGCCAGATACGACAGTCAAAAGGCTTTTCATCTCCCAGAATACAGCCTTTTGCAGGGTCAAGTGCAGGACAGGTAAAAAGTCCATCATCATCGAATTTTTCCGCCTTAAATATATATCCGCCGTCCTTCTGAATAAATTCTGCATTTTTAAGAGATTCAAGCTTTTTTCTGGTATCCTCATCAAAAACAGGAGTTTCCCATATATCATAACGGTCAAAAATACAGCAGAGCCTGCACTCTGCACAGGTCTTTTTATCAAGAATCTTTTTAAGCATTTATTATAATACCTCCGGCAATTACTTTTATTTATAGAATAACATATATTTTTTTCTGTGTCAATCCGGATTTTTCCATGAAGCAAATTCCATGGCTGAAACGTTATATATAATAGTGCATATATATTTGAAATTTTAATTGACTTTTCAAAATATATATGATATAATTATTTACGTTCATAAAAGATAAATCAAAGGAGATTATACAGATATGCTTAAAATTTCATTCATACTCGCTCTGATTTTAACTGTTGTATCATCAATAATAGTTATAAAATCTACGAAAAAGCCTGAGCCTCCGGAAGTTACAGAAATAATTCCGCCTGAAAGCGATGAAGATAATCAAAATGATGATAAACCAAAGCCCAGAAAAAGAAAACTGATTTCACTTATTCCTTTCGGTCCCGGAAGTATATTGATGCTGACCAGCATAATTACTAACATAATCCTCAGCATATCAGATACACCATACAAAAAACTATTCATTCTTATGGCAGTAACACTCGTTTCAGAATATATTCTCATGTGCCTTTACCATACCTGCGGAAAAAATCTTCTGAAATTCTGTGCCAAAACATTCGCCATACTGTCCATACTCGAAGTTACTGTATTCAATTTTCCGGCATATCATATATGGTTCGGAGACTATGAAAAAACAACGATGAATTTCAGCGACTGTGCCGTCGAAATCGGTAAGGCGGATATCGATACGGAAAAAAATACCATACATATGAAAGGTAAAAATGAAGCTGTAATAACTTTTCCGGAACTTAATACCAGAA
>JAQXFT010000172.1 GCA_029005335.1 Oscillospiraceae bacterium
TTGGTATTATTGTAATAATAAACACTTATTAAGGAGGATTTTTTAATGCTTACTGATATGAACAGCAAATTTCAAAAAGAAGGTCTCACATTTGATGATGTACTTCTCATTCCGGGAGAATCAGACGTTACCCCTAATATGATTAATCTTGGTACACGCCTTGCCGGAAATATAAAGCTGAACACTCCGATTATGACAGCTGCTATGGATACTGTTACCAATTCTAAAATGGCTATAGCTATCGCAAGAGAAGGCGGTATAGGTATTATTCATAAAAATATGACTATCGAACAGCAGGCTGACGAAGTAGATAAGGTAAAGCGTTCAGAAAACGGCGTTATAGTAAATCCATTCTCACTTACAGAAGAACACATAGTTGCCGATGCTGACGAGCTTATGGGGAAATACAAAATATCAGGTGTTCCGATTGTAGATACAAAGGGTAAGCTTGTTGGTATTATTACTAACCGTGATATGAGATTCCTCACCGATTATAATGCAAAAATTTCCGAAGTAATGACAAAAGACAATCTTATTACTGCTCCGGTAGGCACTACTCTTGAACAGGCTCAGGAGATTCTCCGCTCACACAAAATCGAAAAGCTCCCTATAGTTGACGAAAACGGATATTTAAAGGGTCTTATTACTATTAAGGATATTGAAAAATCTGTACAGTACCCCAACTCCGCAAGAGATAAAAACGGCAGACTCCTCTGCGGTGCTGCAATCGGTGTTACTGCAAACGTACTCGAAAGAGCCAAAGCCCTTATAGATGCTCAGGTCGATGTGCTTGTACTCGATTCCGCACACGGTCACAGTGCAAATATCATGAAATGTATCAGAATGGTAAAGGAAGCTTTCCCGAATATTCCTCTTATTGCCGGAAATATCGCTACTGCTGAAGCTGCTGAAGCTCTTATCAAAGCTGGTGCAGACTGCCTTAAAGTCGGAATAGGCCCCGGTTCAATCTGTACTACCCGTGTAGTTGCCGGAATAGGTGTACCGCAGATTACTGCTATTTATGATGTTGCGTGCGTTGCACAGAAATATGATATTCCTGTCATAGCTGACGGCGGTATAAAATATTCAGGCGATATCGTAAAGGCTCTTGCTGCCGGTGCTAACGTTGTAATGCTTGGTTCACTTCTTGCAGGCTGTGAGGAAGCTCCCGGCGAAACTGAAATATATCAGGGAAGACAATTCAAGGTATACAGAGGTATGGGAAGCCTTGGTGCTATGGCGTGCGGTTCAAAGGACAGATATTTTCAGGAAGGTGCTAAAAAGCTCGTTCCGGAGGGCGTTGAAGGCCGTGTTCCTTACAAGGGAACTGTCGCTGATACAATATTCCAGCTCGTCGGCGGAATCCGTTCAGGTATGGGCTATTGCGGCTGTCCGGATATTCCGACACTTCACGAAAAAGCTAAATTTGTCAGAATTACAGGTGCAGGACTTAAAGAGAGCCACCCGCATGATATTTATATCACTAAGGAAGCTCCTAACTATTCAGCACAGATATAACCTGAAAAATCCGGGCGGACAATTATTAAATTGTCCGCCCGTTTCTGTTCTGCTCAAACAAACTGAATTATCTTACTTTCTTTGCTATGTCATCAAGAAGCTTTTCAAGGAGCTGTGCCTGAGTCATAGAGCCTAAATCTCCCTCACGTCTTGAACGCACGGAAACAGTATTGCTTTCAACCTCCTTGTCGCCGATTGTAAGCATAACCGGAAGCTTTTCGACAGTAGCGGAACGGATTTTATATCCTACCTTTTCAGCACGGTCATCAATAGTTGCACGGATTCCGGCAGCCTCAAGCTTTTCAAGAAGTGCATCACAGTATTCAAGATGACGGTCAGCAACAGGAATAATTCTTACCTGTTCGGGAGCTACCCATAGCGGCAATGCTCCGGCATAGTGTTCAATCATATATGCAAGTGTACGCTCATAACAGCCGAGTGAAGTTCTGTGAATGATATAAGGAGTTTTCTTAGTACCGTCAACGTCAACGTATTCCATACCGAATCTCTTTGCAAGAAGCATATCAATCTGAATCGTTACAAGAGTATCTTCCTTGCCGTAAACGTTTTTATACTGGATATCAAGCTTAGGGCCATAGAATGCAGCTTCATCGATTCCTATTGTGTAGGGAACTTCAAGGTGTTCAAGGATTTTTGCCATAACAGCCTGAGCTTCTTCCCACTGTTCGGGAGTACCTTCATATTTATTGTTGGGGTTTTCGGGATTCCACTGTGAGAATCTGAATGTGCAGTCATCAAGAAGACCTACTGTATCAAGCATATATTTTGCAAGATTAAGGCAATCCTTAAATTCCTCCTCAAGCTGTTCCGGACGAAGTATAAGATGACCTTCTGAGATAGTAAACTGACGCACTCTTATAAGACCATGCATTTCTCCGCTGTCCTCTTTACGGAAAAGAGTAGAAGTTTCGCCCAGTCTCATAGGCAAATCACGGTATGAACGCTGTCTGTTGAGAAATACCTGATACTGGAAAGGACAAGTCATGGGACGGAGTGCAAAACATTCCTTAGTTTCGTCATAGGGGTCGCCGAGTATGAACATTCCGTCAAGATAGTGATCCCAGTGACCGGAAATTTTATAAAATTCTCTCTTTGCCATGAAAGGAGTCTTTGTGAGCAGATAGCCATGCTTCTGTTCAACGTCCTCAACCCATCTCTGAAGAGTCTGAATAACCCTTGCACCCTTCGGGAGAATAATCGGAAGTCCCTGACCTACTACATCAACAGTTGTAAAATATTCAAGTTCACGTCCGAGCTTGTTATGGTCACGGAGCTTTGCTTCCTCACGCTGTTTTATATCGGCTTCAAGGTCTGCACTTTTCGGGTATGCTGTACCGTATACACGTGAGAGCATTTTATTCTTTTCAGAGCCTCTCCAGTATGCACCTGTACATGATAATAATTTAAATGCCTTTACCGGAGCTGTTGTCATAAGGTGAGGGCCTGCACATAAATCTACAAAATCGCCCTGCTTATAGAATGAAATAGCTTCGCCCTTGTCAGCATGCTCGTGGCAGAGTTCAACCTTATATGGTTCGTTCATTTCCTCAAGCTTTGCGATTGCATCAGCCGGAGAGAGTTCAAACTGTTCAAGCGGGATTCCCTCCTTGACAATTTTTTTCATTTCGGCTTCGATTTTTTCGAGTTCTTCGGGAGTGAACGGCTTTTCGATATCGAAATCGTAATAGAATCCGTTATCTATAGCAGGGCCTATTGCAAGTTTTGCTTCCGGATAGAGTCTCTTTACAGCCTGTGCGAGAATATGTGATGCAGTATGCCAGAAAGCTTTTTTGCCCTCGATAGAATCAAATGTGCATACTTCAAATTCGCAGTCATTTTCAATAACCGTGCGTAAATCCTTAACTTCTCCGTTGATTTTTACACAGCATGACGCCTTGTAAAGCCCCATTCCGATACCCTTGATTATTTCACTTGCGGGCATAGCGGATTCGATTTCACGGATACTTCCGTCTTTAAGTGTAAGCTTAATCATTTTCAAATTCTCCTTTGTAATAAAAATAAAATCCCTCAAACTGTCATAGCAGTTCAAGGGACGATAATAAAAACCGTGGTTCCACCCTGATTCACACGGATATAAAAAAATCCGTATCTCATTAGCTCGGTAACGGGAGCGACCGCTGTTTATTGGACAGACTCAGAGGCGGTATGCTTTTTCCTATACTGTGCAGTCCTCTCACCTTTATGACTGTTCTCTGTAACGGTATACTCCGGAAATAGC
>JAQXFT010000173.1 GCA_029005335.1 Oscillospiraceae bacterium
TCCAAGGAAAACTGCAAGAAATAATAACTTATTACGCCACCCCTCCTGACAGGGTGGCGTATTGTTTCTTAAATGATGAAAGGGTGAAAGGGAATGAAAAAGCATCTGCCGACAATTCTTATAATAGTGATGTTCCTTGCAGGCGGTGCAGTTTTTCTCTACCCAGCCATATCCAATTATCTCTATCAGAAAAACGGCACAAAGGCTTTAACTCAGCAGACGGAAAAGCTTTCTGCCATAAGTCCCGAAAGAATAGCAGAGGAAAAGGAACTGGTAAAGCGTTACAACGACAGCCTGTTTGAAAATGCGGTTGTGCTTACTGAACCCTTTGACCCCGACGCTTATCCCATAACGGACGGAGAGTATACAGAGCTTTTAGCATTTGATGAAATAATGGCGAATATAGAAATTCCTGCTATTGGTGTGGATTTGCCGATTTACCACGGCACAAAGGAAGAAACCCTGCAAATCGGTGTCGGACATCTGGAGAACACCTCATTGCCTATAGGTGGCGAAACCACCCATGCGGTATTGTCGGCACACTGCGGTCTGCCCTCTGCAAGGCTTTTTACCGACCTGAATCTGCTGAAGGAGGGGAACATTTTCCGTATTCATGTGCTTGACGAAACCCTCACCTATCAGGTATACAAAATCCAGACTGTCGAGCCTGAGGACAGTTCTTCTCTTTTCATACAGGAGGGGGAGGACATTGTTACCCTTATCACCTGCACTGCATACGGCAAGAATACCCACCGTCTGTTAGTTCACGGCAGGCGAATCGAGGAAAAAGCGGACGCTCCCATTGAAGAACCGGAAATTGAGAAGAAAAAGACATGGGAGGACTACACAAATCTTGCCGCAGCAGGAATTGCGATTGCGTTTGTGCTGCTTCTTATGGGAAGCGGAATTTCAGATTTAGTACGGAGAAAAAAAGTATGAGAATATTGATTAGAATAATGGCGGTTATCATGTTTATTGTGGGGGTTGGTTTTTTCTCTTACCCCATTGTGCTGAAAGAAAGCTTTGATAAACAGGCGGTAAAGACAATCAGGGAGTTTGAGGAGCTTAAATCCCCAGACCCGAAAAATGAGAAAAATGACAGCTCCTCCCATGAGGAAAATACCGCTCAGAAATCAACACCCTATGCCGAACTCCGGATGGCAATGTTTGACTACAATGACAAGCTTTTCCGCAACAGACAAAGTGGACTTATAGACCAGCTGTCCTATGAGCAGCCCGATTTTCTGATGTCCGATTATGGAGTCGACACCAGTATTCTGGGTTACATTACAATTCCTGACATTGATATAAAGCTACCCATTTACAACGGAGCTTCCACGGAAAATATGGCAAAGGGTGCAACCTACCTTGCCAACACCTCCCTGCCTGTCGGAGGAGAAAACACCAACTGCGTTATCGCCGCACACAGCAGATACAAGAGCATATATATGTTCAGGGAAATTACTCAGCTTAAAGAAGGCGACGAAATCCTCATTACAAACCTATGGGAAACCCTGGTGTACAAGGTTGTAGAAACAAGAATAATCTCCCCCGATGACAGCAAAAATATCTACATTCAACCTGGCAGAAGTCTTGTCACCCTATCCACCTGCCACCCCTATCCCGATAACTATCAGCGGTATTTAGTCTACGGAGAGCTTACAGACCTGTTCTAAAGCTTCAAAAAGTATGTCGGAAATTATAAAAACCCCCCTTAGTCTGCTCTCTGAGGGGGGTTATATCGTCCTGGAAAATTTAAAATCTGACAGTAATTACAGTACCTTTGCCGGAAGAGCTTTTCAGTCTGATATCTGCTCCTATATCCTGAACAGCATGCTTGACTATGGATAGCCCGAGACCAGTACCTCCGGTTTCCTTTGAATGGCTTTTGTCTACACGGTAGAAGCGTTCAAATATGCGTGCCTGATGTTCAGGTGGGATTCCTATACCTGTATCGGCAACAGACATATATATTCCGTTTTCGTCATCAGATACGGTAACTTTAACTTTTCCGCCACTGACGTTATATTTGATTGCATTGTCAACAAGATTATAGATAATTTCGCTGACAAGAGGCTGTACACTGTTTATCATTATGCTTTTGCCGGAAAGAGATACTGAAACATTTTTCTTTTCGGCGGAATCTTTAAGCAGTGATATATTTTTCTCGGCAAGGGAATATAAATCAAAATTCTGCTCAGGCATATCAATACCCTCATCAAGCTGTGAGAGTCTTATAATATCATTAATAAGAGTAACCAGCCTTTCTGCCTCGGAACGGATATTGCCCATAAATCGGGGTATGTCCTCATTTTTTACGAGTCCGTTTTCAATAAGCTCAGCACTCCCCATAATTGACTGAAGCGGAGTTTTAAGCTCATGTGATACATTTGCAGTAAATTCACGACGGCGATTTTCAGAATCAATTTTATCTGTTATGTCAAAAATCAGAATTACAAATCCCGAAAGCTCTCCGGTATCCCTTATACAGCTTATATTAAGCTGAAATGTTCTTCCGTTCCGATTAATCTGCAATTCGCTGGTATTGTCTGTTTCAGCTTTTTCAACAGACCGTATTATATCAGGAGTTCTGTCTATTTCGATAAAATATTTTCCTGTGCAGTCATTCTGAGCAGTAAAGAAGGATTCAGCAGAGGGATTAAGGCTTATAATCCTTTTATCCTTGCCCAGAAGAATCAGTCCCTCATTCATATTTGACGTTATAGCTGAAAATTCTGTTTTTCTCTGATTCAGCTCGTTTTTCTGACTCTGTATCTGTTTCTGCTGATTTGCAATCCGTCTGAGCAGGGGTGATATTTCATCATAGATTTCGTTTTCAAGAGGATTGTCCAAATCAAGCGAATTCAGGGGCTTTACGATTTTTTCCGCAATCTTTGATGAAAGAACAAAGGAAATAATCATTGCAAGTACAAATACAATCGCTATGGGCTGTGCTATACCGAGAAGAAGTGTCGGTACTGTTGCCTGACTTACCGAAATTCTCAGAATCGTGTTATCACTCAGAAGCTCAGCACAATACATTGTTTTTTCAGTAAGTGTAGATGAATACCTTTCGCTTTCGCCTGTGCCGTTCTTCAGAGCCTCCTGAACCTCTTCACGTCCGATATGATTTTCCATACTGTATGAATCCTGTCTGCTGTCAAAGAGAACCTTTCCTGACTGGTCAATCCATGTCAGACGGTAATCAACTGAATCAAGATTTTCAAGATATGAAATCCCCTCCGTCTCCACGGCAGCTCCGGCAAGTGAAAGCTCTGATTTAATCTGATTCTTACGCAATTCGCTGAAATATTCATATAATACTCCCATAATCAGAATAATGCTCGCAAGCAGAACTGTCAGCGAAGTAATACATATGGCACGAAAAATTTTTTTATTCATCATTCAGCACCTTCCATGCGATATCCCACGTTTCGTACTGTTTCAATTTTTTCTCCGTATTTTCCAATCTTATGACGCAGCATTCTTATATGTACGTCAATAGTTCTTGATTCTCCTATATATTCTTCGCCCCATATACGGTTGAAAAGAACATCTCTTGTAAATACTGTTCCTATATTGGAAAGAAAAAGGTGCAGAAGCTCAAATTCCTTGTATGTCAGCATAACCCTCTTTCCGTCAAGAGTTACAGTATGCTGTTCCAGATTTACGACAAGAGAGCCATATTTAAGAATATGGCTTTCTTCCGGCTTACTGCATCTTCTCAGCACGGCTTTTATGCGTGAAATCATTTCCATCATTCCAAAGGGCTTTACAAGATAATCATCTGCTCCCGAATCAAGACTCTGTATCTTATCATATTCCATACCTTTTGCCGTTGCCATAATTACGGGAATATTTTCAGATACGGGATTTTCTTTAAGGCGTTTCAGAATTTCAACGCCGTCCATATCGGGAAGCATAATATCCAGAACAACAAGCTCAGGCTGATGATTTTCAAGAGCCTTGAAAAAATCCGTACCATTTGAAAATCCCAGAGCTTCAAATCCTGTGGATTTAAGGGTATATATTTCAATATCACGTATGCTTTTATCGTCCTCAACACACCAAATCATCTGGCTAATCTCCTTTATGCGTACCGGTGACCGCAAATTCCACCCACTCCGCAATATTTACTGCGTGGTCGCCTATACGTTCAAAATATTTTGCAGACATAAGCAGGTCAAGAAGATATTCACCGTCTCCGGATTTCTGTTCTATGAGACTTATGATTGTTTTCTTTGTCTTAATAAAATAATCGTCTATGATGTCATCACGTGCAATTGCTGATTTTGCAAGCTGAATATCCCTTTTGACGTATGCCTCAACACTTTCGGAAACCATTTTTATTGCTGTTTCTGCCATAAGGTATATATACTTGCAGTCGTCTTTAGCTTTTTTTCCGAGATATTTTACAAATTCTGATATATCCTCGGCATTGTCGCCGATGCGTTCCATATCAGTAATCATTTTGAGTACCGCTGAAATCTGCCTCAAATCTCCTGCTACCGGCTGTTGCTGAAGAAGAAGTCTCAGGCAGAGGGATTCTATATCACGCTCCAGATGGTCTATATCATTTTCAAGAACATGAACCTTTCTGGAGAGCATCGGGTCACCGTCAACAAGTGATTTTGTAACAACGGCGATAATTTCCTCACACATAGAACCCATTTCAATCATTTTGTGATTCAGCAATTCAAGCTGATTGTCAAATCTGTTTCTCATAGCTTATCCGAACCTTCCTGTAATATAATCCTCGGTTTTCTTGTTTTTCGGCTTACTGAACATTTCTTCCGTATTGCCGTATTCAATTAAATCTCCCAGAAGGAAAAACGCTGTATTATCAGAAATTCTGACTGCCTGCTGCATATTGTGGGTAACTATAACAATAGTATACTCCTTTTTCAGCTCAATTGCAAGGTCCTCTATCTTAGAAGTTGAAATCGGGTCAAGAGCAGAGGTCGGCTCGTCCATAAGAAGAATCTTCGGTTTTACAGCCAAGGCTCTTGCTATACAGAGTCTCTGCTGCTGTCCTCCGGACATTCCAAGAGCCGATTTTTTAAGTCTGTCCTTTACTTCCTCCCATATCGAGGCACTTCTCAGAGAGCTTTCGACGATTTCGTCCAGCTTTGCCTTTGATTTTATACCATGAGTACGTGGACCATAAGCGATATTGTCGTATATGCTCATCGGAAAGGGATTGGGCTTCTGGAATACCATTCCTATTTCACGCCTTAATTCATTTACATCAGTATCAGGAGAAAATATATCCTTTCCGTTGTATCTTATATCGCCGGTAATTTTTACATCGGGTACAAGGTCATTCATACGGTTGAGAGTTTTAAGAAATGTTGATTTTCCGCAGCCTGAAGGTCCTATAAGGGCTGTTATGCTGTTTTCTTCAATATTTATATCTATATTTTTCAGTGCCTGTGTTTTTCCGTACCACAGACACATATCCTTGACAGTTATTATATCACTCATGAGCTTCTCCTTTTATTGAAATATCTTCCTACAGCATCGGCTGAAAGATTTATTATCATCGTAAGAATCATAAGAATTGCTGATATTGCAAATGCAACTTCAAATTCGCCCTGCTCCTTGGCATATACATAGAGGGCTACTGTAAGGGTTGAACCGGAACTTGAAAGTCCGCTTGTAAGCGTTCCGTTCTGAAAGCTGATTAATCCGTTTAAAGTGTGTGCAAAGCCTGCTGTAAAGAGAAGTGCAGCTGATTCTCCGAGTATTCTTCCTGCTGAAAGAATAC
>JAQXFT010000174.1 GCA_029005335.1 Oscillospiraceae bacterium
AGTGACATAATAGCTCTGTACTCCTCAGATACAGTGACGGGTTCGTACAGGATTTTCACCTGTTTCCCTTTTACCTCCGGCTATAGAACATATACCGAAGCACCGTTTACACTATTTAATTTTAAAGTAATGTATGCATACAAACCGTTTACATTATATCACAGTTTTCTGTGAATGTCAAGTTTTTTTGAAGCTTTTCTGATATTTATACATTTTTACCCATATCATAAGCTTTTTCAAGAGCTGGGTGACCGGCAATTTCGCCTATATCGGTTACTCCTCCGGCGAAAACAACTCCTTTAAGGGAAGCCTTCTGAAAGCAGTTAATCCAGCCCTGAACTGCTGTAACAGCACCATTAACTGTATTTTCTTCATCTTCCGCAGCCGAGGCGAGCAGGTATACGTCACGGAATCTGTAATCCGCAGTATACAGAGGATTTGACCTGTCGAGCATAGTTTTAAGCTGACCGCTTATACTGTAGTAATATATCGGGGTAGCAAATACTATTACATCAGCCTCAAGCATTTTGTCGACGATTTCGCCGGCATCGTCATTAATAACACAGTTTCTGGTTTTCTGGCAAGCCATACAGCCCTTACAGAAACTGATATGTTTATCGTAAAGTGTAATTTTTTCCACATTGTTTCCGGCATTTTCCGCACCTCTTGCAAAGCTGTAGGCGAGGGCATCTGAATTTCCGTTTTTTCTGGGTGATGATGATATGACAAGTATATTTTTTGGCATATAAATAGTTCTCCTTTTATATTTGTAAGATTTATAATTTTATTTACATCTCCGGTTATATTTTATCATATTTTTTTAAGATTTTCAAGTATATTCTGAAATTAATTATTTTATCCTTGAAATCAGCCGATAATATACAATTTATGCATGAAATGACATATAATATGCATTATACATCATTGACATTTTCCATATAATGGTATAAAATAAAAATATAGCGTTTTTTGTGAAATATTAAAATGTTTTTAAATATTAACAGAAAGAGGGATTTTCTTAAATGCTGAAAAACGGAATTAAAAAAATGAAGTCAATATTCATGGGTGGGCTTGTTGCTCTTGCTTCAATAAGCGTACCGCTTTCAACAGCTGTATCAAATACAGCAATGCTCAACGCATCAGCAGTAAACAACAATTATGCAAAGCTTCTTCAGTATTCACTTTATTTCTATGATGCAAATATGTGCGGTTCTGATGTAGGCGAGGATTCCCAGCTCACATGGAGAGATGACTGTCATACCGGAGACGAAATAAAAGGCGGCTTCCACGATGCCGGAGACCATGCAATGTTCGGACTTCCGCAGGGATATTCCGCATCAACTCTCGGCTGGTCATATTATGAATTCAAAGATGCATATAACGCACTCGGACAGACCTCACACTTCAGAACCATTTCAGACCACTTCTGCGAATTTTTCAAAAATTCCACAAAGCTTGACGGAAACGGCAACGTTACAAATTTCTGCTATCAGAAAGGCGACGGAAATGTTGACCACGAATACTGGGGCAAGCCCGAAAATCAGGAAAGCACTCAGGGCGTACGCAAGATGTACTGGACTTCATCAGGAGCAAGTGATATCGCTGCTGAATATGCCGCTGCACTTGCAATCAGCTACCTGAACTTCGGAAATGCTGAAGACTTAAAGTATGCAGAAGCCCTTTATAAATTCTCAACACAGTATAATCAGGTAGCAACGGAAGGTACGATACCTTTCTATGAATCAAAGGACTGCCGTGATGAACAGGCATGGGCTGCAGGCTGGCTCTATAAGGCTACAAACAATGAACAGTATAAAAATGACTGTGCAAGCAAGCAGGTTGAATACCTCGGCTGGGTTCACTGCTGGAATAACGTTGACCTCGGTGCAGCATGCGTATATGCAGAAATTACCGGTGACTGGAGCAAGGTCAACAACTGGATTGGTCAGTATACAAATTCAGACGGCTATTTCTTCCTTGACGAGTGGGGCAGTGCAAGAATAAATGCTTCAATGCAGATGACAGCTCTTGTAGCTTCAAAGCATTCAGGTGCAGACTATTCATCATGGTGTCAGGGACAGATGGATTTCCTTCTCGGAAACAATCCGAAAAATACCTGTTTTGTTGTAGGATATGCAAGCAACTCAGCAAAAAATCCGCACCACAGAGCAGCTTCAGGCTATAACAGCTATGATGAAATGAATCAGGCAACAGTAGTTGCTCCGGGTTCACCCACACTTGTAGGTGCTTTGGTAGGAGGTCCAAGAGACCAGAGCGGAAATAATTATTCTGATGTTCTTACTGATTATGTATGCAACGAAGTAGCACTTGACTATAATGCAGGTCTTGTAGGTGCGGCAGCCGGTCTTTATGAAATATACAAGAGCGGTTCACTCGATTCAAGTATTGAGGGGGTAGGAGCAGTTTCAACTGACCCGATTGTTACAACAACGACAACAACAACAACAACTACTACTACTACAACTACAACTACTTCAAAGCCATCTGTAACTACTACAACAGCTAAGCCATCAAGCTCCGGAAAATATACAATAAAGCCTAATCAGAATGTTGTATATTCAGCACTTCCTGCTGATGATAAAATGATAGGCTGGGACTGGTCTGATTTCGGAATTTCAGCAAATGAAAAGGTTTCAAAGGTTGAAATTAAAATTTCATCTTCAAAGAATATAGGCAAGTGGCAGGGAGCTTTCGGTTCATCAACAACAGTTTCCCCGGGCTACTGGACACAGACCAGTGATATGGAACAGACTATCTCATCAAATTCCGGTACAATTACATGGAATATTGATTCCGCAACAGCTGATATAATCCAGTATAACTACGGCGGACAGCTTAAATTCGGTATCTGGTGGATTGACTGCGGAACTTTCACTATCGATGAAATCAATGTATATACCGGTTCGGGTTCATCATCACAGATTACAACAGCAACTACTACAAAAGCTCCTGTTGTAACAACTACAACAACAGCAAAGCCGTCATCAAACGGAACTCACGAAATCAAGCCTAATCAGAGGGTTGTATATTCATTGCTTCCTGCTGATGATAAAATGATAGGCTGGGACTGGGCAGATTTCGGAATTTCTGCAAACGAAAAGGTTTCAAAGGTTGAAATTAAAATTTCATCTTCAAAGAATATCGGCA
>JAQXFT010000175.1 GCA_029005335.1 Oscillospiraceae bacterium
GAATTGCAGAACAGCTTGAAAGAGAAAGAAAAGCATTGGCAGAGCAAAGTAAAAAGAAGTCAAGAGAAAGTTTTGAACGCTGAAAGAAAAGCTGATGCGGTTATTATACAAGCTAATTCTGAAAAAGAGATAGCTAAAAGTATTCAATTTGAATATGATGAACTGATAGCAAATCAAAAGAAAATTATTCAAAAAAAAGCTGAACAGTTGAATGAGAATTACCGCAACCGTTGTCAGCTTATATGGCTTGTTATTCTTTTGTACAGCCTATTAACTACCCTATTTACGTGTATGCAATCAGAGCGAGTTATTGCCGATTGTACAGGTTTTATAGTGGCTATAAAGGACTTCTGCGTAAACGGATTTAATAAAATAATAGATATATCAATAAAAGCCGGAAATATCAACAATAAAATAAAACAGCCAATTGTATCAGAGATAATCGGCATATTGATTAATTTTATAGTTTTTGTGGCTATTGTAGGTGTTTTCATTGCAGGAATATATTTTGTTGGCAAATTCGTTATGAATGTATACAAAGAAAACTATTTTGATGAAATCAGCCTGTTTGTCGTTGCTGTCTCCATCGCCGTATTAGTTTGGTTTGCAGACTTTATGCCGCTAAACATAGTGGTTTTGCTGATATTAAGCCATATTTTGTATATTGGCGTGCGTTGGTATATTAAAGGCTACAAAGAAAATCATTAGTTTTAACGTGAGTTCGACAGAAAAAATCAGTCAGTATTTTTTATCGAACTCACGTTTGTTTAAATCATTTGTTTTTATCCGAAAAATATTTTGAGGGATTTTTCCAAATCTTTGGAACAGTTATCGGAATAGATTTGAATTGTATCAGTTTCGGGAGAGAGAAAACCATATTCATCGTAATAAATGCGAGTGTTCATAATAGCACTACCGTTGCTGTCTTTAGCAATTATTGCAATATTATAGAAAAACATATTTTTATCGGTGTCGATTTGAAACGGTGAAAAAAATGCATTTTCAACTGTAAAACCCTTATTGTAGAAATCAATCATATTTTCGGAGATGTTTTCACGGCAATCAGTATTGAAACGGCAGACTATAAATTTTACAGTACTTTCCGGACTTTTTTTGGAGTTGTTGAAATTTTTGCAAAGCAACTTTGAAATTATGTTAGTATTTATATGTGAATGGTTGTTTATATATGAAAGCGTATTCTGAAATTTTGCTGAATTTTCCTGCCAGGGTTCATAAAAGAGTATGAAAGAATTGAGGATTTTATATTTCCCGTCTGATTCTTTTACTGCTAAAAAACTTAACTCTTCATTTTTTGTTTTAATTAATATGTCGCTGTATACTATCGAATCACGATTTAAATTCTGTTCATAGTATGAAGAAACTTTGACAGATTCAATGGGATTTTCTTTTGTAAATTCATCGTAAGCGTTATTGAGTTTCTGTATATCGGATTCCCTGATACTTTGAATGATTGTATCATTCATATAATAGTCATCAAATTCTGCTTTTGAAACAGAGTCAACATATTTTTCAACATCACCCTCAGCGAGATAATTCATTATGTGTTTGACTTCCATTGTCTGTATAATCGTTTCAAAGCTTCTTGTGCCTGAGCGTTTGGTAATCTGGTTATAGGACAAATAGCTTACAGCTGAAATAACAGCAATAAGAAGTACAGAAAGGATAATAATTTTCAGTTTTCCTTTTTTGATTTTTTTGTTGATTTTTCTGAAAGCCTTTGATTCATCGGGCATATTTTCGGGCGGAACGTTTTCAACTACGGGAATTTTTTCGTAAAGAATACGGCAGTTTTCGCAGTCTTTGATGTGTTCCTGTATCTCTTTAACGCTCTCTTCACTGCAAAGCCCCTCAATGCAAACGGGAATTAAATCTCTGATAATATCGCATTTCATATAGATTCCTCCTCTTTCATGATTTTTATGATTTTTTCTTTTGCTCTGAAGAATGTTACTCTCGCCCAGTTTTCGGATTTACCGAAAATATGAGCAATTTCGCTGAATTTTAGTTCAGCAAAGATTCTCAATGTAAATATTTCCTTGTAAGGTTCATCGAGAGTATGAAGAATCCGATGAATATGTATAGCCTGTGACTTGTCGTCAACGGAGTTTTCAAAAGATTCCGAATAAAGCGAATTTTCGTAATCATTCAGGGAGAGGTTTTTGTTTTCACATTTTTTGAGATGATTATAGTATTCGTTTTTAGCAATAGTGCAGAGATATGTTTTCATGGAACATTCGCCTTTGAATTTGTCTATATTAATGATAGCTTTAAGCATAGTATCCTGAAGAATATCTGTGGCGACGTTTTCATTCTGACTGAGACGGAGCAGAAATTTATATACATCGACAGCATACAGGTTATATATTTCATCAAATTCCTTATCCATTATAATTCACCCCCTTTGATTATTGGACAACTAAGCATAGTATTTTGTTACATAAAATTGAGTAAAAAACAAGGTTCGGGAAAAATTTTCCCGAACCTTTTTGAATTATGGATTTACTTTTTTAACAATGCTGATTTCATAAAGCACAAATCAAATGTATTGATGATATTATCGGAGTAGAAATCTGCATTTTCTGAATTATCAAGGTCAATTTCGCATAGCAGATATTTCTGAAGTATAACAACATCAGCTATATTGAATATGCCGTCATAGTTTATATCTCCCTTAACCAGCTGAGGAGAAACTGTCATTGATGTAGTAGTTGTAGTTGTGATTGTTGTAGTTGTGGTTGTTGTCGGCTTGGTTTCGGGTTTAGTCGTAGTAGTTTCTGTTGTGATTGTGGTGGCTTCTGATGTAGTGGTAGTAGTTTCCGGTTTTGTTGTTGAAGTTGTAACAGTGGTTGTGGTGGTATCAGTAGTGGTTGTAGTGGTATCAGTAGTGGTTGTAGTGGTATCAGTAGTGGTTGTAGTAGTATCAGTAGTGGTTGTGGTAGTATCAGTAGTAGTTGTGGTTGTAGTTGTTTCGGAAATTTCCGGCGACTGATAATCCGACTGGCTTATTTCGGGAAGTTCATACTGAAAATATATACCAGTTCCGTCCGGAGTACATGGCGTATGGGTTTTGTAAAAAGAATCCGTACCGGCAGCGAAATATTTATATACCGGAGTATCACCGGAATCGTCCCATGTGCAGTCGACATTATAATAAAGACCGTCATCAAGCTGAATAATATTCCATGCATGGGAATTTCCTTTTACGAAAATATTATTGATTCCATAATAGGTGCATAAAAGCTGATAAGCTCGTGCATACGATTCGCAAACGCCCTCACCCTCAATAGCACCAATAATGCTGTGAGCTATACCGGTTTCGGAAGCGGTTACGCCGTCCTCCTCATATGCAAAATCCATAGTAGTTATAATTTTATCGTGAATTGCTTTAGCATCCTCATAGAGTGATTCTCCGCTGACGCATGAAGAGTAGCTTTCTATAAAATCAGGTATTGTCTGGGCATATCCTCTTCTAATGCTGGATTTTGCGAAATCTTCAAAAGAGGCAATAATAACATATGTTTTATCGTCCTGAACGAATCCGAGAAACATATTTGACAAATAATAGAGAATCGGGTTATCGCTTCTGAAGGTATCATACACCGAGGCAGCTTCATCGAAAGTTATTCCGTAGTCATCAATAACGCACATTCCCATAACATATATATCGCCGACATTCTGATTTGTAACGGCTGATATATCCTGACGGTTATTCCAGAAGCTTTCGGCTTTTGTTGCAATATCGTTATAAAATTGCTGTCTGCCCACTGTATTTTCACGAAGCTCCATATCCTTGTAGCCATAATCAGTACAGGTACTTGCTTTAAGTTCTGAAATGCTGCTGTTACATTCCGAAAAGGAAATCATATAGTCATCAATATTTTCAATGATGGGAATCATGCTTTCTATTTCCGCATCTGTCATAAAATCGGGAGAATTATCCTCTGCACCGGCAGGAAGTGCAATGAGGTTTGCAGAAAGAGTCACTGCAAGCAATGCTGAAAAAATACGCTTTTTAATCATAATTAACACCTCTGCTGTTAAATTTGATATAAATATTGCTAAAAATATTATAGCGTATTTTTTACGGAAAATCAATTATCTTTATGCCAGAAAATGGAGAGGTGTTTTTTGTGCATTATGTATATAAAATTTTTAATGTGTTAAAAATGCGGGATTGAGTCTGAATTAAGTTTTTCGGTATGATTAACGGTTTACCGACAAATAATTTTCACAAAAAATGATATGATTATTTATATAAAATCACCAATGATGAAAGGATAGTGTTTTCTATGAATATTTCTCAGGCGGTAGCTTTCAGAATACTTGAACTTTGCAAGGAGAGGAAAATAACAGTAAACAGACTCAGCGCAATATCAGCAGTAACCCAGTCAACTGTAAATGATATTGTAAACAACAAATCGAAGAACATAGGAATTGCAACTATCAGGAAGCTCTGTGACGGACTTGAAATATCCATCACGGATTTTTTTGATACCCCCTATTTCAGAAACCTTGAACAGGAAATATATTGAAAATTTGTTACCCTCAGTTTACAAAAAACCTTAAATATATAAAAAAACATTGACTTATTTCTTAAATGAGAGTATAATTATAATATATCATATTTATTTATGGAGGTTTTAGTAAAATGGGCAGAGTTTATAATTTCAGTGCAGGTCCGGCAGTCCTTCCGGAGGAAGTGCTTAAAGAAGCTGCAGAAGAAATGCTTGATTACAAAGGTACAGGAATGTCTGTAATGGAGATGTCCCACCGTTCAAAGGCATATGACAATATAATTAAGGAGGCAGAGCAGGATTTGCGTGACCTCATGAATATTCCTGATAATTATAAGGTACTGTTTCTTCAGGGAGGAGCTTCACAGCAGTTCGCAATGATTCCTATGAATCTTATGAAAAACGGTGTGGCTGATTATATTGTAACAGGTCAGTGGGCAAAGAAGGCATATCAGGAAGCTCAGAAATACGGAAAGGCTAACAAGATTGCAACATCTGAGGATAAGACTTTCTCATATATTCCGGATTGCTCCGACCTTCCTATAAGCGAAGATGCAGACTATGTATATATATGCGAAAACAATACAATATACGGAACAAAGTTCAGGACACTTCCGAATACAAAGGGAAAGACTCTTGTTGCCGATGTTTCATCATGCTTTTTGTCAGAGCCTGTTGACGTTACAAAGTACGGGGTTATCTATGGCGGAGTTCAGAAAAATATAGGCCCAGCCGGAGTAGTAATAGTAATAATCCGTGAGGATTTGATTCCTGAAAAGCCTCCGGTTGAAAATACTCCTACAATGCTTACTTATAAGATTCACGCTGATGCAAATTCACTTTACAACACACCTCCGGCATACGGAATCTATATCTGCGGAAAGGTATTCAAGTGGATTAAGAAAATGGGCGGTCTTGAGGCTATGAAGGCTCACAACGAAAAGAAAGCTAAAATCCTTTATGATTTCCTCGACCAGAGCAAGCTCTTTAAAGGTACTGTAAATCCTGCTGACCGTTCACTCATGAATGTTCCGTTTGTTACCGGAAATGCTGACCTTGATGCAAAATTCGTTAAGGAAGCAAAGGAAGCCGGCTTTGAAAACCTCAAGGGACACCGTACAGTAGGCGGTATGAGAGCTTCTATCTATAACGCTATGCCTATTGAAGGTGTTGAAAAGCTTGTTGAGTTCATGAAAAAATTCGAGGAAGAAAATTCCTGATATTATTTTTTGAAAGGACAGATTACAATGTATAATATACAGACTCTTAACAAGATTTCTGCTGTTGGTACAGATGTATTTGATAAATCAAAGTATGCTGTTTCAGACAGCTTTGAAAATCCTGATGCTATAATGGTACGTTCCGCAAAAATGCACGATATGCAGTTCGGAGATAATCTTCTTGCAATTGCAAGAGCCGGAGCAGGTGTAAACAATATTCCTGTTGAACGCTGTGCAGAGGAGGGTATCTGTGTATTCAATACCCCCGGAGCTAATGCAAATGCAGTTAAGGAGCTTGCAATATGTGCAATACTTCTCGCATCAAGAAAAATTACTGAGGCTGCTGCATGGGCAGCATCACTGAAGGGAACTCCTGATGCTCCGAAGACTGTTGAGGGCGGAAAATCAAAGTTTGCAGGCCCTGAAATAATGGGCAAGACTCTCGGTATTATCGGACTCGGAGCTATCGGCGGAAAGATTGCAAATTCTGCTGTTGCACTCGGAATGAAGGTTGTCGGATATGACCCTTATCTTTCAGTAAATTCAGCACTTCTCCTTGATTCATCAGTAAAGGTTGTTACTGATATCAATGATATTTACAAGAGCTGCGACTATATCTCAATACACGTTCCCTATACACCGGATACAAAGAATACTATTGATACTGAACAGATTGCAATGATGAAAGACGGAGTACGTCTCATAAACCTTGCAAGAGGCGAACTCATTAACAGTGAAGCCGTAGTAAAAGCTATTGCAGACGGAAAAGTTGCAAAGTATGTTACTGATTTTGCTGATGATGTTGTACTCGGTGTTGAAAATGTAATTGTACTTCCTCATCTTGGAGCTTCTACTCCTGAAAGCGAAGATAACTGTGCAGTAATGGCAGCCAATGAGCTTATTGATTACATTGAAAACGGAAATATTAAAAACAGCGTTAATCTTCCCAATGCTTCCATGAATGCACTTGGAACTAAGGTATGTGTAATTCACAGAAATATTCCGGCACTTATTGCATCAATGACATCAGCAGTAGGAAATGCAGGACTTAATATCGAAAATATGCTTAATGCAAGCAAGAAGAATTTTGCATATACTATCATGGATATTGATGGTGAGGTTGATGAAAAGCTTGCAGGTGCAATCAAAGCAATTGACGGTGTTATCAGAGTAAGAGTTATAAATAAGTAAATCATAAAAAAATCAAGGACGCACTGTTTTTACAGTGCGTCCGTTTTTTTTTATACCGGAAGTTTTTTGACTATCTGTGCAAGGTACTGCTGAATTGCGAGGACATCTCCGGAGGTAATTCCGTCACCGGTATTATGGACATCACCATTGATAAGTCCCTGAGGTTCTATTGTGTTGTTTTTCTGGTCGCCTACATAAGCGGCAGCGGAAACTACATCAGCGATTTCAACTTTGCCGTCGGAATTTACGTCGCCCCATATTATATTTGCTGAAGATGATGTTTCAGGAGCGGTAGTTGCTTCAGTGGTTTCCGGAACAGAGCCGTCAGGTTCAATACCTCCGACGAGAACGCCATCGGAATAAACGCATATATTATCAGTTTTAACTTCATTGCCCATACCGAAGAAAGCACTGTCAGTATCATAAATTTTAAGGTCTTTATAGCTCGGGTCATTTTCTGGATTCCACTTGTCGCCGTAGTACATACCGACTGTAAACTGATATTTCTTGTTTGAGTTGGCGATAGTATAGCCGTCCCATCTGATTTCGACGTAATAAGTATCATCAGTTTTATCATACTTGTAAGGGCCGCTTATAATGCCGTCAGCGGGAGCTGCTTCAACGGCAGCCTGGTCATAAAGCTCGCTTGGTTTTACGTTATTTACATCGGATATTTCGCTTGAATTGAAATAGTAGCGTACAGAAATATCCTTTGCAGGCTTTGTGGAATCGGTCATAACTACAAGTGAAACTTTAGTAACGCCGCAGCCGTCTGAGTTTAAATCATCAATACCGCAGGCATTTACCCAGTAGTTGTTTCCACCCTGTTCTCCCTCAGAGGATACGGCAGGAGGAAAATCAGGAGTTATTTTCATATCGTCCGTACCGTAGAAAGCATATAGACCTGCACACGCTCCGACAAATGCAGCATTGTAATCTATAGTAACTTCTGTATATACATATTTTGCAGTAACATCGGTATATTTATCACTTCCGTCAGGACCTCCGACGAGAGCGCCATAAAGTACATATCTGTGGTCTTTGGTATCTTCAGCGGTTGTAAGTCCGGAGGACGCACGGTGATGAGGGTGCTTTACAGTTTTATCATTGTATCCCACTATATAGCAAGTGTCCATAGGGTTATTTCCCATAAGGTATTCCATCTGACCTTTAGCCCAGTCGCTGTATCCGGAGGGTTTACCGTTATTTTTGTATTTGTCATATACAAGGGTTACAAGCTGCATAGCGGTGTTATATCTTGCTGAACCCCATTCATTAAGGAAAGCATATCCGGCAGGGGTATTATATCCGGTCATCCATTTCTGAATAGCTTTTTCAATCTGAATCCAGAAATCAGCATCTTCATATTCTGATTTATTCTGAGCTTTTCTGTAAATATTCTGCAAATCAATTTCAGGGTGTTCCAAATCTATTTCGCCAAGAAGTGTAATTGCACCGCTCCATACATCATTCCAGCAGTGAGCCCAGCCACTGGGAGCATAATAATCTATATATTTGGCAGCTTCATTGAGATAGCTTATATCCTCAGTAGCTTTATAGAGCCATGCAGCCGCCCATACATAATCGTCCTCCCATTTTTCGGAGCGGTAATATTGTTTAGGACCGTCTGCATTATCGCTCAGCTGTTTTTCGTGATTCTGAGCGAAGCTGAAAAGGGCTTTTGCATAATCGAGGGATTTTTCAGCATATTCAGAATCAGTATCCTTGAAATTCATATAATTAGCTGCAAGCGAAGCAGCTGCCGAGGCTGCATAATCGGTCTGAGGCTTATCGCCTGTGAGGAAAAATGCAGGTCTTTCCATTTCGTCAATTTCAGGGGAATTCCAGTAATCGTGGTCAATATCGCCGTCGCCGACCTGATAGCAGTGTGCGATAACTTCACCGTTTTCGTCACGGAAGGTACATTTCATAAGATAGTCATTGAAGTATCTCAGAATAGTTTCAATATGCTTATCCTGACCGAGCTTTTTATATGAATCACGGAATTCATAATATCCCCAGCCGAGCGTTGAAGCGGCATAATTTTCCGGAATACCGAATTTCACATGGTCTCCGGCATCGTGAAAGCCTCCGGAAACGTCAATAAAGCCGTCGCCGTCGGGGTCGAGAATATCCTTATACTTAGTCAGAAAGCTTTCGCTGAGATTTGTTGCATTGCTGTTCATAGCTACCTGAGAATCATAGGTATGACAGTCACCACGCCATGAATACTGAGTATTTTCGCTTACTTCCTTACCGCACATATTGGCATCATAGAAATAAATTGAGTATTGCAAGGCACGTGCGAAATCATAGTCAATTCCGGAATCCTCAAGGGCAAAGGAAGGATATGCGGAAATTGATGAGGTGAGAGCAATTGAACCGGCAATAAAAACCGGAGTAAGCTTTTTTATAAGGCTCATTATAAATTCCTCCTTAAAGTTCTTTTATAATTGTTGCAAGATACTGCTGAATCATAAGGACATCGCCGGGAGTTAAGCCGTCTCCGGTATTCTGAACATCTCCGGCAACAATGGAATTATCGCTCAGAGGATTATTCCTGCTGTCACCGATATATGAGGCAATTGCGACGACATCAGCAATATCAACGCTTCCGTTAAGATTTACATCTCCCCTGAGAAATTCTGATTCTGATGGCTGAGTAGGTTCAGTATTTTCAGATACATAATTTTTAATATCAGGAAGTTCATCAAGAGTAATGCAGTATTCACTGTTATATATTTCTTTGAGATTTTCAACAGGATTATTCTGTTCGCTTGTCAGGTAGTTCATATACCATGGGCAGAAATAGAGCCAGCAGGCTTTGTCGTTTATAAGATTTTCAAGAGATGGTATTGTATCATTTTCGGACATGGCAACCATTTTCTGACCGTCCGTACTCTGGACAAGGCTGTAGAAGGTGGAAGATATTGAGCTTAAATTAGGGAGACCGTCCTTAGCATTGTATTTGTCGTAGCCTATTAAATCAACAACATCATCTCCGGGATACCATTCTGATGAAGTCGGGAAAGTATATCCTGTCCATACCCATATAAGATTATCAAGACCATATACATTTGTAAGCTGGTCATAAAGGAGTCTGTAGAGCTTTTTGCAGGGTTCAGCACCCTCAGCACCCCACCAGAACCATGCTCCCTCAGCTTCATGGAGTGGTCTCCAGAGAACAGGCACATCGGCATCTTTAAGTTTTTTAAGCTGTTTTGCTATTTCCTCAATATCAGCCATAAGCTGTTCATGTTCCCATGTACCTTCTTCAAGAGCCTTTGAGATACTGAAAGTAGTATAGGGAGTATTGCCTGTTGATTTGACATAAAAAGCTACTTCCTCACCGCCTTTTTCCGAGGGGACATTCCAGTGCCATGTAACAGTAGCTATACCCTTGTATTCGTTGACCCATTGGATAGCTCTTTCCGGAGCATTGTCCTCCCAGTTTGAATTTGAACGGTAAGCGAGGAAATCAATACCACGGATAGCAGGCTGTTTTCCTGTTTTTTCCATGATATATTCAAATTCTGCTTCATTGTCCTTGATATAATTATCGGGGTCATTCCACTGGTTATAGTTGTGTGAACCGCAGTATTCCTGCTGACCTGATATTATATGCTTTCCGTACGTATCGCAAAGGTAGCTGTAAAGTGACTGTGCAGATTTGCTGGCGTTTTTGTTTGAGAGCTGACGTACAGGGGAGAGATTTTTAAGCTTTTCATCTGCCGGCTTGATAGTGAGGTAATCAAACATAGTATATCCCCAGTAAGCCTCCAGTTCGATAGTATTCACACCTTTCTGAAGCATTACTACGCCTCCGGAGGTCTCCTCGAATGTAAGGTTGTGAATGAAGCATACTTCACCCTGATTTACGCCGTTTATATTGAGATACTGAACTTTCTTATTGGGGTCATAGGGTTCGCAGTAGCAGATTGAAAGCTCATAAAGACCGGATTCAGGCACTTCAACATCAACGCTGACTTTTGTACCTTTCTGGTCGAGGTATGAAAAAGCACCTCCGGAAGCGTTGGTCAGGTCGAAATCCTCACCGCTTCCGTCCTCCTGAGTATTGCCCTTCCATGTTTCAGTATAGATTTTTCCGCCCTGAGTTGAACCGTTTTCAAATTCATATTTTTGTACGGTTTCAGATACTGCACAGGACTGAATGCAGGGTATGCAGTTTAAAGATATAAGTGCTGACATAAAACCACATACGACTTTTTTTGATTTCTGAAATTGCATAAAAAAACCTCCTCTTAAATTAATTATTTATGAAAATATTATATCATCAAATCATATAAAATGCAATATTTTTTTGCATTCAAGGTATAATTATAATTTTGTTGACTTTTTTTAAAAAGTAAAGTATAATAAGTATTAAATAATCCGTTAAACAAGGAGCTAAAAAATATGAGTATTTTTAATATAGATAAAAATTCCATGTCTCTCAGCAATGATTGGAAGCTCTTTCAGAAATTCATGGGAAATATCGGGGCATTTACATATATAGCTAAAGAAAAATCAGCATATTTTGATTCAGTATCACTTAAAATTCTTAACTGTAGCCGTGAAAAGATAAATGAATATGAATTTTTCAATCTGCTTGACAGAATATCAAAAAATCCTGTTGAAGACGAAAAGCATATTTATATTTATAATACTGAACATACAAAAAAATATATCAAGATGAATATTTTTGAAAGCAAAGATGTATGGCTCGGATTTGTACAGGATTTTACACGTCAGATTTCAGAAAAGAATACAAAATCCCATACAGTTGAATATGACCCGATTACAAGACTTCCTTCCTATACATATTTTACAGGGATTGTAAAGGATACACTTAATAAATCAGAGCATTGCTGGCTTGCAGTCATGCATCTGAATGGACTTGACAAGCTCGGAACATTTCTTACCGTTGACAATACAAATCACTGCATAACGTCGGTATCCGAAACTATAAAGGGATTTGCCTCAGATGATATAATATTCGGCTCAAAGACGCATTATGAAATATGTGTGCTTTTCAGAAATCTTGATAAGAACTCAGTATACAGTATACTTAAAAATATGAATGAGGCAGTAAAGCACTGTATATTTACAGATGATTTCGGAGAAGTTATCGATATAAGCGACAGAGGCTCTCTGAGCTTGTCAGTAGGTTGCTGTTCATATCCGGAGCAGGCATATGAATTTAATATGCTTGTAAACTATTCGGAATTTGCACTTTTTGAAGCCATAAACAGCCGTAAGAAAAGTGTGGTAAACTGGTTCTGTGAGGAAAGATACAGAAAAGAAAAGACCTCCTATAAAAATT
Organism: Oscillospiraceae bacterium; assembly: GCA_029005335.1. GTDB lineage: Bacteria > Bacillota > Clostridia > Oscillospirales > Ruminococcaceae > Ruminococcus. The sequence goes on from JAQXFT010000175.1 coordinate 12,270, forward strand.
CTCAGATATTTGCAAAGATAATACGTGAAAATCAGCTGAGATATTACTTTCAGCCGATTGTCAATGCCGTAAACGGTGATATATATGCCTATGAAGCTCTTATGAGAACCTCCGAAGATATAAACCTGTCTCCTAAACAGATTCTGGAGCTTGCTCAGGAACATAATAATTTGTATGCTGTTGAAAAGCTTACATTTTTCAATGCAGTAAAGGCTCTGAGTCAGAATCAGCAGTTTTTTAAGGACAGAAAGCTTTTTATAAACAGCGTCGGAAGCTTTCTTCTGACTGAGGAGGATTTCAACAAGCTTTATCTTACATACGGTGAGCTTATGGAAAAAGTCGTAATAGAGGTTACAGAGCAGAATAATCCTACTTCCAACGATATAAGTCTGCTGAAGAAAAGATGTGTTATAACACGTTCCGGAGTGGCAATTGATGATTATGGCACAGGATATTCAAACAGCGTAAACCTTCTGAATTATACTCCGGAGTATATAAAGATAGACCGTTCTCTTATATCAGAAATACAGAACGATTTGAAAAAACAACAGCTTGTATCATCAGTAATAGATTTCGCCCATGATAATAATATTCTTACACTTGCCGAAGGCGTTGAAACTTCTTCCGAAATGAAAACTGTAATCAGAATGGGTATTGACTTGATACAGGGATTTTATACATCTACTCCGAAGCCTCTGTTTCTGGATATGATTTCAGAGAAGATACGTGATGAGATTATAAATACAAATCTCGAAACAACAAAGCACGGTATAAAAAAGATATATTCAGCACGAAACTGCGAGGAGATAGACCTGCTTCAGCTTGCACTTGAAAGATATACGGATATTCATGTACATCAGAGCAGGCTTAAAATCAGGGGCGATATTGAAAAGCCCGTAAAAATGAATATAACCATAATGGATAATTACAGCTGTGAGCTTACTTTTGAAAATGTAAACCTTGTAAGCCGTAATTCAAAGCCGGTAATAGCAGTAGGAGAATCCGCACAGCTTATATTAAACGTTGAAAAGGAAAACAAAATAAGCTATCTGGGAATTTATGTTCCTCAGACATCTCAGTTTTTTCTGAGAGGCAATGGAAATCTGCTTATAGACTGCTATGCTTCATCAGGCTTTGCGATAGGAAATGATTTTGAACACCCATGCGGAGATATATTTATAGATATGACCGGAAAGCTTGATATTACCGGAAATTCCGAGGAGACCGTCTGCATTGGCGGAGGATATAACGTAAATGAATCGGAAATAAATCTTAAATCCGGAGATGTCAGAATTGATATGCATTCTCAGAATGGTGTTGCAATAGGAAGCTATAATGGCGGTTCTGTAATAAATATATCCGAAAAATGCAGACTTAATATAAGTATTTCCGGTATAAAGGTAGTAGGAATAGGAAGTGTAAAATCCGAATCTCTCATAATATCGTCGGCAGATATTGATATATATGCAAGAGGTGCTTCAACAGTAGGAATAGGTTCATTCAGCGAAGCAGAGGGAAATATAAATATAAAGGGCGGAAAGCTCAGCCTTAAAATGCGTTCTGCCAAAAATTCCGGAATAGGTTCATGGAATGGAAATATGAATATCAGTATAAAAAATGCCTCAGTAAGCGTTGACAATGAGGGAGAGGACGTTGCAGGAATAGGGGACATCTATGGTTCATGCAATATATCCATAAGGGATTCTGATTTGAATATAAGAATACTTGCTGCCACTCCTGTGGATATAGGCTCAAAGAGCGGTACTACTCAACTTATTAATAATAAAATATACTCCCTGATAAATGAAAAGGAAGTTTTTCATGAACAGGAGGCTGATGAATGAAAAATTTTATATTAAGTCACAAAAGACTTGTAATAGGAATTATTCTATATATCGCAGTATTCATTGTCAGCGGATTTCTTTCGCCATGGCAGATAAGGGAGATTAATTTCAGCGACTTTGACGTTGGCAATTCAGTCGAAGTTATGGACAGAGTCCCTTTGAAAATAATCTATTTCGGAATCTATGAGCTTGTCGAGCTTCTTGTTTATGCCGAGAGTGAAAGCTTTTCCGCCAATGGTATTATGTTCTTTATATCAGTATGTGCATTGTTTTCATATACATATGTAATAAGAAAGTCTTTTATAAAAAACGAACTCGACAGCAAGGCGGAGGAAATATCCATAGATTTCATATATGACAATATATTTGCGTATATCGCCTCACTTATTGCATATTACTTTTATAAACCAGTAGCGGGAAAGGTTGCCGGAATAATGGACGGTGACAAAAAATGGCTTATATGCCTTACAGTGTTTATTATAATATGCTTTGTAATAATACCGGCATTCCCACAGCTTTTACAGATATTTGCATATGTTTTTCTTGTTTCAATGACTGCAAAGCTGCTTGTAACTATGGACAGTCTTATCAAATGGAATGCTATTATTAAAAATATCGTTATTTTTCTTGTCGGAGCAGTTCTTATAGTTCTGATAAACCTGATTATAAATTTTCTGCTGGAACGAATGCAGAGTATTATTGCTGAATTTTTAGTAAAGTTTTTCCCTGCGATGGGATTAATGATTGCCGGAATTGTGCGTATATGCGTAAAGATTATCATTGCAGTAATTATTATATCCGCAGTTCTTGCAGTTGTGTTTCTGGTAGTTGATAAACTTGCATATGCATAAAATATAAAAAGAAAGGTCTTGTTTAAAAATGAAACTTGGTATGGTTGGTCTGCCGAATGTCGGCAAAAGTACACTTTTCAATGCTCTTACAAATGCAGGTGCGGAGTCTGCAAATTATCCGTTCTGCACTATCGAAAAGAATGTGGGAATAGTATCTGTTCCCGATGAACGTCTTGATGCTCTTGCAAAGATGTATGAACCTGATAAATTTACTCCGGCAATGCTTGAATTTGTTGATATTGCCGGACTTGTCAGGGGAGCTTCAAAGGGTGAGGGGCTTGGTAACAAATTCCTTGCGGATATACGTGAGGTTGATGCTATTGTACACGTTGTACGCTGTTTTGAAGATGAAAATATCACTCACGTTGACGGAAGCATAAATCCGGCAAGAGATATTGAAACTATAAATCTGGAGCTTATTTTCTCTGATATTGAAATGCTGGAACGCCGTATCGACCGTGCAAAAAAGGCTTCAAAGGGCGATAAGAAATATCTTGCGGAAGTGGATTTTCTGGAACGTCTGAAAGAATTTCTTGAAAATGGAAAATCCGCCAGAGCATTTGATTTTACAGATGATGAACGTGAGATGTTAAAATCCACTCCGCTTTTATCTGCAAAGCCTGTAATTTATGCCGCAAATCTCAGTGAGAACGATTTCAGAAACAATATTGAAACCAACGAAAATTATCAGACAGTCAGGAAAATTGCTGATGAGGAAAAATCCGCCGTACTTCCGATATGTGCAGAGATTGAAGCAGAAATAGCTGATATGGAAGATGAGGATAAGGAAATGTTCCTGAATGATTTGGGTCTTGAAGTTTCCGGACTTAACAGAATTATAAAAGAAGGTTACAGCCTTCTCGGACTTATTTCATATCTTACAGCAGGAAAGCCGGAAGTTCGTGCATGGACTATAAAAAAAGGTACAAAAGCTCCGCAGGCTGCCGGAAAAATTCATACCGATTTTGAAAAAGGCTTTATCCGTGCGGAAGTCGTATCCTTTGACGATTTAATGAAATGCGGTTCAATGGCATCAGCTAAGGAAAAAGGTCTCGTAAGACTTGAGGGCAAGGATTACGTTATGAATGACGGCGATATAGTTCTTTTCAGGTTCAATGTATAATAAAAAGGGCGGATTTTTATCCGTCCTTTTTTTCTGTCGGCTTGATTTTTGAATACATAAACTGCTGTGCAGTATATAAGCTCATATATCCCGAGAGCATAAATGATATACAGCATGCAATTGCACAGAATCCGAATCCCGAACCTCCGAAAAGTTCAACGCTCAGAATTATTGAGGCAAGCGGACAGTTTGTTACTCCGCAGAATACTGCAACCATTCCCACGCCAGCACCTATTGAATAATCTAATCCGAGTATTCCTGCCATAAGACTTCCGAATGTTGAACCGGTAAAGAATACCGGTACAATTTCACCGCCCTTGAATCCTGCACCGAGCGTAAGTGCAGTAAACAATATTTTCATGATAAATGCCTCCGGACGTGAATCGCCTGTGAAAGCCTTTTCGATTATTTCACCGCCTGCACCGTTATAATCAAAAGTTCCGGTTGCAAATGTGAGAACAGCTACTATAATACCGCCCGTTACTATACGCAGATTCTGATTTTTGATTTTTTTATAGAAATGTGAAGCAATCTGTGATGCTCCGCAGAATATACAGCTTACAACAGCACACAGTATTCCGAGAATTATAATTTTTCCGTAATTTAAAAGGCTGTATTCGGGAGCGTTTATAAAAAGCTCGAAATCGGTTACCTTGAAAAATTCTGCAACCTTCATAGCTGATATAGCTGATATTATACACGGGACTATTGCCGAATACTGCAAAGAGCCTACAAGACATATTTCAGCGGAAAATATAGTGGCAGTTACCGGAGTTCCGAATATTGCCGAAAAACAGGCACTCATTCCGCACATAGTTATAATTTTCCTGTCATCGTCATCAAGCTTAAGAATACGTCCGAACTGTGAACCCATACTTCCGCCAATCTGAAGTGCAGCCCCCTCACGTCCGCTTGAGCCTCCGAGAAGATGCGTTATTACAGAGGAAATAAAAATGCATATTGTATTTTTAAATCCCATTTTTTCTCCGTCACGTGCCGAAAGAAGTACAAGATTAGTTCCTTTGTCTTTAGGAAATCCCATAGCCTTGTAAAGCTGAACTATTGCAATTCCTCCCAAGGGCAGAAGCCATATAATCCAGCTGTGAGACTTG
>JAQXFT010000176.1 GCA_029005335.1 Oscillospiraceae bacterium
ATTTTTCTGATAATCGCCGTTATTATATAAAAAGTCCTCAAGCTTTGAAATAGCGTCCTCAGTAAAATCTATTTCCGGAGCTGCTATAATAAGCAGGTCATAGTCCTCCGGTGAAATATCATCTGTAGCAATATCAACGTCTTTCATGTTATAGCCGTTATTGCTGAGAAGCGAATAGAACTGTATTATAGAATTATATGAAGTCTGGCTGAAAATAGCCTGACTGTTCATCTTGTAAATCATACCGGCATTTATCGGATTGGCATCAGTTACCGACATAATAGCGGAGGTTATGGCACTTTCACCGGTAAAGATAACGCCTGTATCGTTTTCTGAGGCATACTGTGAGCTGCTCTGACTGAAAAGGCTTCCGAAGCTTATAACCTTAATTCTTTCGCCGGAGCATACTATAACCTGCTGAGCGGAGATAGTACCCTCATAGAGCTTTGTATATTTTGAAATCTCATCGGGATTCTTTTCAATATCTATATATCTTACGCTTATATTATCGGCATACATTTTGTATTTGTCCAGAAACTGCGGTATAATCTCGGTAGGAATCTGCCTGTAGGTATCTGTGAAAACATATCCTCCGCTGTTAAGCTCTTCTTCAGTAAGTGTTACTGCAATTTCAACCTCGCTGTCGAGATTATTCAGAAAGTCAATGCTTTCCTGACTAAGTTCATATCGTTTATCCTGAGTAAGGTCAAATTTTACGGGATATTTTTCCGTAATCATAGACATCATGATATTCAGGACAACTACTATGGCAAGGACTATTGCAACAGTAATTGCTGCAATAGTACCGTACTTGAATTTCTTCATAAGTTTGGATTTATTCTTCATTTCCGGTTACTCCCTTTCAGCTCCAGCGTTTTTTCTCAAATACTCTTACAGTAAAGAAGTTGAATACAAATGCTACGCTGATATAGAATACAATGCTTGAAAGATTGAATATTCCTCTTGTAAACTCAATATAGCGTGTATAGAAAGAGAGCGACATAAGAATATTCCTGATAAATTCAACATTTACAAGTGCAGCAATCTGGTCTATAAGATAGAGGACTATAAGCACCAGAAAGCTTGCCGCTGCTGCAGTAATCTGATTTTCAGTAAGGGAAGATACAAATATACCTACTGCAATAAAAGATGCCCCAAGAAGAAACATTGCAAGAAAATTTGATATTACCATACCCCACAGAACAGTTCCGAAGTAGCTTAATATAAGGGCATATACAAGAGTAATGCACAGACCGGTTGTATAAAGAGTAAGTGCTGCGAAATATTTTCCGAGGACTATTCCCCATAAGCTGACGGGAGCAGTCAGAAGTCCCTGCTCAGTCTTTTGTTTTTTCTCCTCACTGAAAAGCTTCATGGTAAGTACGGGAATAAGTATCAGGACTATGAGAAATAATGCACTGAACATAGCCGACATATCAGTAGTAGCGGACATAAGTGTGCCTGCAAGGAAGAAATATCCCGAAAAAAGGAAAAAAACTGATAAAAATACATAAGCAGTGCTTGAACTGAAGAAACTGCTCATTTCACGTCTGTAAATTGCACCCATTATTTTTCGCCTCCGTCAGTATTTTTTTCACTGTCAGCTTCGCTTTCCTGTTTTGGGATAACAATACCCTCACCCATAGTGATTTTGAGGAATATATCCTCAAGGGTAAGCTCAGAAAGCTGAAGCATAAGAATATTCCAGTTTTTCGACCTGCAAAGATTATTCAAATCACGTCTTATATCTGTACCGGGTTCAGATTCTATATCATAGTCATAGATATTTTTTTCACGTTCCATATCGGCACGCACATATTTTACACCTTTGATAGTTTTAACAGCATCTGAAATTGTCTTTTTATCCGCACCCTCAATGCGTGCAGTCATACGGTGCTTATTGGTGATATTCTGAGAAATTGAATCTGCTGTTCCGTCGGCTGCAAGAACTCCCTTGTTGATAATAATGATTCTGTCGCATACAGCCTGTATTTCCGACAATATATGCGAAGAAAGTATAACAGTATGAGCTTTTCCGAGCTTTTTTATAAGCGTACGGATTTCTATAATCTGTTTCGGGTCAAGTCCTACTGTAGGCTCATCGAGAATAAGCACAGGGGGATTTCCGACAAGTGCCTGAGCAAGTCCCACTCTCTGGCGATAGCCCTTTGAAAGGTTTTTAATTATTCTGTTTTCGACATCTGTAATTCTGCAAAGCTCGCATACGTCCTTCAGATGAGCTTTCCGGGGCTGTCTGCATTTTTTCAGGTCGTACATAAAGTTCAGGTATTCATATACTGTCATATCAACATAGAGAGGCGGAATCTCCGGAAGATAGCCTATATTTTTCTTAGCCTTAATCGGGTCTTCAAGAATATCCGTACCATTTATCAGAACCTGTCCTGATGATGAGGATATATATCCCGTAAGCATATTCATAGTAGTAGATTTTCCCGCACCGTTAGGGCCTAAAAATCCGAGAATTTCTCCCTTGTTTACTTTAAAGCTGATATTGTCAACAGCTTTTTTGTCGCCGTAGAATTTCGTAAGGTTTTTAACCTCTATCATTTTCAAATATTCCTCCTGATTAAAATTCAGAAAATCTGCATAAACCGGAGAGAGGCTCTCCGGTTATATAATTTTATAATTTATATGTGATGATAGTGTGAAAACAAAGCGAAATTATACAGAGAGCAATTCAATACCTTTTCTTATTCTGCTGAGGGAATCCGCCTTTCCGAGAATAGCACAAAGTTCAACAGCACCTCCGGGGGTAAACTGTTTTCCCGAAACAGCAGTTCTTACAGGCCATAAGAGCCAGCCGTTCTTGACTCCGAGTTCTGCAACGAGTCCGAAAAGTGCCTTGTGAATTGCTTCAACATTCCATTCAGTAAGATTTTCGAGTACAGGAAGTACAGCTTTAAGAGCTTCGAGAGAAGTTTCAAGATTAGTTTTCATTTTTTTGTGGCAGTACATAGCTGTATCATATTCGGGGAGATTGTCAATGAAGTCAACCTGCTCCGGAACGTCCGTAAAGAGTTCGGTTCTTGGCTGAAGCACTGAGGCAAGGACTTTTATATCAATATCCTCTCTCTTTACACTCTGTCTGATATAAGGAGTAATTACTTCGAGGAACTTTTCGGGAGTCATTCTTCTGATATATTCAGCATTTATAGCTTTAAGCTTAATGGGGTCGAAAATAGCAGGAGCTTTTGAGATTCCGCTTATATCAAATTCCTGTACAAGCTCATCAAGAGTAAATATTTCCTGCTCACCCTTGGGAGCCCAGCCGAGAAGTGCAATAAAATTGACAACAGCTTCCTTGAGATAGCCTTTTTTAAGCAAATCCTCAAAAGATGCATCACCGTTTCTCTTTGAAAGCTTTGTGGTCTGGTCTTTCATTACCGGTGAACAGTGAATATATTTAGGAATATCCCAGCCGAATGCCTCATAAAGAAGATTATATTTAGGAGTTGAAGAAAGATATTCATTTCCTCTTACAACATGAGTAATTCCCATAGTATGGTCATCAACAACATTAGCAAAATTATAAGTCGGCATACCGTCTGTTTTAATGAGAATCTGGTCATCAAGAGTTGAATTTTCAACAGTAATATCGCCGTATACTTCATCATGGAAAGTAGTATTTCCTTCCAGAGGCATTTTCTGACGGATTACATAAGGGATTCCGGCATCAAGCTTTTCCTGAACTTCTTCCTTTGAGAGATTACGGCAGTGGCGGTCATACATGGGAGCGATATGAGAAGCCTCCTGAATT
>JAQXFT010000177.1 GCA_029005335.1 Oscillospiraceae bacterium
CCTCCAAAACTTTTTTTGACCGTTACGGGCGGACGGTGTCCGCCCTGAAATTATTTATCGGCACTGTCTCTGCGGTGCTTGTTTCTTATTCCCTCAATAATTATGTCACGTGCTTCAACAGCCTTTTCCTTTGAAAGCGGTTCAACATCTTTAAGGGGATAATCTATGCCGAGATTTTCATATTTTACCTTTCCCATATCGTGATATGGCAGAACGTCAAGAGCCGTAATATTATTCAAATCGGCAAGAAACTCTCCGAGCCTGAGGAGATATTCCCTCTTGTCGGTAATCCCCGGCACTACTACATGACGAATCCAGAGTTCCTTTTTATTGTCATGCAGATAGCGTGCAAAATCAAGAATATTTTTATTGCTTCTGCCGGTAAGCTTTTTATGCTCCTCGTCATCTATATGCTTTATATCAAGCATAATCAGGTCAGTATACTTCATAAGCTCATCGACCTTTGATGTATCATCTTTATTGAAAGTTACTCCGGAAGTATCAACGCAGGTATGAATGCCCTTTGCTTTGGCTTTTCTGAAAAGCTCTGTAAGAAAATCAATCTGTGCCATAGGCTCACCGCCTGTTACGGTAAGTCCGCCGTTTCTGAAAAATTCCTTGCAGTTGTCATACTGTTCAAGAATTTCATCAGCAGTCATGGGGTTATCTTTTTTGAAGTCCCATGTATCAGGATTGTGACAGTAAAGACATCTCAAAGGACAGCCCTGCACAAATACAACAAATCTTATACCAGGGCCGTCAACAGTTCCGCAACTTTCTATTGAATGTATATATCCGTTCATTATTATTTCACCTTCTTCTGATTATTCAGCTCTCCTGACTTGCGTATAAAAGGAAGTGTCATTCCTCCGACAGAGTTTCCGAGAATAACAAGCACAAAATAAAGTACAGCTTCGGACTTGTAATTTCCTGACACAAAAAGATAGAACATATCTGCAATGCAGTGATTGAATCCGGAAATAATAAATACCATTATTGCAAGCAGAGTTCCCGCAAGAATTGCCGTATCGGAATTTGTTTTTTTATTGATTGACGCATTTTCCACGGCGATATACATAAGCATACCGCAGAAAACCGCAAGTATAAATGCACTTGCCGGCGTATCTGCAAGCTTGCCCTCCATAATAGTATACGCTTTTTCGGAAATTTTATCTCCGAATCTTGTAAGATTTACAAGCAGTGCTGTTACAGCAGTTCCTATGCAGTTTCCGACTAATATAAGCAATACTTCCGGTATGTATTTTACGCCTTTATCTGCAATATATCCTACTTTTCCGGTAAAAAGATAGAAGCCGAACTGTATTATTGTATAGAGTCCCAGTCCGAAAAGCATAGCTCCGAGATATTTATTATCGCATGAAAGATATACGACTCCGCCCATTGAGACAAGCATACCCGAGGCGAACGAGTATGCGAGATATGATATTAAAAAATTCTTCAAAAATTATCAGTCCTCCGGATAAAATTCAAGGGAGACTCCGGAGAGTCTCCCCCTTATTCAGAAATTCACGATTCAGATTAAAGGCTTGCGTGGAATGTTCTTGAAATAACGTCGTCCTGCTGTTCCTTAGTGAGCTTTATGAAGTTTACGGCATAGCCGGAAACTCTTACAGTAAGCTGAGGATAATTTTCAGGGTGTTTCTGAGCGTCAAGAAGTGTGTCTCTTGTGAAGACATTTACATTGAGGTGATGACCACCTTTTTCAACATAGCCGTCGAGCATACCAACGAGATTTTCAACCTGTTTCTGATTAACATTAGCCATTGTTAAATCCTCCTTAATATAATTATCGAATGAATCAGTCGTCTGCAAGTTCCTCAAGGAGTTCAGTAGGCTGACAGCAAGCTCCCTTTATACCACAGTCAGAGGTATTGAAGGTCCTGACCTTGATTCCGTCAACCTTATATTCTCCGTTTTCAGAAGTCTTTACATTGACTGTATTATTTCCCTCCCCCATAAGCTTGTCAATCATCTCAGCAAGCTCTGAGGAACAGTTTTTTTCATTGTTTTTATCCATAACAAGATATACCTTTCAGGGAGATTACTTGATAGAATCAATATCAAGGTCGCCCATGAATACCTTAGCATCTTTTCCGAGAGCGTCAGGAATGATTGAGAATGTATTTGAGATACCGTCCTGAGCATCTGTGAAAGGAAGCTTAGCTACTGATGAGAGTGAAGCTACTGCACCATGAGTATCACGTCCGTGCATCGGGTTAGCACCAGGAGCAAGCGGTACACCGAGCTTACGTCCGTCAGGTGTAGAACCTGTATTCTTTCCGTATACGACGTTTGAAGTAATTGTCAGGATTGATGTTGTCGGAACGCCGTTTCTGTAGCAGTGCTGCTGACGTATCTTGTTCATGAACTTTTCAAGGATTTCAACTGCGATATCGTCAACTCTGTCATCATTGTTACCATATTTCGGGAACTCGCCTTCAATTTCGTAATCAACGGCAACATTCTTTGCAACGTCAACAACTTCGCCCTTCTTGTTCTTGATTTCGATATCCTTACGGATAACCTTAACCTTAGCATACTTTATAGCGGAAAGTGAGTCTGCAACTACTGAAAGACCTGCAACACCTGTTGCAAAATATCTCTTTACTTCTCTGTCGTGGAGAGCCATCTGGAGACTTTCATAGCAGTACTTATCGTGCATATAGTGAATGCAGTTAAGAGTATCAACATAGAGACCGGCAAGCCATGTCATCATATCGTCATATTTTTCCATAACGTCCTTATAATCAAGGTATTCGCCATCGAACGGACGATACTTAGGACCTACCTGAACGCCTGTCTTTTCATCAACACCGCCGTTGATAGCATAGAGGAGGCACTTAGCGAGGTTAGCTCTTGCACCGAAGAACTGCATTTCCTTGCCGACTCTCATTGAAGATACACAGCAAGCGATAGCATAGTCATCGCCGTGAGTTACACGCATCATATCATCATTTTCATACTGGATTGAAGAAGTCTTGATAGAGATAGAAGCAGCATATTCCTTGAATCCCTGAGGAAGTCTCTTTGACCAGAGAACAGTCATATTCGGTTCAGGAGATGTACCGAGGTTTTCGAGTGTATGGAGGTAACGGAAGCTGTTCTTTGTAACCATATGTCTGCCGTCAACGCCTACACCGCCGATTGATTCTGTAACCCACTGCGGGTCGCCTGAGAAGAGTGCATTGTATTCAGGAGTTCTTGCGAAACGTACAAGACGGAGCTTCATGATGAAGTGGTCGATAATTTCCTGAGCCTGTTCTTCTGTAAGTATACCTTTTTCCATATCACGTGTGAAGTAGATATCAAGGAATGTTGAAGTACGTCCGATAGACATTGCTGCACCGTTCTGGTCTTTAACAGCACCGAGGTATCCGAAATAGAGAGCCTGAACAGCTTCTTTGGCAGTAGTAGCCGGCTTTGAGATATCGCAGCCATAGATTTCAGCCATTTTCTTGAGGTTTTCGAGAGCTCTGAGCTGGTCAGCGATTTCTTCTCTTGCACGGATTTTTTCTTCAGTCATAGGACGGGAATAGAAGTCCTTCTGTTTCTTTTTATCCTCAATAAGTCTGTCAACACCATAGAGGGCAACACGTCTGTAGTCGCCGATAATTCTTCCTCTGCCGTAAGCGTCTGGAAGTCCTGTCAGAATCTTGTTACTTCTTGCAGCACGCATTTCAGGGGTATATACATCAAAAACGCCCTGATTGTGAGTCTTGCGGTATTCAGTAAAGATATGCTTGATTTCGTCATCAACTTCATAGCCGTTGTCTGAGCAAGCCTTAGCAGCCATATTGAGACCGCCGTATGGCATTAAAGCTCTCTTGAAGGGCTTGTCAGTCTGGAGTCCGACAATCTGTTCGAGGTCTTTTTCGATATAGCCAGCACCATGGGAAACGAGTGAAGAAACAACCTTTGTATCCATATCGAGGACACCGCCTGCTTCTCTCTCCTGCTTCATGAGGTCGAGAACCTTGTTCCAGAGTGTCTTTGTAGCTTCAGTAGGTTCAGCGAGGAAAGATGAGTCACCGTCATATGGGGTATAGTTTTTCTGGATAAAATCACGGACATCAATGTTGTCAACCCAGTGACCGGGGACGAAACCATTCCAGGCTTCCACCTTAGAAAAATCAATCTTCATAGTTGAAAAAATCTCCTTATATATAAATTAACTTGAAAAGCGTCTGACAGATAAATCAGATGATTTTCTTTCCACCTATATATTATCACAAAAGCACCCCATTTGTCAATATCAATTATATAGACAATTAGCATAGTTGATATATCAAAAATGATATAATAGTAAGAATTACAGGAAAACCGGCTTGAAAATTCAACAAAAACGCTGATTTTTTGTAATATATGTCAAATCAGAGACAAAAAAAGTCTGAATTTTTGAAAAAATGACAAAATTAACCGTTATTTTTTACAAATTTTACACAATCTTTTTGTATATTTCATAAAAAAATTTCAGTTAAGGTTCAGAGAAGAAAACATATCCATAATTTCTTTCCTGTCTGCAAGAGACTGGGAAAAAGCGGTAGCACTTCCGGCAGAAATTCCATACTTAAAGGCATCATGGAATTTACCGGATTTTATATATCCGTAAATAAATCCGGCAAGCATTGAATCTCCTGCACCCACGGAATTTCTGACTTCTCCGGAGGGAGCAGGAGCTGAAAATATTTCACCGTCCGCACATACAAGAACCGCTCCCTCTCCGGCAAGAGATACAAGAACATTTTCAGCCCCCATATCATGAAGCCTTTCAGCATAAGGAACAGCCTCTTCACGTGAATCAATTCTCACTCCGAAAAGCTCTCCAAGCTCAGAATTATTGGGCTTAATCAGAAAAGGTTTAAGCTCAAGGGATTTCAGAAGCAAATCCCCTGAAGCATCTATAACCGTATGCACTCCGCATTTCTGAACTCTCTCAGCAATACTTACATAAATATCCGACGGCAATGATTTCGGAACACTTCCTGCCAATACAAGAAAATCACCGCTTTTCAGGTCATCAAGCCTGCTATATAGTCTTTCAAGGCTTTCGGGGTCGATATTACAGCCCATACCGTTTATTTCCGTTTCAAC
>JAQXFT010000178.1 GCA_029005335.1 Oscillospiraceae bacterium
CGTCAAGACCTTCTATAATTATAATTTTTCCGTGCATAATTCATCGCCTTTCTTTTTTATAACAGCTGATATATATTTAACCGGAACGTATTCGCAGAGCCATCTTTTATTTTCGGAAAGATAGAAATCAAGACCTTCATCGTACATTCTTTTTGAATCTATTTCAAGAACAACAGGATTTCCATGACGTGAGCCGACATCAAAAGCGGTTTCAGTATCGACAGAAAGATGTACATGATTTCTTGACATTTTCATTATACCTTTTTGTTGTATTGAATCAAGAAATTGTTCAGCTGTTCCATGATAAAGTATATCAGGCGGAGTAACTGGTAAAAGTTCGAGGTCAATGGGAATTGAATGACCCTGATTTGCTCTTATTTTAGTTTTATTTTCGTTGTAGCTGTAACGCTTTTTATCATTTTCACGCACAATTCTGTCAAGAATTTCACGGTCTATAATTCTTCCTCTTTTACGCATTTGTGATATAAGCTCATCAACATTTACCCAGCCATGTGAATCCATCTGAATATTGAAGGATTCGGGGTGATGTCTTAAAATATAGCTCAGAGTTTTTCCGAGTCCCTTGTCGCTGTTTTCGTAATCCTTTTTATTCACTGAAAGTTTCCCTCCTCGGAATATGAATCGTAAATTTCGGGTTCTGAAATATTTTCAGTTTCCGCATAGTCATAAAGATATTCTATAACGCTGTATTCATGTTCGCCGTAAAATACTGTATCTATTGCAATAACTTTTCCGTCCTTGCAGTATACGTTGAAATCTGTAACTCCGGCGTGCCATACCTCGCAGATATATTCTTCGTTGTTGATAGTAACATTATAGGCTTCTATGAATTCATCAACATCATTAAATTCGGGACGGTCGTTATTCTGAATGATATAGTAGATATATATATCCGAATAATCGGCATCATCATATAAAGTGTAATTTAAAGTTTCATTTTCATAGTAGCATCTTGAATAATGTCTGTTTTCAAATTCAAGATTTTCATTGATAATAGCTTTTTCCTCTGCTTTTTGCAGACCGCTTTTATTGTAGTAATTTATTCCTGATTTTGTTGCATATTCATACTGCATTAATTCTCCACGTCTTGCGGTTATGTATATGGAAAACTCATCAGCAGTATCGAAATATTCACGATAACTTTCGACTATATGCGGATTTTCGATATTTTCGCCACGTATTCTTTCGGCGTCAAAATCAAAGTTATTATTCTGATTGAAATTAAAGCTGTAATTGAAATTGTTTTCGTGTTCTTCTTCGGAATGGTGAATACTTTGCCGGCACTGATTAAATTTTTCAAGCATAAAATCTTCATTAAGCATATTTCCCGATTCATATAGATGATAGTTTTCAATAATATGCGTACCGTTTTCATCAAGAAGAGCTGCACAGCAGATATCGCCCTCACAGAAATAAAGAAGACATATATTATCGCCTGATACATATTTTTCGCAGATATACTTTTCATTGAATGCAGTAAAATAACAGCTTTCTGTATATGTATAGTTATCAATAATATTACGCAGGAATGATTTTATACAATTGTCTGTCTTATTATATCTGATGTCAGAATCATAACATTCATAATATTCACCGTCTTTTCCTATGAAGTCATAGCAGCCGTTATTTTCTGATTTTTCAGAGTAGTATGTATAATTATCAAATTCAAGGAAATCATGTATTTTATCCGATTCAATGAAATATTCCTCATATATTCCGCTGTTTATTATATCAAAGTTTCTCTTAGCCATATCGCTTTGTTCACAGTAAATTTCTGAATATGTTATTTCATTTCCGTAAAACAGTATATCTTCGGCGACAGCCTGAAGTCTCTGATAATCTGTTAAGTAAGTTTCAGAAGTAATTTCTTCGGAATATATACTTGTATCCTCCGGAATATCAGTCTGTATTTCAGTGATTGCAGAAGTATCTGTTATAATTGCAGTATCAGTCATTTCAGCTTCATCTGTTGCACCACATGCCGTAAATGATAATATTATGCATAAAGCTGTTAAATTCAGTTTTTTTCTCATTAATCCCACCTCCCTGTAAATATCAGTTAAATTATATCATCTGTTTTTGAATATGTCAATACAAATTGTAAAATGTTCACAGAATATCTGTTGACAAAAAAATTTTTTTATGGTATAATTATATAAGGTTAAAGTTTTTTGAAGCGTATATATCTGCCCTATGGCAGTAAAATATCAGAAATAAAAGGAGTGTCGAAAAAATGCTTAAAAATAAAATCGCAGTCATAACAGGAGGTACAAGAGGTATCGGATTTGTAATTGCTGAAACCTTTCTCAAAAACGGTGCTAAGGTTGCAATTTTCGGGTCAAGACAGGAAACTGTGGATAAAGCAGTTGAAAAGCTCAGGGTTGAAAATTCCGGCTTTGAGGTTATCGGACTTTGCCCTGCTCTCTCTGATTACAGCGAAGTGGAAGCTGCAATAAATCAGGTTAAGGAAAAATTCGGTAGAATTGATATACTTGTAAACAATGCCGGAATTTCTGCACGTGAACCTATTGAGGAATATAATCCCGATGACTTCAAAAAAATCATGGATTTGAATGTTACAGGTGTTTTCAATGGCTGTAAGGCTGTTGTTCCGGTATTCAGGGAAGCAGGCGGAGGCTGTATCATAAATACAAGCTCCATGGTAAGTCTTTACGGTCAGGAAACCGGCGTAGGATATCCGACCTCCAAATTTGCTGTTAATGGTATTACAAAGAGCCTTTCCCGTGAACTCGGAAAATTCAATATCCGTGTCAATGCAGTAGCCCCCGGAGTTACAAAAACTGATATGGTTTCTGCACTTCCTCCCGAAATGGTTCAGCGTGTATCATCTACAATTCCTCTCGGACGTATGGGAGAGCCTCAGGAAGTCGCAAATGCATTTCTTTTCCTTGCCAGCGACCTTGCAAGCTATATATCCGGCACAATTTTATCTGTTGACGGTGCAAAGGTATTATAAGAAAAACGCCCTTGAATTTCACATTCAAGGGCGATATTTTTTTTTCAGAATCAGTATTCCATACCCATTCTGATAGCTTTGAGATTGTTTTCAATAAGCTTAGCCTTTGCCGGAGGTACAACCTTTTCAACAGCCTTCTGCATTGTGTCAAAAGTAAACAGATTTGTTTCCTTTATGAGCTTTCCAAGCAGAACCATATTTGAACCGCCCTTTAATCCGTTGGAATCAGCCATTTCGGTAGACGGAATATAGAAACATTCTATATCAGTTCTTTCGCATTTTGATTCAACAAGAGTGGAATCTATGAAAACTTTTCCGTCAGGCTTTACGGCATTTATAAACTTTTCGTATGAGGGGTTATTCATAGCAATAAGGATATCGGGAGTAAGTATCAGAGGTGAACCTATAGGTTCATCGGAAATACATACTGAACAGTTGGCAGTACCGCCACGCATTTCAGGACCATATGACGGAAGCCATGAAAGCTCCTTTGAATCCATAAGACCGCAGTATGCAAGAATTTTTCCGGCAAAGAGTACGCCCTGACCGCCGAATCCTGCAAGAAGTATTTCAGTAGTCATTACTTTTCCTCCTCCTTTGCAGTAACATCTTTATAAACTCCGAGAGGATAATAAGGAATCATTTCGTCCTGAAGTCTCTTTATAGCGTCAACAGGAGTAAGTCCCCAGTTTGTAGGACAAGTGGAAAGAACTTCAATAATTGAAAGTCCTCTTTTCTCCTTCTGATTTTCAAAAGCCTTGCGTATAGCTTTTTTAGCCTCTCTGATATGCGGAATTGTATCAACAGCAACTCTCTGAGCAAGAGCTGTTCCGGAAAGTGTCGCCATAAGCTCGCATACTCTTACGGGATAGCCGGCAAGCTG
>JAQXFT010000179.1 GCA_029005335.1 Oscillospiraceae bacterium
GTCTTTAAGCTGACGCATAAAATCTTCCTGAACTGATGTACATACAGTACCATCGGGAAGAAGTCCTATTTTAGTACCTATTTCAACATCGGCACAGGCTTCTGAAATTTCCGCAAATGAACCGTTTCCGAGACAGGTTACAGCGGAATCCCTCAAATCGTTAAAATTTGCAGTTTTTCCGCCACGCATAAGGGCAAGGGTTTCCGAAAGTCTTAAAGCTTCAATAACCTGTGCGGAAGATGATGCGAAGCCGTGACTTCTCTGATACTCTGCAATTCTGGAAAGATATTCTGCGGAGCTGTTCTCAGGAGTGTTTTTAATGCGGTTTCGCCACAGAATTTCATAATATGCAGGAGCTTTACTGCCTGCACCGTATCCCGAACGTGAAGAAAGTCTGTAATATGAATAGGGCATAAGAGTAGATTTACATTCAGTTACGGGGAGCTTTTTTGTAAGTTTTTCGTCATTTTTGCTGAACGGAATATTTTTTATGCCCATAGTGTGAAAAGCACCGGTAATTACAGCTATTTTATCGGAATTATACTGCTGTTCAGATTCATGTATAATACGTCTCATAAAGGCTTCACGGAGCTTGTTGTTTTCATCATTGTCCTCAGAAAATTCACGTATTGATTTTCCGTATTCCTCCGATGCCTTTATGAAATCATCATAATTTTCGCACTGTTCAAAGGTATATTCCCAGAATGAATCGTTATCCATGCCTGAAGCCTGTTCCATTCGTTCATAAACGGAAACCTTTCTTTCGGGAACTTCTTCTGATTCACGGATATTTTCATCTTCCCTGACCATCTGAGCAAGAACGCATGATGACGGCAAATCGCAGAACCTGACCGGAATATTGTTTTCAATCGCCCACAGCAAGGCTCTGTATTCGGGTGAAAAATCCGCAAAAGGCCAGAGAACTGTTTTGACAGGCGGATTTACGGTATATGCAAGAACAGCACAGGGCATCACTGCAAACGGATTGCACAGAGGTTCAATAAGATTATTCAAATCAGAAGGACCTTCTATCAGAATACATTCAGGCTTCAGACGGTTAAGAAATTCGGTTACATAAAAAGCACACGCCGGCGAAAAGTGACGTATTCCGAAGTATTCAGCCATTATGCGTTACGCTCCTTACATTCGGAATAGAGCTTTGAATATTCCTTTCCCTTTTTACGCATAACGTTTTCAAGGTATTCAGTCCATACAGCTTTATCCTTTGATTCGTCTTTTACGATAGCACCCTGTAATGCGGAGGCGAGTTCGTAGTCGGTAACATTACCATTTCCGAAGCTTCCGGCAAGAGCCATACTGTTTACAAGAAGTGAAATAGCCTCAGCGGAAGAAAGCACTCCGGAAGTGCTTTTCAGCTTGATTTTGCCGTCCAGTGTCTGACCGTCACGGAGTTCACGGAATATAGTGACAACACGCTCGATTGCGGAAATATCAGGTAATTTTGCATTGAGCCTGAAATTGTCAGCCATCTGTGCTACACGGGTTTTTACAATATCAATTTCTGTATCCATATCGGACGGAGCAGGGAGTACCACAATATTGAAACGTCTTTTCAGAGCTGATGACATTTCATTTACACCCTTGTCACGGGTATTGGCGGTAGCGATTACTGAAAATCCCTTTCTTGCGGAAACTTCCTCCGAAAGCTCGGGGATAGAAATACGCTTTTCGGAAAGTATTGAAATGAGAGCGTCCTGAACTTCACTTGCACATCTTGAAATTTCCTCAATTCTTGCAATAGAGCCTGTTTCCATAGCGTTGTAAACCGGACTTTTTACGAGTGATTCAAATGAAGGACCTTTTGCAAGAAGCATTGCATAATTCCACGAATAGCGAATCTGTTCTTCAGTCGTTCCGGCAGTACCCTGAATTACTCTTGAGGAATTGCCGTTGATAGCAGCGGTAAGATGTTCAGAAAGCCATGATTTGGCTGTACCGGGTTCGCCTATAAGGAGCAATGCACGGTCAGTAACAAGAGTAGCAATGCAGATTTCAACGATTTTTTTATCGCCCATATATTTCGGAGTGATATTTACTTTTCCCGATTTACCGCCCATAATATAAGTAAGAACGGATTTCGGGGACATCTGCCAACCGTCAGGAACCGGATTTGTTTCGTTTTCGATAAGGGCATCGATTTCGTTTTTATAGAGGAGTTCGGCGGGGAGTCTTAACATTTCATTGGACATAATTAATTATTTCCTTTCGCACTG
>JAQXFT010000180.1 GCA_029005335.1 Oscillospiraceae bacterium
CGGAATCAAAGTTCGTTTACAAGCTGTTTGAAGTGTCTGCCCCTGTCCTCAAACATACGGTACATATCAAAGCTTGCACATGCGGGAGAAAGTGAAACAATATCGCCTTTTTCAGCGTACTTGTAAGCAGTCTGAACAGCCTCCTGCATATCCCTGACTATAAATATCTTAGTATTTTCGGGATTGTATTTCTTTGAACTCATAACAGCGTCACGGATTTTTTCCCTTGTTTCTCCCATAAGAATCAGAACCTTTACCTTTTCGCATATGGAATCCGCCATAGGCTCGAATGAAATACCCTTATCAGAACCGCCCTGAATCATAATCTGTTTTTCGTCGAAGGAATTAAGGCAGGCGAGAACTCTTGTAGGGCTTGAGGCAATTGAATTGTTGTAATACTTTGCACCATTGATTTCACGTACAAATTCAATTCTGTGTTCAACGCCTCCGAACTCCCTGGCAACTTTTCTTACGGTATCAAGGGAAACTTCTCCCCATGTTACGGCAATAGCAGTGAGATAATTTTCAACATTGTGCATACCGGGGATTTTTATATCATGCATATCCATAATTTCGGTAACTTTTCCGTAATCGTTATAGCAGAGTATGCCGTTATCGTTCAGAAAGCTTCCGTTATAAGGCTTGTCAAATCTGCTGAAATAAGCAAGCTTACCCCTTACAAGAGGACTGAGATTTTTTGCAGTTTCATTGTCATAGCTTAAAACGGCTCTTGAAAAAGCATTCTGATGAGCAAGAATATTGCATTTAGCGGAAATATATTCCTCCATAGTGCCGTGGACATTAAGATGATTAGGGGTTATATTTGTAATAGCACACACTTCGGGAGACTGTCTCATTGAGAGGAGCTGAAAGCTTGAAAGCTCCACAACGGCAATATCATCATCTTTGATTTCTTCGATTACAGGCAAAAGAGCCTTTCCGATATTTCCGCCTATATGGACATTTTTTCCCTCTGCCCTGAAAAATTCGGATATAAGAGTAGTGGTAGTAGTTTTTCCGTCAGAACCTGTAACGGCATAAATCCTGCAGGGGCATAAATCGAAGAAAACTTCCATTTCAGAAGTAACTGCAACGCCCATTTTAATAGCCTCCTGAAGTTTCGGGTTATTGAAATAAACTCCGGGGGAACGGAATACTATATCAAAATCGGTAAGAGTATCAAGATATGCTTCACCGAGGATATATTTTGCTCCCAAATCAGCAAGTTCACTGTAAAGGCTTCCCATCTGCTCAGCGGATTTTCTGTCGCATATAGTGACATCAAGATTTTTTGAAAGAAAAAGCTTTATGATATTGGTATTTGTAACGCCCGTACCTATAAAAGCAATTTTCTTATTCTGAATATCATTAAAGAATTTCTGGACTTTATTCATAAAAAATACCTCCAAAGGATAAAAAATAGCGTACCTATATATTATAACAGAATCAGGAAAACAATGCAATATTATTTTTATATTTGACATATTATTTTTTCTGTGCTATGATAAAAACCAGAAAGGGAGAGTGACAATATATATGTATAGGATTATGATTGCCGAGGACGACCCTACGCTTTCAGCAGCCATGAAAAAGTATATAGAATCGTGGAATATGAATGTACACTGCATAAAAAATTTCAGAAATGTAATTGAGGAGTTCAGGGAATATGAACCTCATCTTGTACTTCTTGATATAATGCTTCCGTTTTATAACGGATACCACTGGTGTACAGAGATACGAAAGATTTCAGATGTTCCGATAGTATTCATATCATCGGCATCAGACGATATGAATATAATAATGGCTGTCAATATGGGCGGAGATGATTTTATAGCAAAGCCTTTTGACACTGGTGTTATGATTGCAAAGATACAGGCGTTGCTGAGAAGAACATACAATATGTCAAATCAGATACCGATGCTTGAGCATAACGGTGCGGAGCTGAATATCAGTGACAATACAATAAGCTATAACGGAAAAAGGCTTGAGCTTACACGGAATGAATTTCGCATATTGCAGACGCTCATGGAAAACAAGGGAAAAATAGTCAGCCGTGATACGCTTATGATAAAGCTTTGGGAAATGGATTGTTATGTTGAAGAAAATACTCTTACGGTGAATGTTACAAGACTGAGAAGAAAGCTTGAAAGCATAGGCTTATCGGATTTTATAAAGACAAAGGTCGGGAGCGGATATATAATCTCATGATTAAGTTATTTCTGAAATATATTTATCAGTACAGATATATAATAATTCTTTTTGTGGTATTTTCGGTAATTTTTGCTGTTGTGTTTTCGCTTTACAGACTTGAAGCAGAGGCGGTATTATATTCATGTATTCTTTGTGCAGTAGTTGGAATATTTACATTTCTGAACGGATTCCGCAGATTTATAAAAAAATGCCGTGAAAGAGAATATCTGATGAAAAATATCCTTATAGCGACGGAAAAATTTCCCGAACCTCAGACCGTTGCAGAATCCGACTATCAGGAAATAATCGAAAAGCTCCGCAGAATAAACAGCGAGACGGAAACAAAATTTCAGAATGAACGTCAGGAAAGCATTGATTACTATACAGCGTGGGTACATCAGATAAAAACATCTATATCAGCAATGCAGATGATTTTGAAAAGTGAGGATACCGCTGAACACCGTGAACTTCTTGCGGAACTTTTCCGGATAGAACAGTATACAGGAATGGTACTGAGCTATTTCCGTTTAAGCGGAAATTCATCTGATTTTGTTTTCAGGAATTACGAACTTAATGATATTATAAAAAAAGCAGTACACAGATATGCACCGCAGTTTATACGAAAGAAAATAAAGCTGAATTATAATCAGGTATCCGTAACAGTTTTAACAGATGAAAAGTGGCTTTTGTTTATAATAGAACAGCTTCTTTCAAATGCAGTAAAGTATACGGATTCGGGAAGCGTTACAATAAGCATATAGCCGGATAAGATTCTCAGAATAGCCGATACGGGAATAGGAATAGCCCCCGAAGACATTCCGAGAATATTTGAAAAGGGATTCACAGGATACAACGGCAGGGCAGACAGCAAATCAACAGGACTCGGACTCTATCTCTGCAAAAAGGCATCTGATAAGCTTTCACATAAAATATGCGTTGAATCAGAGGAGGGCAGGGGAAGTATATTTTCCCTTTATCTTGAAAGAGATGAGCTTGAAATTGAATGAATCTTACAAAAATGTCACATCAGAGCTTCAATTGTCACATAAATAGATGTTCAGACTGATTTCTGTATGCTATAGTGACATCCTCCCCCACCTGTAGAGGTGGGGGCTTCCTCTCATTATGAGCAGTCGGTTCTCGTTCGATAGCACAAATGTACTAAGCATAAGCGAGCTATCCCCGTATGTCCTACGGTTATTTGATAGATTTGTCTGTTAT
>JAQXFT010000181.1 GCA_029005335.1 Oscillospiraceae bacterium
TTTATGTATGACCTTGGATTTGATGCTTCTGAGGGATATCACACATACGGTTTTGACTGGCAGGCTGACAAGATTACATGGTATGTTGACGGAAAGGCTGTTTATTCGGCTTCTGAAAATATTCCGTCCACCCCTGGTAAAATCATGATGAATGTATGGCCGGGAACAGGTGTTGATGAATGGCTGAAACCCTTTGACGGAAATACACCTCTTACAGCAAGATATCAGTGGGTTACATATTCAGACAGCAAACAGGATATACCCGATACAACAACTACTACTACAACTACTACTACAATCACAACAACTACAACTGCAATTTCCTCAGAACCCGAAACTACTCAGACCGAAGCTTCCGGAATACCGTCACTCCGTGGAGATGCTACTAATGATGGTGTTGTCGATATAGCTGATGTAGTCGCTGTAGCTGCCTATGTCGGAGACCCTGTAAACAATAAGCTTTCAAATCAGGGACTTATAAATGCTGATGTATACTATACCGGCAATGGTGTTGATGTCGGTGACGTACTGGCAATACAGCAATACCTCGCAACGATTACTGAAGAATTATAATTTGTTATAATAAAAAGACCCTCACAGACAATATGTTTGTGAGGGTTAAATTATATTTTATTCTACTGAAGAATTATAATTTGTTATAATAAAAAGAACCCTCACAGACAATATGTTTGTGAGGGTTAAATTATATTTTATTCTGTTAATCCTATACCGGAAGAACTGCAACTATATTTGCAAGATACTGTTGTATTGCCAGTACATCACCTGATGTGATACCGTCACCGTTATTCTGAACGTCGCCGTTTATCAGACCCTGAGTTTCAATTGCATTGTTTCCGGAGTCGCCGACATATGCAGATGCTGAAACAACATCAGCAATTTCAACTTTACCATCAACATTGACATCACCCCAGAGAATATTGCCTGATGAAGCTTTTCCGACTGTTACTGAGCCGTCTGATACGCTGTAATCATAGTATGCCTTGGAATCACCGTCTATGTATGAAAATACCATTTTGTCATTGGCTTTTCCGGAATCCGGATTAGTATCCCTTGCTATCGGAATCAGCTTTATTAATGCAACATCACCATTTGAAGCTGATGAGGAAACCTTTCCGGAGACAGTACAGAATATGCCGGAATCCTTAATCCAGTAATCTGAATCAGCACCGGTTGTCCATACAACATTAACGGTATCTTCAGAGATTTCGCTGTCAAAAATCAGAACATCGCTTGCTGTTGTATCCTTTGTATCCGCACCGGTATTGGTAATGCTTCCTTTTTCAACACTGTCAATGCTTATGATACTGCTGTCATATTGTATTGCGAATTCACAGGCATTCATACCGGTAGGCTGAATATCTGAAATCGATATATCGACACTGAAGCTTTTTCCAGCCTCAGCAGTTTCCTTGCCTGCTGATATGGTAATTTTCTGGGTATCTGCAAAACCGGAAGATACTGCAACTGTACTTATCATTGCTGACAGCATTACGCCGGTTACAATTATATTTTTAAGTTTCATTGAATATTTCCCCCTTTATCTGAAGCTCCAGGAATCGATTTCCATTGAATCGCTGAATACAAAATACAAATCCTGAGTACCGCTGAGACCTGATACAGGTGCTGTAATTTCTTTAAATGAGCCTCCTGTTGCCGGAACTTTTACATATCCGACAGCTTTTCCGTTTTCGCTTCCGGTACAGATTTTGATAGCTCCGCCGTCTGAAGATGAAACCTTTACAGATACAGATGAAGCACCCTTTGAAAAATCTGCTCCTGAGACACTTATCCAGTCGCCCTTCTGAATATCGGTTACAACTGTATCTCCGAGACCGCTTACATTTACACCGCCCTGACGTGAGATTGTCTCTGCCTGAACAGTCTGATAGGGATTTAATTTTTTAAGCTGAGATACACCTGTCATAGTACCTGTTACGGGATTCATTTTATTTCCGTTCATGGTAAATTCATTTACCTGAGGGCTTCTGTAGTTTCCGCTTATTCCGAGAGCCTTTTCAACAGGTCTTGAATGGTAGAAAAGGTAAAGTTTTCCATTGAGTTCGGCAATTGAGTGGTGATTGTTTCCGGTCATTCCGGAGAAGAAGTTACCCTGATTCTTGAAAAGTTCACCGCCGTAAGTATAAGGGCCAAGCGGATTATCAGCAATCATATATTCAATGCTGGCTGCTGAAAGTCCGTACTGATTTCCGTTTGTATTCCAGTTGGAACAGTAGGTATAGTAATATTTGTCTCCTATTCTGTTTATTCCGGAATCCTCGAATACATAGGGAGCGTTTATTGTTACAGGAGTTCCGTCAAGCTGCAGCATATCATCACTGAGCTTTACAACTCTGGTAGTTGAAGGCATTTCTGTTTTTCCATCGGGAATGCCTCCTCCGAAGCAGAGGTAACCTGTTCCGTCATTGTCAATAAATACAGCAGGGTCGAAAAGCCACGGAATATCTGAACAGTTAGCAACACTTCTTGTTACAAGGGGCTTTCCCAGCGGGTCTGACCACGGACCTGTAGGGCTGTCTGCTGTCAGAACGCATATTCCGTTTCCGCCGTTGCAGAAGTAGAGAAAAAATTTTTCCTTGCCGTTGATAGTTTTATGACACGCACAGGGAGCCCATGAATTTGTGGCAAATGTTGCGATACCACTGCTTCCGGCAACTGGTATTGCACCATGGTCAGTCCAGTTCACCATATCATCAGAGGATATGCAGTTTATCTTATTTATTTTTGCGTAAGTATTTTCAGTAACATTTCCGCTGCTGTCATATTCAACGACATCATCAGTCATATAGACATAAATTCTGCCGTTATATTCCATAACTCCGGGGTCAGCACCGAAACGCTGTGTATAAAGCGGATTTCCCTCGTTCTCATTTTTATATGAGCCTGCTGTATTTATCGATGAAAAAAGAGCCATCATTTCAGCATTGTCAATTGTTATTTCAGCTGTGGGAAATTTGTCGATTCTTCCGAGGACATAATCCTGAATAAGCTGAATATCCTTTGTATCAGAAGTTCCGTCCTGATTTACGTCGCAGGCAATTTTTGACAAGCTGTCAGAGAATCCGTTTATAACTCCCTGTCTTGCATTAGCTATATCCATAGCATCAATAATTCCGTCGTTGTTTACGTCTCCGGGAGTTAAGTTTCCTGTATTTTCGCCCGCACCGAGAATTGTAGTTCCGCCTACTGCACCTATAACCTCATCTATATAGAAGTTGTTTGTCGAATCGGAGGTTTCAACGTATATGGACATATTTGAAGCATCTGCAGGAATCCTGTAATTTTTATTTGCGAGCTGTACCCATTCGCCCTTTACTGCTGTACCCTCTGCAATTGTTGAATACTGAGTGTCTCCGTTTGAATCAGCATACTGCAATTTAAGATAAAATTTATCTGTAGAATTGCCGTCAAAGTACATTACATTTGTACTGAAGCTGTATTCATTTCCGGGAACAAAGGTTCTGGCACTCAGGGATTTTGAAGCACCGTTCCAGGCTGATTCACGGTTCTGAACGAGCAGAGCTTCATTACCTACATATGCAGTACGTCCGCTTGTCATTACTGTTGCTGCTCCACGTCCTTCCCAGCTGCAGGTATCACCTTCAAAGCCGTCAGCGAAATACCAGCCATATTCATTCGGTTCAATCGGAGAAGAACCGACTGAAGGATTAGTACCGTCGCCCCATTCAGATTGCGGAATCATTGAAGTAAGTGTAGTGTATGCAAGCTTAGGCTGATTATTTGAATCATAAAGCAGGGCATCAGAGCCGGCTGCAAGCCATGAGTTTGCATCATTCGGACCCCATACGCATACTGCTTTAACACGACCGTCCGACTGAGGATTTTTATTCCAGTCCATAGCAGCCTTAAAAATTGCCTTATATTTGTCAGCCTGTTCCTGAGCGGTATATTTTCCGCTTTCAACAGATATATCAAGCTCAGTAATCTGAACATCACAACCGATTGAAAGATACTTTTTCATAGCCTCTATATAGGAATCTGTACCTGCAAAACCTGTAGCATTTGCCGGAATATGCGACTGCATACCTACGCCGTCAAGCAGACCCTTTTCATAAAGTGATTTGCACATATTGTATATACAGTCACGCTTATGGTCCCAGTATTCGTTATAGTCGTTGTAATAGAGGTCACAGCCTTCGGGAGCATATTTTCTTGCATAAGTGAATGCTTTTTCAACAAAGCTGTTATTTCCGTAGACGGAAACCCATGCAGAAGTACCTCCTGTAACATTATTGTCACCGGCTACTCTCGCACCGTCCTTACCGTTTGATGTTCTTTCTGAATCGTCGCTGATACACTCATTTGCCACATCATAAGCATAAAGATTAAGTTCAGGGTACTGCTGTTCGATTGCTGCGAACATATTCTTAATATAGCTTTCCATACGGGCATCCATAGTTGTAGTGCTTACCCATGCACCGTTCGCATCATAATTTTCTTTAAAGAACCATGTCGGAGTCTGGCTGTGCCATACGAGAGTATGACCTCTCATTGCAATGTTATTCTGTACGCAGAAATCCATAATTGCAGCGGCATTGTTAAGAGATACAGCAACATTTGTACCGCTGCACTGTGACTGAACAAGAGTTGCATCAGGTTTCAGTTCATTTTCGCACTCAATGCTGTTATGGTCTTTTATAATATTTGCAGTAATTGCGGAATTTTTTACAGTACCACCGTTGAGAATATTGCCGACTCTGAAATATTCAGCAAATTCATCTTTCAGACCCTTTTCAGCAGTAGCAGCATATACAGCGTTTTTGTTTTCTCTGGAAGTTACCGAAACATCATCAAACATGAAATCATTTGTAGAATCGGTAAAGATTGAGAGTCTGAATTCACAGCTGTTTTCCGGTGCAGTGTAGCTGGCTTTAAGCTCCGTCCACTGACCTGCCCTGACGTTTTTTGAATCAAGCTCTATTGTTGATTCCTTACCTGTTCCGGAATCGGTACATAAAAGCGTAAAGTGAAATTTTTCATTGGTTTTGCTGTATACCTTTACGCTGTATGTATAATTCACACCGCCGACGAGATATAATCCCTTTGATGAGCTTACACCCTCTGAAGCCTCCGCACGTCCGGATACAGTCATTCCTCTTGAACCTCCGAAGCCGCAGCCGTTTTCAGCAGTAAGTCTTACGGAATCGGCATTTCCGTACCAGCCGTCATAATTGACTTCAAATGAGTTGCTGACTATGCCTGTTGCACCTGATTTAAAACCGAGTGACGGACAAATTGAAAAGAAGCTTGCTGAAAGAACAAGTGAAGCCGTCAAAGCTCCGATTTTTTTTAGTTTCATGTTACACACTCCTTAATCTGATAATATTAAAAATCCGGTTTGGTTTAATAATAAATAAATTATAGCAATTATTCACATAATTTTATATCAATTTAATATTGAAAATAATAAAATCTTAACCTTGACGAATAAAAAAAGACAGCACGCTACAAAGAACAGAACGAAGAAAAGGTAAAGAAATATCATGAAGAAATCAAAGATATTCCTTTGGTTTTTATTACAACACAGAATAAAAGCTTTTTTACGTATGAACATTTCTTTAGATGATGCTATTCACTATGTTTTTCAGTATTCTGAGCATTCTGTTTTAAAACAGGATAGCTATACATCAATCACAAATACTTTTTCATACGTTCCTGCTTTGGTGTAACGCCTCTCCATTTCTTATATGTTCTGATAAAGTGACTGCAATCGAAAAATCCCGTTTCAAGTGCAATGTAATTCAGGTCGTAATCGGTATGGAGCAGTAAATCCTGAGCCTTATTCAGGCGGATATATGTGATATACTCTTTGCAGGAGCGTCCGTAATTTTCTTTAAAGAGCTTTGCAAAATGAGAATAGCTCATATAGCACATATCAGCAAGCTTCTGGATTTCAAGCTTTTCTCCTGAATGTGAGTCGATATATTCCAGAATGTGACAGAATGAAAAGCTGTTATCTGTATGCTTTCTGGCTGACGGTTTACTCTCCTTTTTGATTTTTCTTGCAATTTCTATAAGTAAAGTATAGATATCTGCCTGTATCTGTAAAGAGTAAAATTCATTTTTTTCCTGAAACTCCCCGACAATATGCTGAATATGTGAATTGATTTTCTCTTTGTTAATCCGGTTATTATTTAAAATAATACAGAAATCCTCCTTACGGCTTCTTCTTATAAAAATATCATAAAATTTTGAAAGATACGCTTTAGGAATATTAATTGTATGAATATCAAATTTTAAAACAGCATATTCCGCCTTATCATCAGTTGCCTTTAAAACTGAATGAAGCTGTAAGGGATAAATGTAACATAAATCACCTTCTTCAAGAACTGACTGTTTATCGTTGCAGGTTAAGGTTACTGCCCCCTTTGTGATATAAAGTATTTCGCTGTAATAATGCCAGTGAAGCTGTGAATTGACTGAATCTGTGTAAAAAATATCATATGGCTGATTCGGCATATCTATATATTCAAACAACTGCATTTTAAATCACCTCTGTCCTTATTTTAACACTATAAAGAGAAGCCGTCAATAGTCAGAATAGATTCTTACAATTTTTGATTTTCTTTTTAATAGAAACGCAGGACAGAATGATGTATTCTATAATCATAGGATACACACATGATGTTTGAATTTACAGAAGCCGGCTTACACTGTAATCAGACAATATAATATAAAAAGGAAATGCTGCCGGTGACAGACGGACTGGCTGAAATGGCATATCATAATGCCTTTGACAAAATTCAGCACGGATTAAACAATGAGCGTGAAGGGAATAATACTGACACCAGAAAAATCTGGTGGGTACAGGCGGAATCTGTTGTCGGATTTTACAATGCCTATCAGAAAAAGCCGGAGAAAAAGGAGTATCTTCAGGCAGCCGAGGATATATGGAATTTTATTCAGAACAGGGTGATAGACCCCGACAGCGGAGAATGGATAGAGTGTGTTCCGGCAGATAATAGTCCTGACCCGAAGCAGGCTCTTGTTCATTCGTGGAAATGTCCGTATCATAACGGAAGAATGTGCATGGAGATGATTAATCGTCTTTCACAGGCATCATAAAAGGAGGATAATAATATGCAAAATCCGGTCAACAGTAATTCAACAAAGAAGGCAAGGAAGCTTTTAAACTACCTTTCTGATACAGCAGGAAAAGCTATTATCACAGGTCAGCATACACAGACAAATCCAATGGAA
>JAQXFT010000182.1 GCA_029005335.1 Oscillospiraceae bacterium
TCCGTGATACAAATATAATCGTTCTCTCCGATGAAATTTACTCTGAGCTTACATACGGCAGAAAGCATTATTCGATAATTCAGGTTGACGGTATGCGTGAACGTACTATTTATGTAAACGGCTTCTCAAAGGCTTATGCTATGACGGGCTGGAGACTCGGCTATCTGACCGCTCCGAAAGAAATAGTAAGCCAGCTTGTAAAAATTCATCAGTATGGTATTATGTGCAGTCCGTTTATAAGTCAGAATGCTGCCGTTGAAGCTCTTACTACCTGCGATAAGGAAGTTAAAAAAATGGTTGAGGAATACGATACAAGAAGAAGATTCCTTGTAAAGGAGCTTAACAGAATCGGTCTGGAATGCTTTAACCCTGAGGGGGCTTTCTATGTATTCCCGTGTATAAAAAGTACCGGACTTTCAAGTGAGGAGTTCTGCGAAAGACTTCTTGATGAGGAAAATGTTGCATGCGTTCCCGGAAATGCTTTCGGAGAATGCGGTGAGGGATTTATACGTATTTCCTATGCTTATTCCCTTAAACATCTTACAGAGGCTATAAACCGTATCGAAAGCTTTGTAAACAGGATAAAGGCTGATAAAAATGAATAGACTTACTGTAAAAGCTTCTGCTAAAATCAATCTTTCGCTCGACGTTACCGGAAAGCTCCCTGACGGCTATCATACTATTGAAAGTGTTTTCCAGACCGTGGGAATATATGATATCATAGATATTGAGCTTTCCGGAGACAATAATATTTCCATTGAATGTTCTGTTCCGGAAATTCCGTGCAACGAAAAAAATATTGCATACAAAGCTGTTATGCTTTTCAAAGAAATGTCAGGTCTCGATTTTGGCTGTAAAATCAGAATTACAAAAAATATACCCTCTCAGGCTGGCATGGGCGGTGGAAGCTCTGACGGTGCTTGTGTATTCTATATTCTCAACAAGCTTCTGAATACAAATTATACTTTTGAGGATATGCTCCCCTATGCCTCAAGGCTTGGGGCTGATGTTCCTTTCTTCCTCATGGGCGGTACTGCATACGCAGAGGGAATCGGCGAAAAGCTTACTCCATTGAATGACTGCTCCGGAAAAATTATGCTTATTGCAAAAGGTTCTGCCGGAATTTCCACTCCTGAGGCTTACAGAAATATTGATATGCTGAAAAATCCGGTTCACCCTCAGACTAAAAAATTACTGCTTTCAATTAAATCCGGCAACGAAAATTTATACAGATACTATGCAAATATCTTTGAGCAAGCCGGAATTAATGATGATATAAATATTATCAAATCCATTATGATGAATAATAATGCTCTCTGCTCCGTTATGACTGGCAGTGGCTCTGCTGTTTTCGGTCAGTTTGAGGATATGGACTCCGCTTTGAAATGCCGTGATATTCTCAGAAGTCAGAACTTCTACTCAGAAGTCTGCCGGACTGTCAGGGAATCATTTATCTTATTTCAGTAAAAATACCCCCACTTCTGAAGTGGGGGATAAATTTCATCAGGAAAAATCTGTTTCAATCAGCTTTGATGAATTTTCGGGAGTATATACCCATTTTGAAATATGCGAGCCTTCAACAAAATAGTGACATTCATTTATCCTCTCCGTACCCTCGCATATGTCTACTATTATCAGCTTTACTTTCATTTTTTCGGGAATAAGTGCCTTTATATATACACTTACCTGCTGACCTGCTTTCACGTCCGCACGTGGTTCAGCAAGCCCTGCCAGATTCGGTGTAAGCTCTACAAATATTCCGTAGCTCTCCACTGAACGCACTATTCCTGATACTGTTTCCCCAGCCTGAAACTGATTTGCATTTTCGCTCCATGTTCCGAGAAGCTCCTTATGAGTAAGGCATATTCTTCCGTTGTCATTACTCTTTACAATTACACGTATATCCTGACCCGCTGTGAATCTGTCGGACGGGTGGGAAATTCTTGAAACAGAAATTGTGTCTATCGGTATGAGCGACGGTATTCCGCACCCTATATCAACAAAACACCCGAACTGCTCAAGATGTGTCACACGGGCATCTATTATATCACCGGCGGAAAGTCTTTTTATGTAATTTTCCTGACATTCCTGCTGTGCTTTTTTTCTTGAAAGTACTGCATATTTTTCACCATTTCCGTCAGTTTCAACTGACAATACCTTAAAGCATACATATTTGTTTACACGTGAAATAAGTGCTATATCCTTTGTATATCCCTCTGATATTCCCAATGCTCCCTCCTCACGCTTTATAATCCCTTTCATACAGGGAAGCTCCAGTATAAGATTATGACTGCTGTCACACATTGATACTCTTGCCTCAAGAATTTCATTTTTCTCCATTGCCTGAAGCAGTCCCTCTGCGGAGCTTATATACCTTTTATTTTCAGCTGTTCCAAAAAGACAGCCCTCCGGTTTGA
This sequence comes from Oscillospiraceae bacterium, assembly GCA_029005335.1. Classification (GTDB taxonomy): domain Bacteria; phylum Bacillota; class Clostridia; order Oscillospirales; family Ruminococcaceae; genus Ruminococcus. The sequence continues at coordinate 2,418 of JAQXFT010000182.1, forward strand.
ATTTATTCATTTTAACCTCCACTTTAAATTCAGATTTTTTGCTTTCCGCTGATAAATATTTATGCTGTAATATATTAAAATATGACGGACGGATATTAAATAATCCGTCCATTTTTTATATTCAGGAATCAGATACCTTTATTTTCATTCCGCCATATGCTGACATCAGTGATTTTACATTCATTGCCGATTCCGCCTCGCATATTATATATACATACGCATTGCTTCGGAATCTTGGTTCTTCAAAAGAACTTTTCGGAATATCGCTTTCCATTACTGCCGTGAAATAATTCTGCCTTGTAACTGCTGTCGGAAGAAGTGTATATCTTGTCTTATGTTCAATTCCTTCAAGTGCTGTCGCTTCACGGCTGTATACTATGCCTGTCCTTTTTATTCCATTCACTCCGGATTTTATCTTTCCGGAAACTATTTCCGCTATATCTGCAGTTTCAAATTCTCCGCTTACTCTTACAAGCATTTCTTTTTTTCCTCCTCAATCACTTTTATATTATTTTTGCATAAATACCGCATTTTATACCCTGCATTGTATAAAAATATAATTTCTTATATTGACAAACAGAAAAAATTATGATATAATTTCCAATGTAATTTAAATGCGAAAGAAGTTGATTTTATGGCAAGCGAAAAAGATGCTCTCTTACGTGGCAGAGAATATATAAAAAATCTTTCAATGGGTATCAATCCTGTTACCGGCGAAGTTCTTGAACCCGATAATTTTATAAATGATAAAAAAATATCCTCTTGTCTGGAATTTGTCCTTTTATGGATTGATGAATTTTCTAAAATTAAAGAATGGGAAGCAAAAAACCCTATAAAAGAAGCTTTTAATTTATCTCCCGAAGCTATTGCTTCAATTAAACCTGAAACTATTCCTGTTTCTATAACCCCGCTGGTCAAAAAAATTAATAGTTTTGCAGATAAAGATATATATGCTCCCCTGAGTAT
>JAQXFT010000183.1 GCA_029005335.1 Oscillospiraceae bacterium
GTGAATGTTAAGGATTATGTGCATATCGTTTGCAACAGCGTAATCAACGACTTCCTGAACACGGTCGAGCCATTCCTTATCGATGTTGTTGTTTTCATCGATATGGTTATGCCACGATACAGGGATACGGATAGTCTGGAATCCTGATGCCTTTATGCTGTCAATCATTTCCTTGGTAGTTTTTACGCCGCACCATGAGCTTTCGATATCGAGCTTATTTGAATTATAGCCGTTATTATCAATAGCGTCAAGAGTATTACCGAGATTCCAGCCGAGTTCCATATCAGCAGCGAATCTGAAGCTGTCGAGGTCAGGAACGTCTCTTGATGGGATATTAAGTTCAGGAATAGTGTATTCCCCTTCAGCGTAAGCCGTAGTTGAAGCTGTATTTGTGTATATTACTGAAGCGAGAAACGGTACAGACGATACAGTCATTGCAGCGGCAGTCAGAAGACTGAAGATTCTTTTTTTAATCATAGCTTTGATAATTATCTTTATAATAAAAGATAATTTCCCTCCTTGTCATATATATATAATTCAATAGTAGCATTTTATGGATATAAAGTCAATAATAAAATTGAAGGGAAGAAAAATTTTACGTTTTAAACAACAGATTATATTATCGGTTATGCATAATGACGTTCCGGAAAACTTTATAAATATTTTAAATATTGTTTTTGCGTGAATATAATAAATCAAAAAAATATTTTTCAGAAGTGAAGCAATATGGTTTTTATCTTCTTAATAATTAAAGTGAGAAATGAAAATTTTCTTGCAATAACAGGAATTATGTTGTATAATATACATTGATATTTTATTTTTGGAGGTCTATATGTTTTTAAGGATTATTTTTGCAGTTGCAGTTATTTTATCTGTTTCAGCATCTGTTTTGTTTTTTCTTGGAATCAGGGGAAAATGCAGACGGGTTATGATGAATATGTCTGTTTGCTTTACAATTTTTATGACATTCATAGCGATAACGGATATTTCCGGAATTATTTATTTTGGTTCATATCAGAGTGCATTTGCATTTATGGGATTTGTGAATGCCGGAGAGCTTATTTTATATGAGATTCACAGGAAGTATCCTTTAAAGTTTCTTGAATTTTCATCAAAAATTCTGATTATTGCATCTGTTCTGGAGCTTACTCTTTTTAACATTCCGTCATATCATCTGTGGGGCGGAGGATATGAGCAAAAGGAGCTTGATTTGGACAGTGCAATTATAGAATGCGGAATAAGGCTTGATGACGGAGGTATAATTGTCGGAGACGGTGCGGAAATGGTTGTTACCTTTGAGGGAATTGATATGCCGGTCGGAACAGTCGAGGCAGATATATTATTCAATAAAGAATCAACAAAGGAAGCCAGATTTATTCTTGATATAAAGGACAGCACACAGACACAGAATTACCGTTATAATATTGCCGAAAGCAGAATAGTTGAAAAGCGTGAGAAATCGGATACGATAATGTGTGATTTTTCGGGAAATGTCATTGATATGAGAGTAAAGCTTACTCCGGAAAACAGCGGTGAAATTATTCTTCAGAGAGTATATGTGAATACTGATGTGGCTTTTAATATATCGTTGGTGAGATTCTTTTTCATAACGCTTGTATCAGTTTTCATATATGCTGTTATGTACGAAAATTTTATGCAGAAAAGCTTTTCAAGGAATATGAGATTCTGCCGTATAGCATCAGCAGTAGTAACAATAGTATGCTGTATTTCAGCATTTGCGATATTGGATTATAAGCTTGGTGATAAGAAGTGGAAAGATACATTCAAACAGAGAGACGGAAACCAGCTCACTCAGGAGCTTGTTGATGCATTTGAAAATGGCCAGATACATCTTGATGCAGAGCCTTCTGAAGAACTTAATGCACTTGAAAATCCCTATGACCGCAATGCCCGTGAATCGAGCGGAGCATATGCATTATGGGATCATGTCTATTACAATAACCACTACTATTCATATTATGGAATAGCACCTGTTATATTATTCTTTTTGCCTTATCATAAAATAACGGGTTATTATTGTCCGGATTCCCTTGCAGTGCTTGTATTTGCAGTAATCGGAATTGCAGGGCTTACGGGCTTGTTCCGGAGCTTTATAAAAAAATGGTTTCCGGATACAGAGACGGGAATATATTTATTATGTCTGATTATGATTCAGATTTTAAGCGGGGTATGGTTTAGTATCGGACGAGTATGGTTTTATGAAACCGCCATGACAGCCGGATTTGCATTTCTCAGCTGGGGAGTATATTTTCTGTTTGAATCGAACGTCATGGGGACAGGGAAGATATCATTTTTTAAAGTATTTATGTCATCACTTTTTTCAGCTTTATCAGTTCTTTGCAGACCTACTCTTGCACTTTACTGCATATGTATCGCCGTGTTTATGCTTATGGCAGTTCCGAAGTCGGGAAAAGATATGAAAAGACGGGTAATCTATCTTGTAAATGCATTTGTGCCGATGATTTGTCTCGGACTCGTTCAGATGATATATAACTATGCGAGATTTGGTTCGCCTTTTGATTTTGGAATACAGTATTCACTTACTATAAATGATTTCACAAAATCGCAGTATCACACTAATCTTGTACTTATAGCCTTATTTAATTATCTGTTTAATATTCCTGTATTTTCAGCTTCCTATCCTTTTATAAGCACAGAATTTCAGAAGCTTGGTATAAACGGATTTTTCTATGACGATTATCTTTCGACAGCAAATACATCAGGATTATTTTTTCTTGCACTTCCGGTTTTTGCGTATATATTTTCCGGAAAAGCAGTTAAAAAGCTTCCGGACAGAAAGTCAGGAATAAATTCGCTTGTTTATATTGGATTTCCATGTGTTATAATACCTGTTCTGATAATTTCATCAGTATGGGAAAGCGGTTATGCCGTAAGATATATGCTTGATTTTTCATGGGAAATGATTATAGGAGCATTGGCAATTATATTTTTCCTTATGAGAAAGACTGAGAATGACACTATAAAGAAGCTGATAAAAATATTCTTATGCTTTTCAATGGTATGGGCATTTATTGTCAGCGGATTGCAGTCATTTAATCAGGCGTTCAGATATTCGGAATATCATTATGAATATCCTGAAATCGCATACAGTATTGAACAGATTTTTGCATTCTGGAGATAGAATATGAGGGCGGGCAAGTTTATTGCCCGCCCTTGATGTTATGAAAAGTCATCAGAATAAATGCCGGTTCTTGTGAATATACCTTTAGGAGAGCCTTTTATATTCACAAGACCGATTTTTTTTGTGTCTATGGATTTAAAGGATATGGTATCAGTCAAATCCTCGCCGTTGTAGCCTGAATATTCGATATAATAGCAGAGCTTAGCCTTATTGGCAATTTTGTTTCTGAATATAAGAGCCTGCTGAGGGTCATAAAGAAATTCCCTGTCGAAATCGATATATTTATGGCGGATAATTTTATTTGCAGTGACTGAGGAATCTTCAAGGGTATATGTGCCGTAATTTCCCTCAATATCGGGCATATCGAAATTGCTTATGAGGTTTGAGAAATCGTTAAGTATTCCGAATGAAGTAATATCTGAATCACTGAAAGAAAAGTGAGAGGGCTGAGATTTCGGAGTAATTCTGACGCAGTTTGCTGATTCGATAAAAGGGTATGAATTGCAGAGCTTATAAGCAAGAGTTACGACACCGTCCCACATAGTGGAACGGTTCTGTACGAAGATATAGTTTTCAGTATTTGAGTTATCTTCGTGAGTTATATAATTCAGCGGATAGTAGTTATCAAGAAGGCTGTTGAGAGAAATATTGTTTTTTATACCAGGTTCAATCTGATTCTGCAAAAGAAGTGAGGTAAAGCCTCTGGAGACGATTTTTCCGGATTTTACACCATTTTTTTCGGAGATTTCAAAGGAATCTATAAGTCCGTGGTGAACAGTCTGATTATTGATTGTGAGAATGATTTCGCATACTGAGAGGTAATCGGAATTATTTGCGATAAAGCCTGCGGTAAGCATTGTATAAGGCGTATAGAGATTTTTTTTGAAGCTGAATGAAAGTATTTCAGGTTCTTCCATAGAGGAGGAATCAGTTTTTTTAATTTGAAGCTTAATCTGCATTCTGAACGACCTCCGAAAGCTCAGGAACGGAGAAAACAAACCTTGCATCAGTAATGCCGGAATCGTTGTTTTCAGCGGAATAGGATTTCAGGATACACTGGTTGAAGGAGATATTTTTATACTGAAAGCTTATATTGGTTTTGTTTCTGAGGATATTTTCGGCATAGAGGATAAAGCTTTTAAAATCAGAATCGCAGGCGAGCCTGCCGTTAAGAGTGACGGAAGTATTTTTAACACTGCTGTTTGTAATGGAAGTACAGCCTGATATATTGGACTGTTCATTTATGATAGAATTTCCGGTTATTTTTATATTTTCGGCAAAAAGGATAAAATCACCTATACTGACCTGAACCGGAGCAGAATTAATACATTCAAAGCCATTCATGAGGACGGATTCTCCTTTCTGAAAATGCCTGAAATGCGGAAATCACATTTCAGGACAAGCTTTTTAAGATTGGTATCGGGCTTGAGAGTAATTTTTTTTACATCATATATATGGTAATCCGAGTTATTCAGCCTTGGGATTATATAGCCTGTGAAAAAGGCGAAAAGCTTTTCAGCGGAAGAGTCAGCAGGAGCATTGACACTTATTTCAGCAACAGCAGAAAACGGTATAAAAATAGTATTAAGGGCATATACAGGATTTCGGGTTTCAAATTCGGGCAATCCGATATAGGTTGAAATTTCATTTCTCTTGCTGTAGTAGGGAATTGAATCGAAAGCAGAATATACAGCTTTATAGTCACTGCTTATGAGTAAATCCCTGATATTATTTATAATAGTATTAATCATAAGAATCCTCCGTGCTTATAAATACAGTATTCTGACCGATAAGGTCGGAACACAGATTCATATAGTCATTCATAATACGTTCAGCGTATTTCAAAGCACCGGAATTTTTTTCAGGCATAAGCATTTTGCCGTTATAAGCGGAAATACTTTCCATACGTGAGGCAAGAAGCTGTACATATCTGTAGTTGGCTATGGAAGCAGCAAGCATATCAAGGCGGGAATCATTCTGGTCAGCATTTTCGAGCAGCATATTATTTACCTGAGTAATTGAAATGCTTATAAGAGGAAGATATTTGTCATAATCATTCTGACCGGTAAAGAGAGTAAAAAGCGGTTTGATTCTTTCGATATTCATATACATCACCTATTTTGTAGAAAATTCCGTATATTCTGATGAAGAATGATTTTTAAAAAGCTGGGAGGAAAAACTTTCAGAGCCATAATCATCAAGGGATTTTTTAAGCTCGAGGAGCTGATTTATATTCATATCAGATGAGGCGAGACGCATAGCTCTGACACAAGGTTCACCGCCTTTTATGAATGAGAGGCGGATAATATCCTTATGGAGTTCCTTCTGCATATCTGATATAAAAGAATTGGTAATACAGTCCTTGATACTGATGTCATCAGCATTGAAGTGCTTTGTAACGCCAGCATTTTTCTGAGCCGGAACAGCAACGAAGCTCCATTCATAGGCATCAGTTATATCTGAAAGAACTGTATGGCAAATCTGAGAGCCATATTTTTTACCTTTTGTATGAACGCATGAGGAAGTATTTTTATTGCAGTTGCAGACAGAGCATTTTCTTGATGAAGCCGAACATGAAATGCTTACTTCCTTTTTGATACCGCCTTCAATTTCAGAGATTAAATCCCTGTTTGAATCAGTGCGAACCATATAAACAGAAGCTTTAAGATATTTATATTCTCTGCCGTCGGAAGTTTTTTTGCAGGGGTCGGAAATTACCTCTGTATCGAATATTCTTGCATTCTGCAAGGAGGATTTCGGATTGTGGTCAGAAATACCTGTTTTTCCGATAAAAAGCGATTTCAGCTGTTCAAGGGCATCATCTGAAAAGCGTTCAGAATCACGGTCAATATCGTTGTCGCAGAGAATAACATTAAACACAAACACCTGATTTTCATTAAGTTCAGTCTGAGAATACCTGTTTATTTTGTCAAGAATGGATTTATCCATAAAAACAAGACCTCCTGATTTAAATATTTCCCGCAGAACGGGTAAAAAAGCCCGTTCTGCAGGATTACAGAAATTTTATGAGCCTATTTTAAGAGTCTTTACAGCGTCATCAGTGATACGTCTGAAACCGCAGTTAATAGAAACAGCAATGCGGTCAAGCTGATTACTGATAAGCTTGTCAGTTTCGAGAACTATATCGGAGCTTGTGACAATTTCGAGAGCAAAATCCTTGTCAAGACCGATTACAGTATTATCATCAACTTCGGAAGTGCATATAATTTCAGCACCAAAAGGAAGCTTTACCTTGCCTTGTTCATCAGCGGAAGCATTTTCCATCTGAGCAAGAGCAAGTACAACAGCAGTATTTGCAGGTGAAAGCATAACACAGTTCATATTGAAGTCATCAAAAGAGCCATAAAGTGAAGTGAGAGCTGAATAATCGAGAGCCGAAACAGTAGAAGGAGTAATATTTGCTTTAAGAGCGGTAACAGCAGAACCGAGAACGGAATTAGCAAGCTTTATACCGACACTACGGAGCATAACTCCGAAAACATCAAGCTTCTGCTGTCTGAGAGCCTCATATGAAGCGGTAATCATTCTGCCGTATTTGTTAAGTGAGAGTGAAGCAGCCGGTTCTGTGACTGAAGCAACAGGGAGAGCGTTTCCCTGAGAAGTAGTTGAATAACTTGCAGTATCGCTTATAACACAGCCGGAATAGATATTTGATTCGCACTTTGTAGATACGGCAACAATATTGTTGAGGACAGAATCATCGAAGCCTTTTTTGATACATCTTCTTACAAATTCGGGAAAGAGAACAGCACTTTCGGTAGTAGTGAAGAATTTTTCTACCATATCGCAGTCAGAACCGCTGACCCTGATATTGAATCTCTTGAGCTGTCTTTCAAAGGCGTCAAGATTTGCAAGGGGAGTGCCTGAATAGTTTTCTGAGGGGTCGAGAGCTTCGAGAGCCTGAGAAAAACTCTTGCCGGAAAGATTGTAAAGACCTTTTTCAAGTTTAACATTGTTGTACATAAAGAATACCTCCAAAAAATAATAATTTATACATTCAGGCGGGATTCGATTTCCATAGCCTGAGCATTTTTAAGTCTTGCCTCAGCAAGTTCCTTTTCGTCCTGAAGATTGATATTATCCCATTCAACATGACAAACAGCATTGCTTCCTGAAAGGCGTAGAAAAGCGTTTCCTATATCGCATATAACGGGAGTAAGCAGACGGCGATAATATTCAAGCTCGCTTGTGAGAATATCGGATTGCTGGCTTGACATTCTTTCAGTGGAACTCCAGTTTAAACCGAGCAGAAAGGGCGGAATTGAGAGCTTTGAAATAAGCTGTTCGAGGAGCTGTCTGACGGGTATTTCAGTATTAAAGAGCTGATTTTCAGCACCGATTACTTTGATATCGACATCACCGACAGCAACGAAATCCTTAACCTGACCGAATTTAGCAGAGTTCATACCGTCCGCCCATTCTTTGGCAATCTGCATGGCACGTTCTTTGGAATAAGCACGTTCACCGGAATCGGCAGAGGGCTTATAAGTGACAGCATAGCGGACATTTCCGATTCTGTCGTAATTCTGACCGATACATTCATAAATTCTCAGCAGTATTCCGCTGAGAGCAGGCAGACCTCTTAAAATTGAACGTCCCATTCCGTTTGGAGCAGGGTTCATAGCAGTAAAGAGAATACGTTCGGGGTGTTTTATAATAGTTTTCTCCTGACCGTTTTTAAGAAAGTATCTTCTTTCAACGGGAGAATTACCGCATTGAATCTCAATATCGCAGACATTGCCATTATAGAGACCGTCAATCTGTCTGTTATCCTTATTGATGATTATTTCACCGACAGCATTTCCGTAAGTGATAATACTATCGAGATAGTTGTCAATAAAGGTGTAAACAGATTTTCCGGTAAGACCGACCGGCACATTATTCATAAAGTCATCAAGTCTTTTCTGAAAAAATTCATCAGATGAAATTACTTTAAATCCACCGGTAAGCCTTATAATCTTGATAACAGCGGCATCAATTACGGGTATAGTGAAGCGGAGCTTATCATAAAGTTCCTTTTCGCAGTAATCGATTCCGGAATCGGGAAAGCTCTGTGAAAAATTTTCTCTTACAGCGGACTGGACGGCAAAGCCGGAATCCTTTTCGGATTTTTTTCTGAAAAGCTTCATAAATCCTCCTTTTTATAAAAGTTATTGAACAGTGCTGAAAAAAATGCTTTTATCTTGCAATGCTTCCGACGAAGAAAGTATCAGGGCAGTTTTTACCGAAGGTATCTGAAACGAAATAACGCAAATCGTCCATAGCGTGGTCATTTTCCTTGACAGGGCAGTCATAGCCGTTTTTTTCGTTCCAGCAGTAGAGGGAAAATTCTCTTATAATATCCTTACAGCTTTGATGGAAAGCGATTTTATTCTGTTTAAGGACATCAGAGACGAGCCTTATGCCGGAAATTACATCATTGTCCGCCTTTTTGACTGCAAATCTACCGTGTCTGCGGATACACTCAATGAAGCTTGCAGCGGAGGGGTCAACGATAATTTTTTCGATTTTCAGCGAACCGGCAAGCTGTTCGAGTGCGAGATAATGTTCTTCATCAGTGCGTGATATTCCCTCACGTTTAGATGAGTAATAATATTCTTTGATTCTGAACCATTTTCCGTTATGAAGTCCCCAGAGTCCGAAGGACGAGGGGTTGACAGTACCATAATCGCATGAAATAACGAAACGGGAACAATCCGGAATATCTGAAACCACATGGACTTTTTCGCTGAACATAGGGTATATTATACCGCTGGCGGAACTCCATTTTCCCAGAACGAATCTTTCATAGAAAGCACCGGAATAAAGACGTTCATAGCGTTCCCTTACTTTTTTTGAAAGAGAGGGATTATCGTCCATAGTGAAATGGAGATAGAGAGCATTTTTACTTTCGGATTTGAGAATCCATTCTCTGTAGAACCAGTGGGCAGGGTTGTCGGGATTGCAGTTGAACCATATTCTTGCATCTGAAACAGAGCATCTTGCAAGAGCCTGTTCAACGAATGAGCGAGGCATAAGGGCGACTTCATCGAGCATTACACCGGAAAGGGTTATACCCTGAATAAGCGAATCAGAAGAGCTGTCACGACCTCCGAAGAGATAGAAGCGGTTAGTATGATTTTTGAGAGAAATATCAATATAATTTCTGCTTATTTTTTCGCAGAAAGAAAAACCGAGTTCCGAAGCTGATTTTATAAGAGGTTCAATAACATTGCGTCTCAGAGAGATTATAGTTTTTCCGCAGAAGGCGAAAATACTGTTATTGAAATTCAGTGAAGCCCAGCTTATGAAGCCAAGTGACATAGCAAAGGTTTTACCGCTTCTGACAGCACCATCACAGATAACAGCATCATAATGACGATATTCAGGGGAAATCCACCATTTAAGAGTAATGAGCTGTTTTTCTGAAAATTTTGAGATATTCACTGAACAGCTTCCTCATCATTATGTGTAAGAGCATTGATAAAGCTGTCAGCGATACCGGAGGAGTCGCAGGAATTAGCAAATTCAAACATTTTTTCGAGAGCCTTCTGCCTGTCGAAAAGCTTTATTTCAACGCCACCGCCCTTGACTTTTTTAATTTCGGATACGTTAAAGAGGTCGAGACCCGAAATAACATCAGGTGAGGGCAGGTCGTCAGAGAAAGCAAGAAAAACAGCATCATTGGAATTTCCGAATGCAAGACGCTCCAGCCCCGACATAATACCTTTTGTATTGCAGTACAAATCGGAATAAAGCTTTGAGATAAGCTTCTGACATGAGGGAGAACGCATACATTCAATTCCGTCAAGCATGGCAGTTTCCGGAGGAAAACCGGCTTTGACAGCGGATTCCCTGATATTGCCGAGCTTTACGAAATAACAGCAGAAAAGCTTTTTTCTGTTATCATTATCTTTCATCAGTAATCACTCCTTTCATAAAAGCACTGTTCACAAAAGGGCAGAAAGAGGGTATTTTTTAAACGTCAGCATTTAAATCCGGAGAAAAAATTTTCTGAAAAATGGAAAAAATGTATATATGCACAAATTTACAATATATTTTTTGTATACTATCACCAAGGATAAAAATTAAAAACTTCATTAAAAAAGTTGCAAAAATAAAAGGAATATGTTATAATATAAGCACATAAAATTTTTTAGAAAACGGAGGAATTGACACTATGGGAATAGTCAGAGCGGCTGCCGGAGCAATAGGCGGAAGCCTTGCAGATTCATGGCTTGATTTTATCGAAGCCGATAATATGACCGATACAACGGCAATGACAAGAGGAGTTCAGGTACATGACAGAAGAAGCAGTAACAGAAGACAGTCAACAGGAATAGTATCAAACGGTTCAAAGGTAATTGTCGGACAGAATCAGATGATGCTTCTTGTTGACGGAGGAAATATTGTAGATTATTGTGCAGAACCGGGATACTATGAAGTATTTATGTCATCAGCACCATCAATGTTCAACGGAGAATTTAAAGATTCTCTCAAAGACACGTGGAACAGATTCAAATTCGGGGGACAGCCGTCATCAAAGCAGGAAATTTATTTTATAAATCTTCAGGAGATAAAAAACATAAAATTCGGAACACGCAACGCCCTGAATTATTTTGACAATTTTTATAATGCGGAGCTTTTTCTGAGATGTCACGGTACATACTCAATAAAGATAACCGACCCTATAAAATTCTTCAAAGAAGTATGTCCGAGAAATGCTCAGAGGGTTGATATGAATAATATCGGAGAGCAGTATCTCATGGAATTTACACAGGCATTGCAGACAGCCATAGCGAAAATGTCTATGGACGGAAAGAGAATATCATATCTCAATGCAATGACAACTGACCTTTCAAGATATATGCAGACAGTACTTGACGACCAGTGGAAAGATTTGAGAGGAATGGAAGTATGCTCCGTAGCACTCGCAACGATTTCATATGATGAAGCAAGTCAGAAGCTTATAAACAGACGTAACGAAGCCGGAATGTTTTCTGACCCGAATATACGTCAGGCATATGCTCAGACGGCAGTTGCAGACGGATTAAGAAATGCAGGCTCAAATGCATCAGGAGCAATGAACGGATACGTAGGAATGGGCATGGGTATGAATGTAGCCGGAAGCTTTATGCAGTCGGTAACATCAGCAAATGCACAGCAGAATCAGCAATCTTCTGCCAACAGCTGGACCTGCGAATGTGGAACAGCGAATACAGGAAGATTCTGTCAGAACTGCGGAAAGGCAAAGCCAGCACCGGCAAATACATGGACTTGTCAGTGCGGAACAACAAATACAGGAAGATTCTGTCAGAACTGCGGAACAGCAAGACCGGCAACAGCAGGCGGAACATGGACTTGTCAGTGCGGAACAGTAAATACAGGAAACTTCTGTCAGGGTTGCGGAAACAGAAGACCATAAAAAAAGACAGGGCGAACAATGTTCGCCCATAAATATTAACAAAAAGAACGGAGTGAGAACTTGGAAGCAGTCCAGTATAAATGCCCTAACTGCGGAGGCGAACTGAAATTCAAGCCTGAATCACAAAAATTCGGGTGCGAATATTGCTTCAGTGAATTTACCGAGGAAGAAATAAGGGAAGTCTGTGAACACAATGAAAACAGACCTTCTGATGAAAATCTTGAAAGGGAGCAGAGAGATTTTCAGGAGCATACAAATGTATATCATTGTGGAAGCTGTGGAGCAGAGATAATAGCAGAGGAAAACGAGTCTGCGACCTTCTGTTATTATTGTCATGAACCTGTAATACTTAGCGGAAGACTATCCGGAGATTACAAGCCTGACAGAGTAATAGGCTTTCAGATAGACCGTAACAGAGCTGAAACAATTTTCAAGGACTGGTGCTGGAAAAAGTGGTTTATCCCGAAGGATTTTAAAACTCAGAGTCAGCTTGAAAAAATGACGGGATTATATGTACCGTTCTGGCTTGCGGACTGCAAAATAAAAGCGAGCTGTAATGCGATGGGAAAGCAGATCAGAACATGGCGTTCGGGTGATTATCAGTATACAGAGACGAAGGAATTTGAAGTAATCAGAAAAGCTGATATAAAGCTTAAAGGAATCCCCGCAGACGGAGCGAGCAAAATAGAAGACCAGCTCATGGAGGCAATAGAGCCGTTCCGGTATGAAGATGCAAAAGCCTTTTCGATGTCATATCTGAGCGGATTTTATGCAGATAAATATGACGTTGACAAGGCGGAGGTTTTTCCGAGAATACGTCAGAGAGCTGAAAGCGGTTCACATGCGTTGATAGCCGGAAGCATACAGGGATATAATACAGTAATCAGAACATCAGAGAATTATAATATAATAAACACCGATTGGGAATATATGCTTTTGCCGGTATGGTTCATGACATATATCCATGACGGGAAAACATATTCATTTGCACTCAACGGACAGACCGGAAAGATAGCAGGAACACCACCCTTTAACAGCTTGAAATGCGGAATATTCTGCGGAATAATAGCTGTTGTCATAACGCTTATAACGATGCTGGGAGGATATTTTCTGTTATGATGAATATAAAAAAGCTGTCAGGCATTATTATTTCATATCTGATAATTCTTACAGCATTAATGCCATTATGTACCTATGCAGTGGAGAGCAGTTCCAAGAATTTTGAAAACTGCGGAGTATATGATACAAGCGGAACATTGTCGGAATCAGAAGTCAGTCAGCTAAGCGGAACAGTAAGAGAGACTGCAAAGCAGATTGATATGTATGTAGCAGTTTTCATAAGCGGAGAAGACATGAGCGATTATGAAACGGAAGTTTTTTCAGAAGAATGTTATGAAGATATGTTCGGAGAGAATACTGACGGAATATTCTTTTATATGGATTTGTCAGACGGAAAGCCCCTTTATGATTATATATCCACAAGCGGAATGGGAGCATTAATCTATACAGATTACAGAAACGACGGAAAGAATAACGTCATAGATAAAATTTTCAAAAAGGTATATAATTATCTTCCGTCATCTGAATCGGGACAAAAAGCCAGTGCAGATGATTTAAAGCTTGCGGTTGAGGAATTTTGCAGTCAGCTGAAAATATATGCTGATAATGAAGTAAAGACCTTTTACTATAATTATGACCCTGTAGATAAGAAATATATATACGAAAGCGGAGGGAAAGCAGTAGTATCATCACATAAGCCGTATTTTGTGATGATAAAATATCTTCCCATAGGTCTTTTAATTGGAATTGTAACAGCAATAGTAATGTTTTTCATAATAAAGAGTACATACAGATTCAGGAAGAGCTGTGATTCATCGGTATATATTTCAAAAGATGAAACTAATTTTACAGTAAAAGACGACAGATTCATAAGACAATATGTAACCAAGAAAAAAATAGAAAGAAGTTCATCTTCCGGAGGCTCTCACCGTTCCGGAGGAGGCTCACATGGCGGAGGCTCACACGGAGGCGGAGGAAGTCACAGATAAATCAGAACAAAAAAAGCGGGCATAAAGCCCGTTTTTTTGTGATATGGAATTATTTTCTGCGAGTACCGTTTTTACGGTCGGTACTTCTTTTAAGCTCGCACATTTTTTCTTCGCTGTTCTGTTTGAATTTGTTAATCATATCCTCAAATGACATTTCGGACTGAGGGGTCTGTTTTTTAGGTTCCCATACATTAGGGTGTACACGGTCATCACGTTTCTGGTTCTGATTTCTGAACTGATTATTTTTCTGAGGTCTGGGGTTAGGATTCTCGACAGCCTTTTTGATAGAGAGGCTGACTTTTCCGGCATCATTGATACCGATTACTTTAACCTTGACCTCCTGATTTTCAGTAAGGAAGTCTCTGATTTCGTTGACAAAGGAGTTGGAGATTTCAGATATGTGAACCATGCCTGTACCACCGCCCTCTATATCAATGAAAGCACCATATTGAGTAATGTTTTTTACTTTGCCGTCATAAATTTTTCCGATTTCCAGCTGCATCAGCTAAATTCCTCCTAAAAAAATTAATTGCGTGAAGTGTCATAAAATCTTTGTTCATCAGGGTAAGCATAATTAAAATCCTCACGGGCGACTTTTTCTATGTATTCGGTCATATCTCCGTCTTCGAGTATCTGCTGTAGCTCTGCGTTTTCGTTTTCATAGTCCTTAATTTTTTCCTTTATGGTTAAAAGCTCTTCTTCCTTCTGCATTCTGTCGTATTCAGTAGAGACGCTGATAGCGGTACAGCAAATAATGAGAGCTACTGAAGCGATTTTAAATGCGATATTATTAAAGAAGCCTTTACCTTTTGACTTTCGTCTTTTCTTTTTTTGGGTCATGGACTTTCACATTCTTTCTTTTGTGAATTACCTTATTATTATACAACATTTTATGGGATTCAATCAAGGGCAAAAATAGGATTTTAAGGTGATTGGAGAAATTTTCGTAAAAATCTACAAATTTACCTTGAAATTTTTTACGCATAGTTATATAAAGGAGAAAAAAAGGTCTGAGCAGAAGGAGCAGAACGGATTTAATAAGGGATACAAGCTTTTTAATTACGAGTAAGGCAATTCTTCCCACAGAGAAGAAATAAAGAATAAAGCCTAATATATTGCCGAAAATATAGAATATTCTGAATTCTCCTCTGGCAAAGGCGGAGGTAAAGGAAACAATGATAATGATGTATATAATGAAAAAGAGAATATCCTCAAGCATAACGAGGAATTGGTTATGAGGGAGAATAATTCTTAATACTCTGAAAATGTCATAGATGATACCGAGAAGGACACCAGTAATACATGAGAATAAGAAAAGCTGAGTATGTTCACTGAGGGAAAAATAAGTTTCCGGAATAATATTTTTCATAAAAAGCTACCTGAAAAGCTTTCCGAGAAGGGAAAGCGGAGACTTTCTGTCCTTATCGCCGTAGACAATGGACCATATATCGCCGTTGATAGTCATATCGCCGGTTTCGACGCTCATGGAATCGATATGGAGGTCTTTTCCCTGAATAACCATTTCGCCGAGAGTAGTATAAAGGCAGATACTTTTTTCGTCAAAGCTGTCCACATCGGTAATACCCGAAACAGTAAGAATTTTTCTGTCCTCCATAATAACATTATGGTTTTGTTTCTGGAATTTTTCCTGAATCATATTAAAAATATCCTTTCCGTTAAAAAACTTTGCAGTAAATTATATTTCAGAATCGGAAAAAATATAACTTGTTCCGGAAAATATCTGAAATTTAAAATTCTGACATATTTTACCTTACAGATAATGCCAAAAAATTTTTTTAAAAAATGCTTGCAATTGGAAATTGTTTGTGTTATAATAATAAAGATACTTATAGAGAAAATTTCTATGTGAAATTATTTTAGCTCAGGGAGGAATGAAAAAATGAGTATTCTTGAAATAATAGGAGGAATCCTGATTCTTATAGCATGTATTCTCTGTATCGTGCTTTGTCTTATGCAGGACCAGAAACAGCAGAATATGAGTTCAGCACTTACAGGTGCATCGAATGATTCTTTCTATAAGCACAACGAGGGAAGAACCAAAGAAGCAGTTCTCAACAAGGTCACAAGGACGCTTGCGATTATTTTCTTTATTGCAACACTTGCAGTAAATATAATTCCTATTTTTGTAAAGTAATATATGCAAACGCCCTATGACAAAAAGAGTCGTAGGGCATATTTTTTAAAGGAGGGTGATAATATGTCCAGAAAGAATGCTGAAAACGAAAAATACAGCGTAGAAAGCTATAAAAATAAAATAGAGACTTTTCTTAAAGCACACAATAAAAAGGCTATGCTTGAAAAGGATTTGGCATCAAAGTGCCGTAGCAGGAAGGGGAATCCGGATAACTATAAAAAGGCAGTCCGTGAGCTTCAGCGTGAAGGGGTAATAATTTTCAAAAAGCAGAATAAAATAGCTCTTTCGCAGAGACTCGGATATAAGACGGCAAAAATAACCCGTCTGAGCAGAACATTCGGATTCGGAGTTTCTGAAAAGACAGGAGAGGAGATATTTTTTCCTGGAAAATTCATGCTTGGAGCTATGCCCGGAGACAGAGTGCTTTACAGGGATATAATATCGCTGTCGTCATATTCTTCTGACGGAGAGGTTATAGATATTCTTGAATACGGTGATTCACAGCTTACAGGCAGAATCGAGTTTACAGAGGGAAAAAATTATTTTGTACCTGATACGATGTCAAAAAGTCACATTGCTATTGAAAGGAACGGAAACGTTGAATTTTCGGAGGGTGACAAGGTTCTTGCGGAGATAGCATACAGAGGTCAGCGACATACAGAGCATACAGTCCGGATAGTATATGTATTCGGAAGCAGTGAGCTTGCGAAATCATGTGCGGATTCGATTCTGAAAATTCACGGAATTAATACTGAATTTCCGGCTGATGTAATGAAAGAAGCCGGAAAAATAGCAGATGCCGGAATACAGGAATACGATTATAACAACCGTGAAGATTTCCGGAATCAGAAAATATTCACAATTGACAGTGCTGAATCAAAGGATTTAGATGATGCCGTATCAGTTCAGAGGACGGAAAACGGTTATATACTTGGAGTTCATATAGCAGATGTATCTCACTATGTAAAGGGTAACAGTGCAATTGACAAGGAAGCTCTTAACAGGGGGACAAGTATATATTATGCAGATAAGGTAATTCCAATGTTGCCGAAAGAGCTTTCAAACGGAATCTGCTCACTCAATCCTGATGAAAACCGACTCACACTTTCAGCGATAATCAACCTTGATAAAAGCGGTGATATAGTTTCATACAGATTCTGTAAAAGCGTAATACGTTCAAGAGTAAAGGGAATATATTCCGAAATAAACAGAATACTGGACGGAACGGCAGATGAATATATAAAAGAAAAATACAGGGATTTGAATGATGAAATCTTTCTCATGAATGAGCTTGCAGATATTCTGATAAAGCGTAAGAAAAACCGTCATGCACCTCAGATAGAAACTGTGGAAAGCAAGCTGATTACAGATGAAGACGGAAAATGTATTGACGTAAAGCCACGCAGTCGGGGAAAATCAGAATGTATCATAGAAGAATTTATGCTTGTAGCAAATGAAGCATCAGCGAATTTTGCAAGAGTAAGGGAAGTGCCGTTTGTATACCGTATTCATGAAATGCCACCTGAGGAAAAAATTGAACGTCTGAAAAGTGTTCTTCTGCAGTTCAATATAAATGTACCGTTCAGTGAAGTAAAGCCTGTTCACATAGAGCAGATACTTGAAACCGCAAAGGGTACAGATGTATATGAAGCAATAAACCTTATGGTACTGCGTTCGATGTCAAAGGCAAGGTATTTTGAAGAACCTCTGGGGCATTTCGGATTAGCTCTTGAAGATTATTCTCATTTTACATCTCCGATAAGGCGTTATCCTGATTTGGCGATACACCGTATAATTACGGATATGATTGCAGGCTATGGCAACACATGGCTTAAAAAGAGATACAGCGGATTTGTCCACAATGCCTCGGAGCGTTCATCAGATGCGGAAATAAGAGCCGTAACGATAGAGAGGGAATGTGAGGACTGCTACAAGGCAGAATATATGAAAGACAAGGTAGGAGAAGAATTTACAGGAAGAATTTCAGGTGTTCTTGAATATGGCTTTTATGTATCGCTGCCTGATACCGTTGAAGGGTTTGTGCATATAAGAACACTTCCGCAGGGTGAATATGACTATACAGAGCCAATACTTCTTAAAGAGGCATTCAGCGGAAAGGAGTACAGGCTCGGAGATACAGTTGAAGTAATATGTTCGTCAGTAAACGTGAACGACGGAATAATAGACTTTGTTCTTAAAGAAAGCATGGAGGAATAATTTATGAAAAGGCTTATAATGATAACAGCACTTGGCGGAATGCTTTTGATGTGTTCATGTGAAGATAATACAGTAGGAAATATTGAATTTTCTGAGACATCTGAAACATCATCAGCGATAACAGAAACAATTCCGGATAATTCAGAGGCTACTGAAATCCATACTCAGAGTGTAACGGAAAAAGTATCTGATACAGAAACAGAAACAATAACAATAACAATAACAACAATATCATCATTATCAACGACAACAGAAGCCTTACAGACAGAAACAACAACATTACAGACAACCCAGACATCATCGCAGACTATGGAGACATTCACAGAGCCGGCAGATAAATCCTTTGAGATTGATGAAAACGGAGCTGTTATAATGGAGGTTCAGGACGAAACAGATGATTCTGAGCTTATTTCGGCAGGGCAGATACTTTATGAAAAAGCCTGCGAAACGGATTTCCGGTATCATGTAGGCTGTCCCTATAACCTCGATTACAACACCTATATTGAAAATCAGTACGGCTGGCCTTATTATCTTGTGACGAATGAGGGATACACATCAATTGCCGATGTTGAAAAGGACTACTACAAGATATTTGCTGAGGAAAGAGGAAATGACCTTTCAGAAATATATATGGAACAGGACGGAAGAGTGTATGCCCTTGACGGAGCAAGAGGAGCGAATATATTCTATGAAAGCTCCGAAGTAACAGGAATTATTGAAAAAACCGATAATAAAATAGTATTCAGTGTAGACAATCACTATACGGGCGATGACAGAGACCCCGAAGCTTCTGTAACCGAAACAGAACAGTTTTCCGTAATAATACATGACGGAGAATGGAGAGTTGCAGAGTTTTATCTGCCATATTAAGGAGGATTTTATAAATGAGCGAACCGGAAATTATTCTTGACCGTTCAACATACAAGGCGGTCAAGGCAATGGACAGGCAAAAGATGGAACAGTGGATAAATAACGTATATATATCCGGACTGAATGACGCATCAGGTGACGGAGTATCACTGGAGGAGCTTCAGAATACGATAGCAAAAGTAGACGGAATAGACGAAACACGTCTTAAAGCCATTATGACAGCAATCGGAGAGCTTTATAAATCAAAAAAGCAGAAATAAAAGCTGTTGTTTTGTGCATTATAACGATTTTTTAAAAATCTGCTTGACAAAATAATATTTCTGTGATATTATATAAGGGCAGTCTGTAAAAGGCCCGTTGGTCAAGCGGTTAAGACATCGCCCTTTCACGGCGGAATCATGGGTTCGATTCCCGTACGGGTCACCAGATTTTAAAAATCAGCAAGCAAATAAGCCTGCTGATTTTTTTGTATATAAAAATAAAAATCCCGTCTGAAATATAAATCTCAGACGGGAAAAATTTTTTTAATCAGTGGCAAGCCTCACACTCTTCGATATCGCCGACAATTGGCTTAGGGTCAATGCCCTTGCGTGTGTAGTAATCTGAAAGAGCGGATTTAATAGCCTGTTCAGCAAGTACGGAGCAGTGGAGCTTTACAGCCGGCAGACCGTCAAGAGCCTCAACAACGGCTTTATTTGTAAGCTTGAGAACTTCGGAAATAGGCTGACCCTTGATTAATTCAGTAGCCATAGAAGATGTTGCAACAGCAGCACCGCAACCGAATGTCTTAAACTTAACATCAGTAATAATATCGTTGTCAACCTTTATATACATTTTCATTATGTCGCCGCATTTGGCATTTCCTACCTCGCCGATACCGTCGGCATCTTCAATTTCACCAACATTTCTTGGATTTGAGAAATGGTCAAGAACCTTTTCACTGTATTGCATAATAAAGAATCCTCCTTGATAGAAATTAATTTTGTTCTTTGGAAATTTTTTCCCAAAGAGGTGACATAGAACGCAGTCTTTCGACTACTTTCGGAACGACTTCGAGAATATAGTCAATATCCTCATCAGTATTTTCATCGCTTATTGATAATCTGAGAGAACCGTGAGCGACTTCATGCTTGAGACCCAGTGCAAGCAGAACATGAGACGGGTCAAGAGAACCGGAAGTGCAGGCAGAACCTGATGAAGCACATATTCCGTTCATGTCCAGCATAAGCAGAAGTGATTCACCCTCAACGCCCTCAATAGAGATATTGCAGTTACCGGGGAGTCTGTTTTCTCTGCTTCCGTTGAGGCGTGTTCTGGGGAGCTTCAGGATACCGTCAATAAGTCTGTTACGCATAGCAGTAACTCTTTCAGCTCTTTCCGGAATATCAGCAACAGCGATTTCGATAGCAGTACCCAGACCAACAATAGCGGGAACATTTTCTGTACCGGCACGCTTGTTTCTCTCCTGAGCGCCTCCGAAGATGAGGTTAGGGAGTGAAAGACCTTTCCTGATATAGATAGCACCGATTCCTTTCTGAGCGTGAATCTTGTGACCTGAAAGGGAGAGAATATCGATATTCTGTTCCTGAACATCAATAGGAACATTTCCGACAGCCTGAACGGCATCAGTATGGAATATAACTTTCTTTTCACGGCAGATTGCACCGATTTCCTTTACAGGCTGAATAGTACCTATTTCATTGTTGGCATACATAATACTGACAATAGCAGTGTCATCACGTATAGCGTTTCTGACATCTTCAGGATTAACAAATCCCTGTTCATTGATTGGGAGATATGTTACATCATAGCCATGCTTTTCCATATACTGGCAGGTGTGAAGAATAGCATGATGTTCAAAGACTGAGGTAATGATATGTTTTTTACCTTTTGGAGCAAGCTTTTCGCAGACACCTCTTATAGCCCAGTTATCGGATTCCGAGCCACAGCTTGTAAAGAATATTTCACCTGGAGAAGCGTTAAGAGCTTTTGCGACTTTTTCACGTGCAAGCTCAATATCCTTCTGTGCGTTCCGACCCATTTCGTATATGCTTGAAGCATTTCCATAATGTTCAGTAAAGAAAGGAAGCATAGATTTCAGAACTGGTTCGGAAACTCTTGTAGTAGCGGCATTATCCGCATACACAAATCTTTTTTCCATGTTAAAGACTCCTTAATAATTATATTTATCACGCTGAGCTACAGCGAGTCTGTCACAGCGTTCATTTTCGGGGTGACCGGCATGTCCCTTGACCCATACAAAATTTACATTATGGATTTCAAGGAGCGGAAGAAGCTTTTGCCACAAATCGGCATTAAGAGCAGGTTTATTATCAGATTTTTTCCAGTTTCTTTTTTTCCAGCCATATACCCAGCCTTTGGTTATACTGTCAACGACATATTTACTGTCAGTCGTGAGAGTAACCTCGCAGGGTTCTTTAAGGGCGGAAAGAGCAGTTATAACGCCCATAAGCTCCATACGGTTATTAGTAGTCAGGGCTTCACCGCCGGAAAGCTCCTTTTCATGAGTACCATATCTTAAAATTGCACCATAGCCGCCTGCACCGGGATTGCCGCTGCAAGCACCGTCAGTAAAAATTTCGACTTTTTTTATATAAATCACTCCTTAACCGGTAAATACATTATACCCTTTTATGTAGTAAAAATCAAATTTGTTGCATAAGGTAAACAAAAACAAATTTAAAAATCGGGGTTGAATTTTCATAGATAAAGTGCTATAATAATCAGATACGCATATAATATTACAGCGAGGTAAATTATTATGACAGATTTTCTTATAAAGCGATTCATAAAGAATCCTGATGATATTGAGGATTCCGGTGTGAGGCAGTCATACGGAAGCCTCAGCAGCGGAGTAGGACTTGTATGCAATATATTATTGTTTGCTGTAAAATACATAATGGGAACATTATCGGGTTCAATATCGATAATATCTGATGCATTCAATAATCTTTCTGACAGCGGAGGCTGTATAGTAACCTTTTTAGGCTATAAAATGGCATCAAAGCCTGCTGATAAGGGACACCCTTTCGGACATGGGAGAGTAGAGTATCTGACTTCACTGATACTTTCTGCGATAATAGTAATAGTGGGATTTGAGCTTTTCAGGAGTTCAGCCGGAAAGATAATGAATCCTGAACCTGTTAAATTCAGTATAATAGTGCTTATATCACTTTTGATTTCGATATGCGTCAAGCTCTGGATGTCGGTATTCAATATGAAGCTCGGGAAGAAAATAAAATCAGGAGTAATGACTGCAACGGCGGAGGACAGCCGGAATGATGTAATAGCAACCTCTGCAACAGTAATAGCACTTATATCCTCACTTTTCACAGATTTACCTGTAGACGGAATCATGGGAATTATAGTATCATTATTCATACTTAAAACGGGCTTTGAAATCATACGTGATACGGTAGATGATTTGATAGGAAAGCCGGTACAGCCTGAAATTACTGAGAAGATAAAAAGCAGTATACTTTCAGACAGTGATATAATTGACATACATGATTTGGTGATACATAATTATGGTGTTACAAAGATGATAGGAAGCTGTCATATAGAGATAAGAAGTGATATGAGCTTTCCGGAGGTACATGAGATTGCAGACCGTACGGAAAGACGTATATTCAGCGAGCTTAACATAATGATGACAATTCACACAGATCCGGTTGATATTGATAATGAGCAGACAAACAGATATAAGGCTATAGTCAGGGATATAGTATCATCATTGAATCAGGGACTCTCTATACATGATTTCAGAGTAGTAAGCTGTGAGAGGTATCGTAACCTGATTTTTGATGTAACAGTACCATATGAATGTAAAATTGATAATAAAAGCATACAGGGCTATATTGATAAAGAGCTTGAGAAATGCGGGGAAAAATATTATACTGTGATAACGTTTGACAGGGAATACTGTTAGAAATATTATGGGCGGATATATTTTTATATCCGCCCTTTTTTCATCAGCCAAGAACTACAGTTATATTATTTGTATCAGCAAGCTTTTCAGCCGGAATATAATTTGAATCAAGCTCAACGCCGTTGAGTGTAACGGATTTGACACCGCTTTCAACGTGTACGGAGTTGTCAACATTGATATTCAGCTTTTTGCCTCTGAAATTCTTTTCAATCTTAAAGCCGTTCCATTCAGATGGAATTGACGGTGAAATTTCAAGACCGTCAGCATCAGGACGCATACCGCATATACCTTCAACACAGCCGACCATAACAGTAGAAGCCGTACCTGTAAGCCAGTGAACATGAGAGCGTCCCTCATAAGGAGAAAGTCTGCTTTCAGTAAACTGACCGTGAACATATGGTTCCATGACTCTTATTTCAGCCTTATCATTCATAGAAGCCGGAGAGCTTTCGAGGAAGTATTCAAAAGCACGGTTTCCGTGACCGAGAAGCGATTCAGCGAGTATAAGCCAGCCCTGTGACTGTGAGAATATACCGCCGTTTTCCTTTGTATCGTTGTTGAAGATATGCATTAAAGCACCGTTGAAATAGTGTTTCTGATAAGGAGGGTCAAGGAGTTTTGCACCGTAAGGGGTGTTGAGGATTTCGTGGACGCTGTTCATAGACTTTTCAGCCTGTTCCTTATTGGAAAATCCTGATATTACGCCCCAGCTCTGAGGATTAAGCCACATATTGGCTTCGGGGTCTTTTTTAGCACCAACTATAATTCCGTCCTCACGGATACCTCTGATGAATCTGTCATCGTCCCAGCATTTTTCCAGAGATTCAGCGAGCTTATTCTGAGCATTATTGATATAGGTGATATATTCAGTATCATTTTTATCCTTTGCCATATCTTTTATAACATTCATAGCATAGTAGAGCTGGAATGCTACAAAGGTAGATTCTCCCTTTGCACCAAGTCTGAGGCAGTCGTTCCAGTCGGCATGGAGACCGGCAGGCATATCATGATTTCCAAGGTGATTCATAGAGAAGTCGATAGCTTTTTTAAGGTGATTATATACAGAATCCTCACCGCCGTTGGCATATACAATAACTTCATCAAGAAAAGCCTTATTACCGCTTTCGCCGATATATTTTACAATAGTAGGGAACAGCCAGAGAGCATCATCAGCACGGTATGAGGGGTGACCTGTTTCCTTTACGTATTCGGGGTCATCAGGGGTATTTTCGTGGCCTGCATTGTGATTGAATTTTACAAGCGGAAGACCTCCGCCGTTGTCAACCTGAGCGGAGAGCATAAAGCGTATTTTATCGCAGGCGAGTTCGGGGTTGAGGTGAATTATACCCTGAATATCCTGAACAGTATCACGGTAGCCGTAACCGTTTCTGAGACCGCAGTATACAAATGAAGCAGCTCTTGACCATATAAAAGTTATAAAGCACTGGTAAGCATTCCATACGTTAATCATATTGTTGAATTCGTCCGAAGGAGTTTCAACCCTGAAGTTTGAGAGCTGACCGTGCCAGTAGTCCTTTAACTGTTTTATTTCAGAATCAACCTTTCCGGACTGCTTGTACTGGTTTAAAATTTCGTCTGCCTGTTCATTGTTACGCTGACCGAGAATATAAACAAGTTCAACAGTTTCGCCGGCTTTGAGAGTTATATCTGACTGTAAAGCGCCGCATGAATTTGAGTTGTAATTCATGGTATTACTGCACTTGCCTTTTTCAACGGCAACCGGATTTGAATAGGTTCTGTAGTTTCCTATAAAGTCGGAGAGATTACCGCAGGAAGCTGTAATATCCGCACCGACCATTCCGAAAAATCTGTTCCGGCAGTCTTTTTCACTGTTACCGCTGATAGTCTGGAGAATTTTGTTGTCTTTAAATTCAGTTTTTGAAATAAAAAGAGAATACTGTAAATTTACCTGGTCCTGTTCGTAGTTGTCTTCATTTGTAAATTCAACGAAACCGAATGTTGAAAGATTTCTTTCCTTATCGCTGTTATTTGTGATTTTAGTACGCCATACTTCATAGGTTTTTCCGTATGGTACATAGTAAGTTGTTTCTGATTTTATATCTGCATATTCGCTTGTTATGACAGTATAGGCAGTACCGTGACGACATTCGGATTTATATTTATCGAGAGGTTTTCCGACGGGCTGCCATGATGCGGACCAGTAGTCATTCAAATCGTTATCTCTGATATAGATGTATCTTCCGGGGAGAGCCATATCAGAATTGAATCTGTATCTGAGTATACGTCCGTTAGCACCGGATTTCACAAAGCTGTAGCCGGAAGCGTTATTTGAGATAATTGCACCGTATTCAGGGTCTCCGAGATAGTTAACCCAGGGTGCAGGGGTATCAGGTCTTGTTATTACATATTCTTTGTCGGCAAGGTCAAAAAAGCCGTAATTCATAGAATATCCTCCTTAAAAATCATTTGCATAAAAGCTGTATATATTATATCATTTATTATAAGCTTTTGCAAGTATTATTAAAAAAAATCTTCTGAATGTAATAGTTTTAAGAAGATTTTTACATAGGTTGGAAAATATATGTTGCTCTGGTTTGCGGAAAAAGGGCGACCAATGGTCGCCCGTTGTCTATGTAATTTTATGCAGTCTGAGCGGATTTTTAATTCAGTGCTTTAATGATTTCAGCGATATACTGCTGAATCATGAGTATATCACCGGACGTAAGACCGTCGCCTGTATTCTGTACATCGCAGTTTATAATAGCCTGAGCTGAAAGCGGATTATTTTCGGGGTCACCGATATATGAAGCTAAAGCAACTACATCAGCAATATCAACATTTCCGTCAAGGGTTGCATCACCATGAATTATGGTATTTCCGCTTGTATTTTCATACTCATAGACCAGAGTAATGGAATTATATTCAACAGTGATATCTTCGCCGTTCGGATTCTTTTCGGAATATTTCCACCAGCTTCCCTGAAGTTCTGCATATTCATCATTGCAGACTGCATTTACAACTTCAGATGTATTTGCAACAGGGTCTTTGACAACAGTAAATTCATCATCAAAAGGAATTATGACATCTGCTGTACCGAGTGACCATGAAACAGCTTTGCTTGCCCATACTTCATCAGTCTTGCCGTTTGGGATAACATGATTGAAGCAGAGACCGCCACCGCCACCGCCATATGATGAGCCTGCATTGGAGTAAGCAGTTGTATTGATAACAATATTTTTCAGGTTTGCCTTATCGCCAAGAGGAATCATAGGATAGCCGTTCTGAGAAAGCTCAAGTTCCTCAATTTTATAAGTAATTTCTTCAGTTCTTATATCGGGAGCTTCATAAACTTTTTTATCAGTCGGCTTATCTGAAAGAACAATCTGTGCAACGGACAGCGGAGGAAGCTCGACAGTCAGATTATTGCCGGAAAGGTCATTCTGAACGTCAATTATTCTTATATCACTGCTGTCCTGAGTTACAGCATATACTACAGCACTTTTATAATTTGTTGAAGTACCCTCAAGAGAAATAACAGCATTTTCTGATTTGGACATATCCTTGTTGGAAAGAACCATTGTAACATTTGAATCATCATCTCCGTTGACAGAAGCATAAGCTGTTGCTTTGGAGATATCTTCTGTTTTTGCTGTTACAAGTGTATCACCGAATGAAGCACCTTCACCGTCATAGTTGGTGTAGAGGTTTATGGCGGACTCAACATAAGGACATTCCGGAAGAGTTCCCCAATAGGTTGCAAAGTATACGCCATTATCCGCAAAGCAGCCGAGAGCCTCAGTTTCTGCGATTGCAGAAACAACAGATTTTCCGGTGTTTTTTTCATCTGCTATATTTGCGAGGTTATATTCTGAAATACCAATCTTAGTTCCGGGATAATACTTGTCAATTGATTCCTGAATATTCGGGATAAACGGGAAGTATTGTCCCATATACGGCTGAAGCCAGCTGTTTTCCACATAGTCAGGGTCATAAAGGCTTCTTGCCGCCTGTAATCTTGCTTCATCAGTTGAGCAGTCCTGAGCATAGTAATGCACATCTATTACATCAAGAAGTCTTTTTCCGGATTCTTTTTCTGCATCAGCCATCTGCTGGAGGTAATAATCAAGATACCAGCTGTAATTGTTTTTGACTGTCTGCCAGTCGGAATCTGATTCACTGATTTGTATGCAGGGCAGCATTCCCCAGAATGCAGGGCCGAATACTTCTGCTTTCGGGTCAATTTCCTTGACGACCTTTGCAAGCTCAATAGACTTTGAAACAAGTTCCTTGTTGGTAACTTCTTCGCTGTGTATTCTTGGGTGTGTATCATTCCAGAGTACTGGTTCATTGTCAAGGCTGTATGCCTGAATACCCGTTGACGTGGAAGCATCACCAAGAGTTTTTACGAGATAGTTTACATATTCGTCCATATATACAGTATTGTCTGTCAGGTCAGGAGTAAGGGAAAGTTCACCGTTTTTACGGAATTCCACCTTATTCCAGCGTGCAGACGGAGCAGCCTCAGCTTCAGTAACAGTCCCGTTTTTATCGGCAGCAACATAGCCTGCCATCTGGAGTGTAGCCATTTTATAAGGAATATTGTATTTTTCGCAGGTTTCTGAGAGCTTTCTTGCAGCATATCCTGCACCGTCGGAAGCGTCACCGATATTGGTATCGGAGCTGTGCATCCAGTCTTCACCGGCGTTTGACCAGTTTGTCTCCCAGTTATATCCTGTATAGCGGTTACCGCCCTGACGGGTATTTTTTACCGTTATATTTTTCAGGTTGCTTCCTGTTCCGTATTCATTTACACCATAGATATATGGACTGATTTCCTTTTTTTCGCCACTCAGGTTTACAGAGACCTTCATAGAATAGCTGTCTGATTCTTCTGCTAAAGCCGGCATGGTCGGAGCAGTGCTGGCAATAAGGCAGATTCCTGCAAAAAGTCCTGCAAAGCTTCTTTTAAACATAATTAAAACCTCCTGATTATTAATATTTTATATTATTACATTAATTCACATTATACCATATATTTTGTGATTTGTCAATACAAATTTTATTTTTCAGGAGTTTTTTTTGGCAAATAAAATTGAAAAGGGGGCGAATAAAGTTCGCCCCTCATCAGAAGACAATATGATTTCAGCTCAGGGATTTAACGATTTCCGAAATATACTGCTGAATCATAAGTATATCACCCGATGTAATGCCGTCGCCTGTATTCTGTACATCACAGTTTATAACAGCCTGAGGGTCAAGCGGATTACTTTCGGGGTCACCGACATATGAAGATACGGCGACTACATCAGCAATATCAACGATTCCGTCAAGATTTGCATCGCCTTTAAGTTCAGATAAATCAGAATCCAGCATTATAAATTCATTTTCCTGTTCCTTTGCATATGCCTGAGCAGTTGAACCGTTATAGCCTTTTATAGTGCCATGGAATATGCTCGGGTAATCAATATCAGGGAAAGTATTGTCATCAACAAGAATGTAATCTATTCTGCATTCGGGATTGAGAACAGTTACTGATTTCAAATCATTGCAGTAAATAAATTCTTCTCCGTTGAGTTCGTAAAGGCTTTTCGGAGTAATTATTGATTCGATACCGCTTATATTTTCAAAAGCTCCGCCCGAAATGCCTTTGATACCGTCCCTGATTTTAAATTCACCGTCACCGCTGTATTTCCCCTTATATTTGTATGCTATATCATTTATATAAACCATACCATCAGGCTGATTTTCAAGCCAGAGTGTATCCTTGAAAGTGTTACGTCCGATATATGCCAGCGAATCTGAAAATGTTATATCTTTAAGACTTGTACAACCCGAAAAAGCTCCACTTGTTTCCA